>JBBROE010000045.1:0-28666 GCA_038229695.1 Chitinophagales bacterium | reverse complement strand
TGCCGCACAGCAGCGCGTTGTGGATGGCGGCCGGGCTGCTGTGGGTGCTGGATGTTTTCGGGAACGTGGCCATGGAACCTTTCCGTGCCTTTGTCACCGATAAACTCCCCGACAGCCAGGTGAACCGCGGGTTCATCATGCAGAGCCTTATGATCGGGCTCGGCGGCAGCATCGCTTCGGCACTGCCTTACCTGCTCAATAATATTTTGGATGTTAAAAATATTGCCGCAAAGGGAATCATCGCGGACAACGTAAAAATTTCGTTTTATATCGGAGCCTTCTTTTTCTTTTCTGCAGTGCTGTATACCGTCTTTACATCAAAAGAATACCCGCCTTCAGCACCCGTTGGGACATCGGAAAAAAATAAAACAAACGGGGTAAAAGAAATTATACTGGCGATGCGCAATATGCCGCGCACCATGAAAATAATTGCACTGGTGCAATTCTTCACCTGGCCGGGACTTTTCCTGATGTGGTTTTATTATGCGCTCTCGGTGGCCTATCACATATTCGGCGCCACCAGTGATACCGACCCGGCATTCGGCAACGGGAAGGATTTTGCGGGGCTTACCCTCGCCTATTACAGCGTGGTGACTTTCCTTTTTTCTTTCATCCTGCCCTTCATTGCCGACCGCCTCGGACGCAAATGGACCCATTCGCTTTGCCTGCTGGCCGGCGCGGCCGGACTTATCTCGGTGGCCTTCGTTACCCAGAAAAATACATTATTCGTCTGTATGACCGGCGTGGGGATAGCCTGGACCAGCATCATTTCCATGCCATACGCCATGCTCAGCGGGGTATTGCCCAAAGATAAAGTCGGCATATATATGGGCATTTTTAACTTCTTCATTGTATTGCCCGAAATTATCGCCTCCTTCTGTTATCCCTGGCTGATGAAGCACGTGCTGAACAACAATATGCTTACTGCCGTGCAGTCGGGCGGCGGACTGATGATCATTGCGGCCATCATCTGCGTGTTGTTCATCAGGGAAAGGCGCGTGGATGAAACCGAAGCCATCAGAATGGAGATTGCCGAAAACCGATCCGTTTAAACGTACATCCTGCTGTTGATATTTAATGTATATTTTTTATGAGAAAGATACTGATACTTGTTTGCCTGCTCTCAGCCGCCAAGATTTTGCCTGCCCAGGTGGAAGTCTACCCCTCAAATTGGTGGGTGGCGATGAAGCAAACAAAATTGCAGGTCATGCTTCATGGACCGGGTATTGGCAATGCCGGTAGCTTCAGCACCAGTTACCCCGGCGTTAGCCTAAGTACGGTTTCCAGGGTGAGCAATAAAAATTATGTTTTTCTGAACCTGGTAATTGCTCCTTCGGCCAAGCCGGGCATCATTGACATCCGTTCAGGGGGTGCCCCAGCAGGCCAGGTAGTCCATCTTCCCCTGCTGGCGAGAAGACCCGGTAAAGGCAGCCATTATGCCCAGGGCGTGAACGCCGCCGACTTCATTTATTTCCTTATGCCGGACCGTTTCAGCAACGGCGATGAACGCAATGATCGGTTACCTGGAATGCGCGATCAGTCACTCGACCGTACGCAGGTATTTTTGAGGCACGGTGGCGACATGCAGGGGGTCATCAATCACCTCGACTACCTGCAGGGACTGGGCGTTACCACGCTCTGGATGACGCCGGTGATTGAAAACGATATGCCTGACCGTACCGAACACGGCTATGCCTTCACCAATCATTACCATATTGAGCCGCGGCTGGGGGGAGAAACTGCCTACAGCAAACTCAGCGATGAACTGCACCGCCGCGGCATGAAACTGATCCAGGACGCCGTCTACAACCACGTTGGCCTGTATAATTTTTTTGTTCAGGACCCGCCGGACAGCAGCTGGTTGCACCAATGGCCGGTCTTCACCCCGCCCAATTATAAGGAACAGGTTTTTTTTGATCCCCATGCCTCGGCAGCGGACCGGAAGAAGATGGCTGATGGATGGTTTACCCCGGAGATGCCCGACCTGAATCAAAGTAACCCGCTGGTGGCCACCTTTCTCATACAACATGCGCTCTGGTGCGTCGAAAGGTTTGGAGTGGATGCCTGGCGCATCGATACCTATAAATATGTTGAACCGGATTTTATGAATGCGTGTAACCAGGCCCTGCTGGCAGAGTATCCAAAAATAACCATGGTTGGCGAGAACTGGGATGAAGGCGTCGTAAACCAGGCTTATTTTACCCGAAATATTTTTAATACTGCTTTCAAAAGCAACCTCACGGGGTCGCTGGACTTCGAGTTTCTTTTCCGCGGCATCCAGCCTGCACTCACCCAGGCACCCGGCGGCGTTAATCAACTATACGAGACCGTTAGCGAAGATTTTTTATACCAGGAGCCAATGAATAACGTGATTTTCCTGGACAACCATGACATGACGCGTTTCCTGAGCCAGGTCGGCGGGAATCTGAACAAATTAAAGATGGGGCTGGGCTGGCTGTTCACGGCCCGGGGCATCCCCCAGCTGTATTATGGCACCGAAATCGCAACAGCCGGCGTGGCCAATCCTGATGGCAACGTTCGCCTTGATTTTCCCGGCGGATGGAACGGCGATGCCAAAAATGCCTTTACGGGGCAAGGCCTGTCTCCCGATGAAAAATCCATTCAGGATTATACCCGCCGCCTGGCTGCTTTCCGAAAAACGGCTACCGCCATCACGGCAGGAAAGATGATGCAGTTTATCCCGGAGAACGGCGTATATGTGTATTTCCGTTATGACGCCGGGCAAACCGTGATGTGCGTGATGAATACCAACAATGCACCGGCTACGATTGACCTCACCCGCTTTACAGAACGGGTAAAAGACTTCGGTAAAGCCGTTGACGTGGCAACCGGAACCTTATTCAGCCTGGAGAAAACGCTGACGGTAGGTCCTGAGTACCTGCTGATCATGGATTTGAAAAAATGACGACGGGCGAAGGATTACAGCATTACGGCTTCCATACTGCGCTGGGCAAATTTACCCCAGTCTTTCATCCTGTCTTTCAGCATCGCCTTAAGTTCCGCATTGCTTATTTTTTTCCCTTTGCCGGGTATCCTCAGGTCGGCAGCGCTGACTTCCGTGTTTTCCACCCGGGTGGCAAACCAACTCATGTGCTGGTGCGGAAGTGAAACCCCCAGGATCATCCCCGGTAAGCCACTGAATGATTCAGGGCCGCCGGGGGTAACGATATCATCCGTGTAAAAGGCCACGACATATACGGAGTCCATCACGATGGCATTCGCCCGCCGGCAGCTGAAACCCGCAACTACCCGGCTTTCATCGGTAATTTTCCATTGAATACGCCGGGTACTGTCCTTCACCAGGAACAGCTCTTCGAATACATTTTTCTGGCTGATACTTTTGCTGCTGTCCAGCTGGCTAAAGACCACGTTATCCTGCGCCACTTTCAGGCCGTATAGTTTATTGTTATCGGTGTTTTCCCGTCCCGGACGGTACAGGGTCTTTTCACCGGAAAATAACAAATCAAAATAGGTGCTTTTAAATTTCGGCATGGCCCTCTTTTCCACTTCAGACCAGGAGTCGTCTTCATCCAGATCCGCATACAGGTTCACTTTCTTTTCGAATTCAATTTTTCCATGCTCCAGGAAAATCACGTTTTGTGCATGCAGTCTTAGCGCGCCGGCAAACAAGTTAACAAAAAGCAGGATTACGGTAAATACGCTGCCGCGATGCAGCCATTCACTTGTGACGTGTCTGGTTGCGTGTATCCCCGGCCGGGTTCCGTACATGGCTGGCATAGTCATTTTTTTAATTGTTAGCCGGCGCAGGTGTGCCGGCTTTATTGAAATTCCACGTAACCGACAGCATAAAGAAACGCTGGATGGTGCTGTAGGTATTCTGGCTTATAAAATTGCTTTGCACATTGCGGTTAATGCCCCGGTTCTGGTTGAGCAGATCGTTTGCGGTAAACTTAATGATGAGGGCATCGGACTTCAACAGCTTTTTCCCAAACCAGGCATTCCATAAAACGACGTTGGTGTTATAGTCGAAGGCGCTGGTCTTTTGCCGGAGATTAATTTCCGCATCCGAATGCAGCTGGATTTTTCCGGGCAGGTAGATGTCCAGGCCGGGTTCTACTTGGAAGGTCCAGTAATGGGTTTTGATACTTTGCTGGACCGAGGAAGTACTGGTGGTGTAGGTGACCTGTGTTTCCAGCCGCAATTCATATTTTTTATCCTTTTCCTTATAAAGCTGGTTGCCGAATGAATAGAACTGGCTGTTGGTCTCATTGCGTACGTTATTCACCACGCTCTGGTATTTACCGTTCCTGACCTGGCTGCTGAAGTTCACATTGAGCCCCGCTTTTTTCAGTTTGAAACCATATCCCACATACCCTGAATAGTTATAGTTACCATTTAAATTGATGGATTGGCTGGTACGTTTCCCGGCAGAATCCACGTAGCTCCGGTTGCTGATGGCATTTTCCATAAACTGGTAATTGACACTCCCGTAAACACTGGTTTCGGTAAGCATTTTAAAACTGTTGAAATTGAGGTTGAAGTTATTGGCAAACTGGGGTTTGAGGGTGGGGTTCCCGATGATGATATTCAGGGGATCGTCATTGGTCCTTATGGGCTGGATTTGCTGTATCGAAGGCTGGGTGGTATTGCCGTTGTAATGAACTGACAGTCGTTTCTGGGTGTTGAACGCGTAACTCAGGGAAGCCTGCGGGAACCAGTTTATAAAACGCCTGTCTACCGTGGTGTCCTTTCTTAGATCGTGCTGGCTGAAACTGGTGATGCCGATATTATTTCCCGCATTGAACCGGATTTTCTTACCCCCGAGGTTATAGGCGATGCCTGCCTTGTGGGTGAAAATATTAAAGCGGTATTCATTGCTGAAGACCGTATCTATACTGGAATACTTGCCATCTGCTGCCTTGTTGTAAGAAAGCCGGTCGGACAGGTTGTTGTTGACCGCCATCCCGTAGTTAACGACCATGGCGGAGATTTTAGACAACGGTTCGGAGTAGGTTATTTTGGAATCGAAAGCCAGTTTTTCGGTGTTGTATTTTTTATACTGGTCCGTTACCTGCTCCTGCGTGATAATATTGCCTTTATAGAAATCATTTTTTGCGAAAAGGAACCCGCCTGAAACCGCTTTTTCAAAATTTTCGCTGAGGTTGACGGAGATGGTCCGGCCCTTTTTGTGCATTTTCTTTTTCCAGAGCAAGTTACTGTTCAGGAAACGGGTGTCACCTGTTGTGTTGACGGTCCGGTCGCTGCTGTTCACGATGGCGCTGTCCGCTGCAAGCGCTGAGCTCAGGTAGTGGCTGCTGCTGTTTTTATGATCGGTTCCGCCGTTGGCGGTGATTTTAACCGAAGAGGATGAATCGAGTTGCAATTCATAACTGCCGTTCGCGCGGTTACGGAGGATGCGGTTGTTAAACAGTTCTTTTGTGTTGTTGTAATACAGCGTATCAGGGAGGATGTACTGGGTAGTGCTGCCACTGGATCCGCTAACTCCAAGTTCAAGTAGTTTATAGTTGCCATTGACAGAATTTTTATCGTCGCCCCATTTATTATTGAAATGAAGTCCTCCCGTCTTTACTATGGGATAGCCCTGCCCGTTATATTGGCCGTCCCAGGAATCCAGTTCATCATTGCTGCCGGTGAAGCTGTAGTAGCCGCTTGATTCGTCGAAGTCGATATTGCTGGCAGAACTCTCGCCATATCGATCGCGGTCGCTCCAGTTCAAACCCGTCTTCCCGGTGTTTGACATAATGCCATAGGCGGAGAATTTAAGTTTCTTTTTAAAGAGGTTCGCCATGAGCTGATTTTCATAGTATCCTGCCGTTCCTCCGCCGGCGCTTACTTTTCCGAAATAGCCATTCTTCTTGTTGTCTTTCAGTTTCAGGTTGATGGTTTTGTTTTTCTGCCCGTCGTCTATCCCGGTGAAGGCGGCCTGGTCGCTTTTCTTATCAAACACCTGGACCTTATCGATCATGTCTGCCCGCAGGTTTTGCGTAACCAGCGTTGGATCATCGCCAAAAAATTCCTCGCCGTCGACCAGCACCTTCTGAATGGCTTCCCCCTGCATCGTAATTTTTCCGTTTTTATCGACCTGCATACCCGGTATCTTTTTCAGCAGGTCTTCCACGGTGGCATTGGGTTGCACATGAAAACTGTCGGCCGTAAACTCGGTGGTGTCCCCTTTAATCTTCACGGCAGCCATCTTTTGCTTAATGACTACTTCTTCCAGCAGTTTCGCCTTGCCGATGAGTGCAATTTTACCGACCTGCGTTACCACGCCGTCTTGGAGGGTTACCCGTTCCACATAATCGGCATAACCCGGGTAAGTGACCAGCAGGATAAACGTGCCGGCGGGGAGTCTTTCCAGGGAGAATTTTCCCTGTGCGCCAGTCCTGCTAAACTGTAAAAGGATGGAATCCCTGGCACGCAGCAGGGAGACGACGGCGTGGCTGAGCTGCTCTTTGGAAGCCGTGTCACTAACGATTCCGCGGAGGGTCGCCTGTTGCGCCAGGCAGCCGCCGCTAATGGAAAACAGCATAATGAAAAGAAAAAGTTTTTTCATCATCAGCAGTGAGGTTTAATTCGATCAATAAAAGCGGGGAAGCAGTGCGTTTTCATCGCGCGAAGCCCCGGCTGCAAAGCCTGAAAATAATGAGCGCCGCACGAAAATCCCTACCGGTTATCATTTAAAAAAAACTAACTTTAGGAAAGGCTATAAGGGCTGGCAACTGTTTAAATTATGGCAGGGTAGATGCCGGCTGGCAGCATTTCCATAAAATTAATTCCGGGCGCCATAAAAATGGCTGCAAACTATCATCAATATGGGCACATCAACGGAAAAGCCGTACGAAGAACGTCACTTTGTGGACACCGCAAAGAAAGTCTGGAATTATTCGCTGTTGTCAACTGACGATATCCAAAATTTTCAGCATGGCACCCATTACCGGCTGTATGAAAAAATGGGATCGCATTCCATCCGGGTCAACGATCAGTGGGGGATGTATTTTGCCGTTTGGGCGCCTAACGCCACCGCGCTTTCTGTAAAAGGCAATTTCAACGACTGGGTAAACGACGAATACGAGTTGTATGCCCGCTGGGATAAGAGCGGTATCTGGGAAGGATTTATTCCTGGTTTCAAACTCGGGGAGGTGTATAAATATCATATCACCGGCTACAAAGGCGTGGAGACCGACAAGGGCGATCCCTTCGCCAATTTCTGGGAGATGCGTCCTGACACTGCATCCATCACCTGGGATATGCATTTTGACTGGAAGGACGGGGACTGGATGAAGAACCGTGAAAAAGTCAACAGCCTGTCTGCTCCCTGGAGTGTATATGAAGTACACCTGAACAGCTGGATGCGACCCGATAAATACGATGAAGAGTCGTATAACACATACGGGCAGATGAAAGAATTGCTGGTACCGTATGTGAAACAGATGGGATTCACCCATATCGAGCTGATGCCTGTTATGGAGCACCCGTTCGATGGCAGCTGGGGTTACCAGGGAACCGGTTTTTTCGCACCAACTTCCCGCTTCGGCTCACCCCAGGAGTTCATGCAGCTGGTGGAGGCGTTTCACCAGGAGGGCATCGGCGTCATCCTGGACTGGGTACCCTCGCATTTTCCCTACGATGCACATGGGCTGTTCATGTTCGATGGTACACACACCTATGAATATGCCGATATGCGCAAAGGCTATCACCCCGACTGGAATTCTTATATCTTCAATTATAAAAGGGGGGAGGTGAAATCTTTTCTGATTAGCAGTGCGCGTTTTTGGCTCGATAAATTTCATGCTGATGGTTTACGCGTGGATGCCGTATCCTCCATGCTGAAACTGAACTATTCCCGCACCGAGGGCCAGTGGGAGCCCAATGAATTCGGCGGAGACGGTAATATTGAAGCCATCGCTTTTATTAAAGACCTGAATGAAACTACGTTTCGTGATTTTCCCGATGTGCAGACCATTGCAGAGGAATCAACCGACTGGCCGGGAGTGTCTAAACCTACCTTTGCCGGCGGCCTCGGCTTCGGCATGAAATGGATGATGGGATGGATGCATGACACCCTGGATTATTTTAAGCTTGATCCCATCCAGCGCCAGTTTCACCAGGACAAATTCGGGTTCAGCATGATGTATTATTATGATGAAAACTTTATGCTGCCCCTGAGTCATGATGAAGTGGTGCATGGCAAATCGCCGATGATTTATAAAATGCCCGGGGACGACTGGCAGAAATTTGCTAACCTGCGGCTGATGTACAGTTACATGTTTACCCACCCGGGAGGGAAACTGTTGTTTATGGGTAACGAATTCGGAAGTACCAGCGAATGGAATTATAAGACCGAACTGCCATGGGAGCTGCTGCAGTTCGATGCGCACCGGATGCTGAAGGATTGTGTGCGCGATCTGTGTTTTTTACTGCGAAATGAACCGGCACTCTACGAAAAACAATTTACCCAGGACGGCTTTGAATGGATCGACATGAACCACCGGCAGGAATCCGTGATCGTCTACCGTCGCATAGGCAAGTTGCCGGAAAATGACGTACTGGTCATCCTGAACATGACACCAGTGGTGCGCCGCGACTGGAAAGTATATGCGCACGATAAAAACAGCTGGTCAGAAATCTTTAACAGCGATATGAAAAAATACTGGGGTACCGGGGATGTGTTCAACCCGTCGCCGGTTGTAACGCTGGTGGACAAAAATACAAATCGGTATGAAATAAATGTTCATTTACCTGCGTTAGGGGCCGTGGTGCTTAAGTAAACCGCACCTTTCAGCACAATTGATACAGCCTATGAAAAAGTTATTTTTCATTTGTTTGGCAGTGACTCCCGCGTTGGTATTCTCCCAGAAAGACAGCGCCACCTTTTACCTGCAGCAGGGTAATTTGGCCAAAGCCGAAAAACGTTTCCAGGTGGCAGCACAGCTCTATCATAAAGGAATTTCCTTTGATGCCGGCAACCCTGAACTGCAAAGAGAAACTGGGAACGTGAACATGGAAATGCGGCGGTACCAGGATGCCATCGCCGCCTATGAGCAGGTGCTGAAGGCAGTGCCGGACGATGCCCTTGCCGTGGAAAACCTGTCCACGCTCTATTTCTGGACCCGCCGCTGGAAAGACGCCATCGCGGCAGCGCAGAAAATGAAGCAGCTGAAAACAGGTAAGACGGCTGATTATATTATTGGCAAAAGCTATGCTGAACTGGAAGATTATGGCCAGGCCTATTCCTTCCTGGTAGCTGCCCAGAAGGCAGATTCCGCCAATGCCGATATTCCTTACACTATCGCCCGCGATTTCGTGGACATGAGCAACTACAGGAATGCCGCTCCCTTTTTTATAAAGGCCATTGCACTGGATACCACCAAACCCGGCTGGGTCTATGAAACGGCACTTAATTATGCCGCCATACCAGACGATAAAACTGCCGTGAAGTATTATTTGCTGGCCGCAGAAAGAGGCTATAAAACCGATAATGATTTTATTGAAAACCTCGCTATTTCTTACGAAGGGTCGGGCCAGCTTGATAAAGGCATTGACATGCTGAAACAAATCCTGCTGAAAAAACCGGCCGACCTCGGGATTTTAAATATGCTGGGGGAACTGTATTATAAAACATCCAAATACCAGGACGCGATTGACACCTGGGACAAGATCCTCGGGTACGATAAACAAAATGCAAAATCGCTGTACATGATCGGAATGGCCTACCAGAAAAAGGGCGATAAAGACAAGGGTATGCGCCTCTGCGACGAAGCGATCAAGATGGATCCGTCGCTCAACAGCCTGAAGCAGAAAAAGGGGAATATGGGGTTGTAGCAAACGGACTCCACTATCTTATTACATATAAAAGCCCCGCATTGATGCAGGGCCTTTTTTATTTGATGTCGGCCAGGAGTTACTGTGCATACGACCTGGACGGCCTTTTAAAATTCGACGGTCGGTTGGGCCGGTTGAATGAGCTGCTGTGGCGCTGTGTTTGCGCTGCAGGCTGTTCGCTGACAGCCGGTGGTACAAAATTCTCAGCTGTAGCAACCGGAATTTTCTTGCGGGTCAGCTTTTCAATGTCGCTCAGGAACGCGCGTTCGCTGCGATCACAAAAAGAGATCGCCATGCCGCTTGCACCCGCCCTGCCGGTACGACCGATACGGTGTACATAGGTCTCCGGTACGTTGGGCAATTCAAAATTGATAACATGCGCCAGCTCGTCGATATCGATTCCACGCGCTGCGATGTCGGTGGCTACCAGCACCCGGGTCTGCCTGTTTTTAAAATTGGCCAGGGCTGCCTGGCGGGCATTCTGCGACTTGTTGCCATGAATGGCTTCGGTACGTACACCGGCGTTATTCAGCGCCCGGGCCAGTTTATCGGCAGCGTGTTTCATCTGGGTAAATACAAGAACGGTCTCAATCGACTTGTCTTTAAGCAGGTGAATCAACAGGGACTGTTTATGGTGTTTGTCGACATGATAAAGCGATTGCTGGATAAGGTCCACTGTTGATGCCGGCGGTGTAATTTCAACTTTTGCGGGGTTGCTGAGCAGCATGTTGGCAAGCTGCATGATCTCCGGGGGCATAGTGGCAGAAAAAAACAACGTCTGCCGTTTTGCAGGCAGTTTCGCGATTACCTTCTTCACGTCGTGCACAAAACCCATGTCGAGCATACGGTCAGCCTCATCAAGAATAAAATACTGGATGTCGCGCAGCGAAACATGTCCCTGTTGCATAAGGTCGAGCAAACGACCCGGCGTGGCAACCAAAATATCTATACCGCGGCGAATGTTCTGCACCTGGCTATGCTGTGATACCCCGCCAAAAATAACCTGGTGGCGGAGGGGCAGAAAACGGCCGTATGCCTCGATGCTTTCACCAATCTGGATCGCCAGTTCCCGTGTAGGCGTGAGGATGAGCGCTTTGATGCGATGATGGCTGTTCCCTGACTGCTGGGCTTCATTAGACATCAGCTGCAGGATAGGGATAACAAAAGCGGCAGTCTTGCCTGTACCCGTCTGGGCACAGCCAAGCAGATCTCGTTTGGCCAGGATAATGGGGATGGACTGTTGCTGGATAGGGGTTGGATGGATATATCCTTCCTTGCTCAGGGCCTGCAATACAGGCTCTATGAGCGATAACTCGTTAAATGACAATGTATGAATAAGTTTAGGTAAAAAAATGTGATAAGGCCATCAGCACAGTGCTGACACTTTATCTGCCTTAGGTTAAGCGGTCGCTGATTGGAGGAGATGGAACTACTACACAAACGGAGAATGTCCTAACATTAAGATTCACGAAACTACAACATATTTTTCAATTCCACCGTATTATTAACGCCTCAGCGTGTTTGCAGGGAACAACCTCCTGTTAAAATTGTCAGGTACGATCACAACCGGGGAGAATGGACCGCATGCCCTGTCATGTCAGTGAGCTGCCGGTGAAGGCGCAGAACCTGCGGGACGAGTGCCTGCTGTTCGTCGTTTACGATGACCGCATCACATAGTTTCATTTTAAGGCTTTCATCCAGCTGGCGATCCATTCTTTCAAGGACGGCTTCCCGGGTCAGCCCGTCGCGCTGCATGCTGCGCCGTAAGCGTAGTACCGGTGGCGCATAAACGCCAATGACAAAATCAAGAAATTGTTGTGCACCGCTTTCAAAAAGTATAGCGGCTTCTTTCACGGCGTAAGGCCCCTGCTGTTGTTCCATCCACCGCTGCGCATCGCGGATAGTGACCGGGTGAATGATCGCATTAAGGGCAGATAATTTAGCCGGGTCGCCGAAGATCGTTTCGGACAGCAGCCTGCGGTTGAGTGAACCGTTGACGTAAGCATTTTCCCCGAAAAGGCCGGTTACTGCAGCAATCACCTTCCTGTCAGTGCTCATCAGCAGTTTGGCGGCATCGTCTGCCCGGTATACCGGGATGCCCAGCACCCCGAAGATGGCGCCTACGGTGGATTTACCGCTTCCCATCCCGCCCGTGATACCAACTCTTAACGTCATAATCAGGTGTATAGCTGCCACAAATTAAGGAAACCCGGGCCGGCTGTTGCTGAACATAAAGCGACCGCAGTTCATCGCCCGGCAGGGCAAAAAAAACCCGGGCTCGTAAACCCGGGGATAACATTGTTTATTTTGCCTGTTCAGTCGCTTTAGCCAGCTGCTGGCTCCATTCCTGGCTGATGGCGCTTTTTTCCACCTTCATATAACTGCCCGGGCTGGTTTCCAGCATGATGGTGACATTGTCTTCATTCACTTTCTGGATGGTGCCGTGGATACCTGCGATGGTCACCACCTTTGTTCCTTTTTGCAGGTTCTGCTGAAACTCCTTTGCCTGCTTGGCTTTCTTGGCCTGGGGCCGGATCATGAACAACCAGAAAACGAGAATCATCGCACCCAGGATAAACATCATAGACGTCGGGCTCTGGGTGTTTGCCTGTAATAGAATTACTGAATTTGTCATTAGTATGGGTATTGCTGTTAAGTTAAAACGAGCGCTCAGGATTTCTTTTTTACCTCAACCGTGAATGCCAGCTCATGGTTTTGTATGCCTTTGGTGTTGGCCATCACAAAAATAGTCTTGTGTTGCTGACCGCTTTTACCATTGCTGTCGAAAGAACCCCTGATTTCCCCTTCACCACCTGGAGCCACGGGTTCCTTGGGCGGATCGGCTACGGTACATCCGCAACTGGGGTGAACACTGGAAATCACCAGCGGTTTGGCCCCTGTATTTTTAAAGCGGTAGGCCACTTCCAGTTTCTGTCCTTCTTCAATGGAGCCGTAGTCTTTCACGGAATCCAGCCATTGGATGGTGGTAAAAGATGCCGTATCCATTTTTGCTTCGGGCAGGTCAGCTACCGATGCCTGAAGGACACTCACTTCTTTTTTCACTGGTCCGTTACAGGCGGCCAGCGCAACACTGAAGGCGAACAGCAGGAGAACAGTTCTCATGGTATCTGTTTTTGGCAAATGTAGCAATTGGTTATCTTTTCTTAACAAATGAAACTTTGTGCATGCGGTCTTCCTTTACGAAGTCCTTGTGGATGTTATCCAGTATCCCGTTTACAAACTGCCCGCTCTGGGGGGTACTGTATTCTTTTGCGAGGTCGATATACTCATTAATAGTAACCTTCGGCGGTATTGTTTCGAAGTACAGAAATTCACAAACGCCCATCTGCATGAGGATCATATCAAGTACAGCAATGCGTTCCGAATCCCAGTTTTTTAATTTGGGTTTGATGAGATCCAGGGTCACGTCCTTTTTATCAAACATGGTTTGCAGCAACTCTTTTGCAAATACTATTTTGTCCGGGCTGATGATTTCCATAAAATTAAAGGCACCGGGCTTTTGGAGCCAGCCCAGGATCAGCTGGTTGATCACATCGCAGTCGTCATCCCAGTTGGTAAAATATTCTTCCACCCGCGCCACAAAATTTTCGTTGGGAAGCATGAGGGTACCGAGGATGAATTCAAGGATTTGTTTTTCAGACCGCGGATCTCTTCCCTGTTCCCGGATATAGCTGCCGTATTCCTCGGTTTCGGCGAGCTGGTTGTACAGTTTACGGATTTGCTCCGGGTCCGCAACCTGTTCAGGTTTAAATTCCTTGCATGCCTGCAGGTAACCGGGATCTTCGAGGATTTTCCAAACCAGGTTATTGCCGGCCAGTTTGATGTTGATGTTGAGGTCGGCCTGTGACGGCAGGTGCTTACCGGCTTTCTGCCGGGCGTCCGTTTCGGCATAACGGGCGATCTCCGTAAGTATGTAAACAAGGTAGATGAGCAGTCCCCTGGTCTGGTTAAAGTGCTTCTGAAGGATTTGTAAGGGTTCCCCTGGCTTCATTTCACCCTGGGCGGTTTCGGCGGAATAGAGCGTCTGCATCACTTTCACCCGGATATTTCTTCTGCTAATCATAATTATACCAAGAGCTGTTTTTGAGGCTGCGAAGATAGGGATAAGGAGTGAATGGACGAAGCCGGCGTGCTTTGCCATAATCATCTCTTTAGGCCCCGGCACCGGCCTTGCCGGGGTTGCTTTTTTGATGCCACGGGAGAGAGCGGGTCCCGGCGCCGGTCTGCCATAAGATGAAAAATTGGCAATTTTTTGGCAGTATTTCCGGGTTGTGGCTGTCAGGGTTGGGCCAAACCTGCCAACAATTCCTTTTTTTCAAGTTTTATTTCCTTTGGTATGAAATTCGTTTAGCTTTGCACGCCATTAGAATTTCTCATTCCTAAAACAAAAAATCAAACACATATGGCTAAGAAGCTAAATGTTACTCCACTGCACGACAGGGTAATCGTACGTCCAGCAAAGGCTGAAGAAAAGACCGCCGGTGGTATCATTATACCGGACACAGCCAAGGAAAAACCGCAGCGCGGAGTAGTAGTTGCTGCCGGACCTGGTAAAAAAGACGAGCCTGTAACCGTAAAGATTGGCGACACCGTATTGTATGGTAAATATGCCGGAACAGAACTGACGGTGGAAGGTGAGGAACTGCTCATCATGCGCGAAAGTGATATCCTGGCCATTGTTTAACTAGCTGACTGCTTTTGCCGTTGGCTTTTTTTATAACCAGCGCGCAGGAAGTTCTCAATATCGCGGGATAAATATTTTATCAAATCTTCAAATTACATAATCATGGCAAAACAAATTTTCTTTGACATCGACGCAAGGAATAAAATGAAAAGAGGCGTTGACACACTGGCCAACGCAGTTAAAGTAACGCTCGGACCGAAAGGCCGTAATGTAGTTATCGAGAAAAAATTCGGTGCTCCGGCTGTTACTAAAGATGGTGTTACCGTTGCAAAAGAAATTGAACTGGAAGATCCGATTGAAAATATGGGCGCACAGATGGTGAAGGAAGTGGCTTCCAAAACCGCTGACATTGCCGGCGACGGTACCACTACTGCCACAGTTTTAGCCCAGGCCATCATTGGCGAAGGACTGAAGAATGTAGCGGCAGGCGCCAACCCCATGGACCTCAAACGCGGTATCGACAAAGCTGTAGCCAAAGTGGTTGAAAACCTGAAAGCGCAGTCGCAGACCATTGGTAACGACAGCAAGAAAATTCAGCAGGTTGCCTCTATCTCTGCCAACAATGACGATACCATCGGTAAACTGATTGCCGAAGCTTTTGCCAAAGTGGGTAAAGAAGGTGTTATCACTGTTGAAGAAGCAAAAGGTACTGATACTACAGTTGACGTAGTGGAGGGTATGCAGTTCGATCGCGGTTATATTTCTCCGTATTTCGTTACCAACAGCGAAAAAATGGAAGTGGAACTGCAGAACCCATACATCCTCATTTACGATAAGAAAATTTCAGCGATGAAGGATATTCTCCACATCCTGGAAAAAGTAGCACAGAGCGGCCGTCCCCTGGTTATCATTGCTGAAGACCTGGAAGGTGAAGCACTGGCAACCCTCGTCGTAAACAAACTGCGTGGTACCCTGAAAGTAGCTGCTGTTAAAGCGCCTGGTTTTGGTGACCGCCGCAAGGAAATGCTGCAGGATATCGCCATCCTCACTGCCGGAACTGTTATCAGCGAAGAAATGGGCTATAAGCTCGAAGCAGCTGATTTAACCTCCCTGGGTTCTGCGGCCTCTATCACCATCGACAAAGACAACACCATCGTTGTAGGTGGTAAAGGAAAGAAGACTGATATCCAGTCAAGGGTTAATCAAATCAAAGCCCAGATTGAAGTCACTACTTCTGATTATGACAAGGAAAAATTACAGGAACGCCTGGCTAAATTAAGCGGTGGTGTGGCTGTATTGTATATCGGTGCTGCAACCGAAGTGGAAATGAAAGAAAAGAAAGACCGCGTTGATGATGCTTTACATGCAACCCGCGCGGCTGTTGAAGAAGGTATTGTACCCGGTGGTGGTGTTTCCTTTATCCGTGCCACAGAAGCACTGGAGAAATTAAAGGGTGCCAACGAAGACGAAACAACCGGTATCGCCATTGTGAAAAGGGCTATCGAAGAACCCCTTCGCCAGATCGTGGTGAACAGCGGTATAGAAGGTTCAATCGTGGTGCAGAAGATCAAGGAAGGTAAAGGCGATTTTGGTTTCAATGCCCGCACCGAAGTGTATGAAAACCTGTTCAAGGCCGGTGTTATCGACCCTACCAAGGTTACCCGTATTGCGCTAGAAAATGCGGCTTCTATTGCCGGTATGCTCCTCACTACAGAATGTGTGGTGGCCGACCGTCCTAAAAAGGAAGAGGCAGCTCACAGCCACGGAGCACCTGACATGGGCGGCATGGGGTATTAATTCCTGTCAGCTAACCATACAATTTGTCCTGCCGGCGTACTGCCGGCAGGATTTTTTATGCCCCGGCGCGGTAAACATCGGTTCCGGCAATGCCTCGCCGGATGAGACTTTTCGCTATCTTTTAATTACCTTTGCAACTCCAAAAAAAAGCAGGACAATCCATGATCAGTGCAAGAAATATCACCCTCGCCTACGGCAAACGCGTGTTGTTCGATGAAGTGAATATCAATTTCGTCAAGGGCAACTGCTACGGCGTTATCGGCGCCAACGGGGCAGGCAAAAGTACCTTTTTAAAGATCCTGAGTGGCGATATCGAACCCAATAAAGGAAACGTGGATATTACCCCGGGGGAGCGCCTGGCGGTACTGAAACAAAACCAGTTTGAATTTGATGACTATACCGTACTCAACACGGTAATGATGGGCCATTCCAAACTCTGGAAGATTATGCAGGAGCGGGAACAGATCTACGCCCTGGCTGATTTTACCGAGGAGGATGGAATGAAAGCGGCTGAACTGGAAGGCGACTTTGGCGAGATGGGTGGTTATTCGGCAGACAGCGACGCCGCCACGCTGCTTAGCGAACTGGGGGTGGGAGAGGAGTTTCACCAGGTGCTGATGAAAGACCTGCCCGGTAACCTGAAACTGCGGGTACTGCTGGCCCAATCGCTGTTCGGTAATCCGGATATCCTCCTGTTGGATGAGCCTACCAACGGGCTAGACATCGAAACCATCGGCTGGCTGGAAAATTTCCTGGCCGACTATGAAAATATTGTACTTGTCGTAAGTCACGACCGTCACTTTCTTGACTCGGTCTGCACCAATGTGGCCGACGTAGACCGGACGAAGATTAAAGTATTTACCGGAAACTACAGCTTCTGGTATGGCTCTTCTCAGCTCATGGCCAGGCAGGTCGGCGACAAGAACAAAAAGACCGAAGAAAAACGGCAGGCCCTGCTGGATTTCATTGCCCGTTTCAGTGCCAATGCCTCCAAGAGTAAACAGGCCACTTCCCGGAAAAAAGCCCTGGAAAAACTGACCATCGAGGAGATTGAACCCAGTAACCGGAGATATCCCGGTATCATTTTTCAACCGCAGCGCGAAGTGGGCAACCAGATCCTCAACGTCGAGAAACTGGCGAAATCGGTGGACGGCAGGGTGCTTTTTAAGGATGTAAGTTTTACCGTCAACAAGGGGGATAAGATAGCCCTGCTCAGCCGGGACGCGCTGGCCGTAACCGCTTTTTTCAACATCATCAACGGGGAAGTTAAAGCAGACGCTGGTAAATTCGAATGGGGTACCACCGTTACCAAGGCCTACCTGCCGGTGGAGAACAGCGAATACTTCCAGGGTAACCTGACGCTGATGGACTGGCTTCGCCAGTTTGTCCCCGCTCACGTGACCGATGCGGACGAACCTTTCCTTCGCGGCTTCCTCGGTAAAATGTTATTCAGCGGCGACGATGTCATGAAAAAAACAGGGGTGCTCAGCGGGGGCGAGAAGGTACGCTGCATGCTTAGCCGGATGATGCTGCAAAATCCCAACGTGGTCTTGCTGGATCAGCCTACCAACCACCTCGACCTCGAAAGTATCCAGAGTTTTAATGAAAATATTGCAGAATTCAAAGGAATTGTGCTGCTCAGCAGCCATGATCACACCTTTATGCAGACCGTGGCTAACCGCATAATCGAAATCACGCCCAAAGGAATAATTGACCGGCTCACCACGTTCGATGAATACCTGGCAGACTCCCGCGTTAAACAAGTGAGAGAAGATCTGTATAAATAGCGACTGGCTATTTTATTTTTACTGATACAATCATAATTTACAAGGCCGGGCATTCACCCGGCCTTTGCATGGGCGATGAAAAACCAGCCGGTTGACAATTCAGGTTTGCCGGGGCTTTTTCATTGCTTACCTTCAAAAAAAACTATATGGGAAAGGCATTCCTCACGATCGTATTGCTGTGGCTGGTTTCGCCATCCTTTGCCCAGACGGGAAAGATCACCGTCATCAAAGCCGGCAAATTGGTGGATGTGGAAAAAGGCAGGGTACTTGACCAGCAACTTATTTTTATTGACAACGATACCATCAGGGCGATAGGAGCAAACCTGCAGGTACCGGCGGACGCCACGGTGATCGATCTGTCCAACGCAACAGTATTACCCGGTTTAATCGATTGTCATACGCATATCACCTCGCAGCCAGGCGGTGATTATTATGCTGATATTTTCAGGAAAACCCCAGTGGATTATGCCATCACCGCACATATTTATGCCCGGCGTACACTCGATGCCGGTTTCACGACAGTGAGAGACGTAGGGTCGGCTGCTTTCCTGGATGTGGCACTTCGTAACGCAATAGAACATGGGGATATCCCCGGTCCGCGAATGGTGTGTGCCACGCTGTTCATCGGATCTACGGGAAGCCATGGAGATTTAAATGGTTTCTCGCCGTACCTCGACTGGAAAATGCCGGACCTCATGAGTGGGGTGGCCAACGGCGTTGATGGCGTACGCAAACAAGTGCGCTACAATATTAAATACGGTGCTGATGTCATCAAATTCGGCGCAAGCGCAGGGGTATTGTCCGAAGAGGAAAGTGTAGGCGGTCCGCAGTATACACAGGAAGAAATGAATGCCATCGTAGACGAAGCGCACCTGTGGGGTAGAAAGGCCTGTGCCCATGCCCACGGGGCCGTGGCGATAAAAATGGCGGTGAAGGCCGGCGTAGCATCCATTGAACATGGCAGTCTGCTGGATGAAGAGGCCATTACCCTGATGAAGCAGCATGGCACCTACCTGGTCGCCGATATTTACAACGACGATTACATCATGAGTGAATATGCCAAACTGGGGTTTCCGGAAAAAATGCTCGACAAGGAACGGCAGGTGGGTAAAGCGCAGCGCGAAAGTTTTACGCGGGCGGTGCGGGCAGGCGTAAAAATCGCTTTTGGTACCGATGCCGGTGTTTATCCCCACGGCTGGAACGGGAAACAATTTTATTACATGGTTAAATTCGGTTTGTCGCCGATGCAGGCCATCCAGGCGGCAACGACCAGCGCTGCCGACCTGCTGGGATGGACCGGGAAAGTCGGTTCCCTCTCCCCGGGTAAAAAAGCAGACATCATTGCCGTGGCCTCCGATCCCATTCAGGATATCCGCGCGCTGGAAAACGTAGCATTTGTGATGAAAGGGGGTGTCGTTTACAAGAATACCCTGTTAAAATAATACAGATTAGAAATATCCCGTTACGAAGCGAGCGACCGTCATTTTGATAACCGTTTGAACGATGAAAATTTCCTTCCTGGGGATCTTGTTACTGGTGATGTTGTTACCCGCAAAGACGACGGCTCAGCTCCCGCATTTTAACCGGTTGTCTATCGGGCAGGGGCTGTCCAATAACCTGATCAAATGCGTGGTCAAGGACAACCGCGGAGTTCTCTGGGTCGGCACCATCTCCGGCCTGAACCGCTACGATGGTTACCAGTTTAAGGTATTCAGGCATGAGGCCCGGGACACAGGTTCCCTGAGTGACGATTTTATACTCCGGATATTCCAGGGGCCGGAAAATAAGATTTGGGTAGAGACACATCTCGGTTTCAATATTTATGATCCCCTTACCGAAAAATTTGAGCGGAACAGCAGCCGGTATCTGCAACAGATCGGACTGCCAGCAGTGCAACTCACGCATATGTTCAATGACGGCCAGGGCAGGTTCTGGTTCCTGATGGACGGCACCAGTCTTTTTGAATATGATGCCCGCGCAGGTAAAGCAAGTTTGCGATACAGGGTGCCGCCCGGGGGCTCTGCCCTCACCTACGCCGCCGGCGACCCCGCCAACGGCGTGTGGCTGGTGCACGCAAACGGACTCATCGAACGGCTGGACGGAAATTCAGGAAAAATCGGCCTTCATACAGAGGCCCTGAGCAACCTCCGCAAGAACGAGGTGTCAAACTATGCGCTGTATCCTGATCGCCAGGGGGAACTCTGGCTGTATGTTGCGGCAGGTTCCAGTGGCGTTTTTCACCTGGTGCCGTCAACCGGGATGATTGAAAAAATAGACCGTAACAGCACGCTCCCGGCACTGAATAATAATATCATCATCGGCATTGTTCAGGACAACGATAACCGCATTTGGATTTGTACCGATCACGGCGGGATCAATGTACTCGATAAAGGCAGCCGCAAGGTCAGTTACCTGCTGAATGACCCCGACGATGATATGAGCCTTGGAGAAAACAGCATCAGTACCACTTACCAGGACAGGGAAGGCTTCATCTGGATAGGCACGTACAAGCACGGTATCAGTTATTACAATGCCGCACAAAACCGTTTTCCCGTATACCATACCGTGCCGGGTAAAAAAGAAGGGCTGCAGTTTAATGACGTCAATGATTTTGCAGAAGACGCGCTGGGAAATCTGTGGGTGGGTACCAACGGCGGAGGATTGATGTATTTCGATCGGCAGCATAACAGTTTTACCCGCTACCAGCACGATGCCGGCAATGCAAAGAGTCTCTCCAGTGATGTCATTGTTTCGCTGTACGTTGACCGCCAGCAAAAGTTGTGGATAGGCACTTATTTTGGAGGACTGGATTGTTTTGACGGAACCTCGTTTACGCATTACCGGCATAACCCTGCTGATCCAGGTAGTCTCGCGGACGACCGTGTTTTTGAATTGCTGGAAGATGCGCAGCATAATTTCTGGGTAGGTACTCTGTCAGGAGGGCTGAACCGGCTCGACCGCAGCACAGGAATTTTTTACCATTACCCGGCCTACCAGGCCAACTCTGTGCACGCCACCTATATTTCCGAACTGATGCAGGATGATGCCGGTGATCTGTGGGTCGGGTCGTCCAACGGTATTGACGTGCTGGACAGGAAGACAGGCAAGTTTACTTATTACTCAAACTTCAACAACGACCCCAACGGTATCAGTAATAACAGCATTCTCTCCCTCTTCCAGGACAGCCGGGGCCTGGTGTGGGTGGGTACTACGGATGGGCTGAATGTATTCGACAAAACAAACAACCGGTTTAAGTCTTTCCGCATTCCCGACGGGCTGCCGGGTAATACCATTCTTTCCATTGTGGAGGATCGCAGCCATCGCCTCTGGGTCAGCACCTACAATGGTATATCCTGTATAACCATTCAGCAGCCGCAAGGCAATGCCGCCTCACTCCGTATCAACTGTAAAAATTATGATGATAAGGATGGGTTGCAGGGAATGGTATTTAACGAAAATGCCGGTCTTTGTACGCGGGACGGGGCCGTTGTGTTCGGCGGGGCCAACGGGTTTAATATTTTCGATCCGGGTACGATTCAGCCGGATAAGACCATACCCAACGTGGTCCTGACAGACCTCCAGGTTTTCAATAAAAGCATAGGCATTGGGGAGAAAACAAATGATCACGTGATTCTGGACCGGTCAATTTCGGAGACGAAAGAGATCTGGTTAAAAAATTCCGAAAACGTGTTGTCGTTACAATTTGCTGCGCTGGATTTTCTCAATACTGATAAAATAAAATATGCCTATAAGCTGGAAGGGTTCGACAAAGACTGGGTGTACAACAGCGGCAAAGACAGGCGGGCAAATTATACCAACCTGGATCCGGGTACCTATACGCTGCTTGTAAAGGCAGCAAACAGTGACGATGCCTGGAATGAACATGCACTTGCCCTGAGAATTTCGGTGCTTCCTCCGTTCTGGCAGACCCCGCTCGCCTTCCTTTTATATGCACTCTTTTTCGGCGGTATTTTGTGGCTCACGAGGAGCCTCACCCTGCAGAAAGCCCGTATGCGCTTTGCGGTGGAGAAACAGCAGCAGGAGGCTGCCCGGCTGCATGAACTTGATCTGCTGAAAATTCGTTTTTTCACAAACGTTAGTCATGAATTCAGAACGCCACTTTCGTTGATCCTGAGTCCGCTGGATGGTATCATAAGTCGGTCTTCCGATCCCGCGCAGCGGAAACAGTTTCAGCTGATTCACCGCAATGCCCGTCGGCTGCTTAACCTCGTTAACCAGTTGCTCGACTTTCGCAAAATGGAAGTGGCCGAATTAAAACTGCACATTTCACAGGACGATATCGTGACCTTTTCCAGGGACATCTCCAATTCGTTTTCAGACATCGCTGAAAAAAAGAGCATCAGCCTTTCCTTTTTCAGTACTGCGGATCGGTTGGTGATGGCATTTGACCGTGACAAGCTGGAGCGGATATTATTTAACCTGCTGTCTAATGCGTTCAAGTTCACAGGTGACAACGGCCAGGTGGCGGTAATGCTCCAGATGGAGATCGAAGACAACAGGCAGCTGATCGTCATCAAGGTAATCGACAACGGCATCGGCATCCCGCAGGAGAAGCAGAAACTGATCTTTGAACGGTTTTTCCAGGATGAAGTGCCCGGCAGCATTGTTAACCAGGGAAGCGGAATCGGGTTGTCCATATCCAGGGAATTCGTAAGGCTGCATAACGGGCAGCTCACGGTAACCAGTGAGCCGGGTAAGGGGAGTTGCTTTACTGTGAAATTGCCGGTGACGGAACTTCCGCTGCTCAGCAGCATTTCTCCGGCACCTGATCCTGAAACGGAAAACACAACCGTTATGCCAGTCGAAGAAAAGCAGACGGGGGTGAAAAAGGCGCGCCTGCTGCTCGTAGAGGACAATGAAGATTTTTTGTTTTACCTGAAAGATAACCTCCGCCAGCATTTCTCCATTGTAGAAGCGGTGAACGGCAAACAAGGCTGGCAGCGCGCCCTGGCCGAGCAGCCCGACCTGGTGGTGGCAGATATCAGTATGCCGGAAATGAGCGGTACAGAGCTCTGCCGGAAAATGAAGCAGGATTCAAGGACAGCACATATCCCCGTGATCCTGTTGACCGCCTTTGCAGGGGAAGAGCAGCAACTGAAAGGATTCGAAACCGGTGCGGCGGATTATATGACCAAGCCGTTCAATGCAGAGATCTTGTTGTCAAGAATACGAAACCTGCTGGATGGGCAGTCGAGGCTGAGAAAAACGTTTGAAAAACACATCGCCGTTCGGCCTGAGGATCTTTCCCTGGTGCCACCGGATGAACAATTCATGCTACGGGTGAAAGATAACGTCGAGAAAAACCTTTCGGACCCCGACTTTTCAGTGGAGGATCTTAGTCGCGCCCTCTTCATGAGCCGGGTCACGTTGTACAAAAAATTGTTGTCGGTGACCGGCAAAACACCGGTAACTTTTATCCGGTCGTTCCGGCTGCAGCGCGCTGCCCAGTTGCTGGAGAAAAGCCAGCTCACCGTAGCGGAGGTAGCCTATGAAGTGGGATTCAACAATCCGAAAGCGTTTTCCAAATATTTTAAAATAGAATTTGGCACGATCCCTTCCGCTTACTGCCAGGATAAGAAAAAACACTTATAAACCGGAGCGCCTTTCTTTTTTGAGCATTGGCCACCATCGTTGTTTAACCGTTGTTCCCCTGGCCAGCGGGATACGTTGTAATGAAGCAGGATGGTTAACATTCAATACCATAATTTTAACCTCAAACCGGGGGGCTTAACATTTTCACCCGTAATTGGAAACATTTGCACCCCCGTAATTGCCTGAACTCCCACTACTTTTATCGGGTAACATTGCTTAAACCAATCGGCCCTCCAAAAGCCGGATCAAACTGCAATTGCCATGCAAACCCAACAGATTTCTTCCCGCATTAACGCCAGGTCACTTTTATTTCTTATTGATTTAACCCAACGGGCTACAGCGCCGCTGCCACGCCAGGCTTCCCTGCTTCGGGCTACCGGCAATTGAAGTTCTATCGCTACCAAGTTTCTTTAGTTTAAAAACCAAACGACGCATATGAAAAAAGTACAAAGATGGTGTACGTTACCCTCAGGGGCAATTGCACTTCTTGCCCTGTTATTGTTATGCCTTGACACTTCCGCCCAGAAAATCAATTCGGCTGCAAAGAGAATTTCGGGACGGGTAACGGCAAAAATTTCGGGGCTTGGCGTGCCGGGGGCAACGGTGACCGTTAAAGGCACCAGCAACCGCGTAGCCAGCACTGACAACGGTGACTATACTATCATGGCCGCACCGGGTGAGACCCTGGAGGTGACTGCAGTTGGCCATGCATCAAAGGACGTTAAGGTCGGCAGCGCGGCCGTGCTGAACGTAGTGATGACAGAAGACTACAACAATATGAATGATGTGGTGGTCGTCGGTTACGGAAAAATGAAGAAGAGCGACCTGAGCAGTGCGGTCGTCACCGTTACGGCGGCAGATCTCCAGAAAACAGTCAATACCACACTGGACCAGGCCCTCCAGGGCAGGGCTGCCAATGTATATGTCTCTGCCAACAGTGGGCAGCCCGGTGCTGCTTCCTCCGTTATTATAAGGGGTGTGAGTACGGTGACCGGGAATTACCAGCCATTGTATGTAGTGGATGGGGTGCAGATTCGGCCAAGTACACCCACAGGTGGTGCGTATAACCAGCCGGCAGGGTATGCCGATGGCATGGCCGGAATCAATCCTGACGACATTGAAAACATAAGCGTCCTGGAAGGTGCTGCAGCTACTTCAATTTATGGCGCCGCCGGTGCCAACGGGGTACTCATGATTACCACGAAACATGGTAAATCTGGTTTAACCAAAGTGAATGCCACCACGTTATTTTCCCTACAGGACAAGCCTTCGTTCCGGCCGGTGATGAACTTGCAGGAATATGCCCGTTATATTCAGAAACTCAGGGCAGTCGGGGTAGTAAACAACCAGCCCGCAGAATTATCTGATCCCAGCATCTTGGGGCTGGGTACGAACTGGCAGGACGAACTGTTCCGGCGTACATTGCTGCAAAAACATTCCCTCGCTATCAGCGGGGGTACGGATAAATCCACCTTTTACTTTTCGGGAGACTACCTGTCGCAGGACGGTATCGCAGTGGGCTCCGGCTTCAACCGCGGCTCAGTGCGGCTGAACCTAGATAACCAGGCCAACAAGTGGCTGAAATTCGGCGTTAACATGAGCGCCTTCACCACCAACGAAAAGGTGAATACCACCAATGGAAACATTATCAATATCGCGATAAGCCAGAACCCGACTATCCCGGTAAAAAATCCGGATGGTTCCTGGGGCGGTCCGGCACCGGCTCAGTCGCAGTACTCGCAGACCAATCCGATAGCGCTGGCATCAATCAATAATAATTACAACACGTCTTTTGGCGGTATTGGCAATGTGTACCTGGACATTACCCCGATTAAAAACCTGTTGTGGCATACCGAGGTAAACGGCAATTACACGTTCACCAATGGTTACACTTTCAACCCTTCTTATGTGATTGGCAGTTTTGTCAATCCCAATACGCAGGGCAGCAGGTCTAGCGGCAACAATTACTGGACCTCTTTAAATACACGGTTGCAGTATGACCTGAAGTATAAGGAGCATGCCGCCTCGCTGATGGTAGGGCATGAGGGTTCGCAATATGCTTACCAGGGATTGAGCGGGCAGGGCCAGCACTACTCCACCAACTCTGTGCAGGAACTGAGTGTGGCAGATCCCCTCACACAGCAGACCAGCAGTTCACGCGGCAATGGCGCCAATGAATCTTACTTCGGGCGGTTCAATTACAGCTTCATGAACCGGTACATTGCACAGTTCGTCGTGCGCAGGGACGGCAGCTCGAATTTTGGAGCCAGCAACCGCTTCGGTACATTCCCGGCGGTCTCCGTAGCCTGGAAGATTTCTGATGAGGCCTTTATGAAAAGATTCTCGTTTATCAACGACCTCAAATTACGCGCAGAATATGGTATTTCAGGTAACACCGGTAACAATGGCGGTGCCATTTATTCTAACCTGTATGCGGCGCCCACGGTATGGGGCGGTGGATTTTTACCTTCCAATTTTCCAAATCCCAACCTGAAATGGGAACAGGATAAATCCATGAATATTGGTATAGACCTGCACATGTTCAACAACCGTGTTGAGGTAATTGCAGATGCCTACAAAAAAGATATCTCAAACCTGATACTTGTCGCTTCCGGCTCAGGTGTTCTTGGGGGAAATCTCAGCGGTGGTTATGGCGGGTTGCTCAGCTGGCCAACAGAAAATTATGGGGGGATGCAAAACAGGGGATTTGGGATAACAGTGAACACTGTTAACGTCAATACGAAGGCGTTCCAGTGGAGAACCGGTGCTAATTTTTCCGTAGACCGTAATAAGGTGACCAAGCTGGTAGCCCCAATTCTCACGCAGTATTACTCGTCAACCAACAGCAGCCAGGCCCAATTCCTTACTACGGAAGGGCAGCCAATCGGCCAGTATACCGGTTATATCGCTGATGGCCTGTTCCAGAATTACAAGGATATCTCCGGGCATGCTATTCAGACTTCCAATGGAACTCTGACCATCGATCCCAACCAGGGTTCCTGGGTGGGTGACGTAAAATTCAGGGATATCAGCGGCCCCAAGGGGAAACCGGATGGTATCGTCGATAACAATGACCGCACCATCATCGGAAACCCATGGCCGAAGTTTACTTATAACTTCACAAGCAATTTCTCTTACAAAGGGTTTGATTTGAACCTGTTTTTCACTGGCGTGAATGGCAATTCCCTGCTGAACCTCACCCGTTACCAGAATGAAATGCCGCTGGGTACCGGGCCGTACAGCAATCATTACCGGTCGGTTGCTGATTTTGCGATGGCCACCAGTTATAATGCGTCGGACGCGCTTACGGCAACCCTGGTTAACCCCGGCACCAAAATCCCGCGGGCTACGCCGGCCGATCCCAACCAGAACGTACGCCTGTCGCAGTGGTCTGTCGAAGATGGCTCTTACTTTAAATTAAAGAGCGTTCGGCTGAGTTACCGGGTGCCTGCAAGATATCTTTCTTACGCAAAGATTTTTAAAGGCATGAACCTGTCTGTGCAGGCTCAGAATGTATTCACCATCACCAAGTACACCGGTTTTGATCCGGAAGTGGGCATGTACAATTATAAAGGCGTGGCCAACCTGGTGGGGGTAGATGAAGGACGTTATCCTTCCACACGCTCTTATACCGCCAGCCTCACCCTGGAATTTTAATCTTGTTTCAATTTACAATTCATGATTATGAAAAGAAAAATATTGCTGTTAGCCGGGTTGCTGGGAACCCTCGCGTTCCAGTCCTGCAAAAAGGAATTTTTAAACCGGCCGCCTTTGTCAGCGCCTACCGCCGGGACGTTTTATGCAAATGATGCCGATGTGTTGTCAGGGACAGGACCCCTCTACAACGCTTCCTGGAATCCCTATAACGGATCCGCTTTACAGGCAATCGGCGACGTGCTGGGTGGCAACAGCCTGACGGATAACTACAATGGAAGAGGCGCCTATATCTCGTTTACAGTGTCTTCTACTGATGGCAGCGGTAGCTTGCAGTCGGCTTACAATGCCCTCTGGTCAGTTGTTGCCAATGCCAATGTAGTAGCGTACAATATAAAAAATGCAGCCCCGGGGGCAAGTACCAGCGTGAAGAACAGTGGTTTGGCGGAGTGCCGGTTTATGCGCGCGGCAGCCTATTACTACCTGGCCCTGAACTGGGGACCAGTGCCCATCATTTACGATAACATCCAGCAGCTGGGGGATACCAGTATCAAACGGAATAACCTGGCAGATGTCTGGAAGTTTATGATTATCGATCTCACCTGGGCTAAAAATAACCTGGGCAATGCACCCTTACAACCCGGCCGTATCACGAAGTGGAGCGCCGAAGGAATGCTTGCCCGTGCATACCTGGTTCGCGCGGGACTGGGACAATCGGGTGGCCAGCGCAATAAAGCTGATTTGGACAGCGCCCGGTATTATGCCGGAGATGTAGCGAACAACAGCGGGTTAACGCTGCTGCCCAACTATTATGATTTGTTTACCAGCAAAGTCTTCAGCGGAACCAACGTGCCTGCTGAGTGCCTCTTTGGGTTGTTGTGGGTTCCCAGTGGCGCATGGTTTGTACAAAATCACATGCAGGCAAACCTGGCCTACGATTCCAAACTGACCCAGACCGGCGATGGCTGGGGTGGCGCGTTTGGTGCTTCGCCGAGCCTTTTGCAGTACTTTACTGACCCTGCCAACAAAGCTGATTCTATCCGCCGTAAAGCCACCTTCTTTATGCCCGGTGATTATTACCCGGATCTGTCAAAGGCTGCCGGCGGCTGGAAAGTGGATACTGCGCTGTTTAATAACGGCAAAATATATACGCCCGGTATGCCAGGCAACGGGGGAACCGACCATGCTTTTGTGAAGAAGTATGTAATTGGCTCACCAGCGGATAACGGCGGCCTTGGCGGGCAACAAAATGAAAATATCAGTACGTACATGATGCGGCTTTCTGATGTTTACCTGATGTATGCTGATGCCATCCTGGGCAGCAATGCCAGTACGGCCGACCCGG
>JBBROE010000044.1:0-28753 GCA_038229695.1 Chitinophagales bacterium | reverse complement strand
TGTAGTACCAGGCGCGCTGGCGGATATTGTTGTCATTGCTTCCCTGTACCCAGCTCGCACCGCCATCATCACTGATAAAAAGGCCACCTTTGGCGTTTTCTATCATGCAATACAGTTTGTCAGTATTGGTAGGGGCCACGGCAACGGAAACGATGCCCCAGGTGCCTTCCGGCAGGCCTTTGTTTTTAGACAGGTTCTTCCAGGTGTCGCCGCCGTCGGTGCTCTTATACAGTCCGCTGCCTGTCCCGCCGCTTTCCATACTGTAGGGCGTCCGCCTTACATGCCACATGCCTGCATAGAGCACGTCCGCGTTGCCGGGTTCCATCACCAAATCGGAGCAGCCTGTATCGTTGTTTACAAAAAGCGTTTTCTTCCAGGTCTTTCCACCGTCGGTTGTTTTAAACACGCCTCTTTCGGCATTAGGACCAAACAGGTGTCCCATCGCCGCTATCCATACGATGTCAGGGTTCTTCGGATCGATCACAATGCGGACAATATGCCTGGCATCCTTCAGCCCGATATTTTTCCAGGACCGCCCTCCATCCGTACTCTTCCACATCCCGTCCAGGCCTTCGGCGACATTTCCCCGAAGGGTGCGCTCACCTTCACCTACATAGATCACCGATTCATCCGAATGGGCAAGGGCCACCGATCCGATACTGCCCCCGAAATGGCCGTCTGTTATATTTTTCCAATTTTCACCGCCGTCCGAAGTTTTCCAGACGCCGCCTCCCGTGGCACCGAATAGAAAATTACTGGGGTTTTTGTAGCTGCCCGTCACGGCACCGCTTCTTCCGCCACGAAAAGGACCGATCTCACGGTATTCTGTACCCGAAAAGTAAATAGAGTCGGTGTTAACGGCGGCCGTTGGAACTTTATTTTTTTTCTGCGCAAGTAAGAAGCCGGAAGCCAGGGTGGCCGCAGCCAGTAGCCAGGTTCCTTTTGTGAAAATTGTGTTCATCTCTGTATTAATTTATTATAATTTGATATTATCCTTATTTTGCCCGCCGAGTTGCCGGTTCAGTGCTTCCATCCTTTTACCAGTGAGGTTCCTGTACTGATCCATCCAGCGGTTGTAGTCTGCCAGCGCCTTTGCCAGGCCGGCCTTTCCCTGTTCGGTAACCGGCATATCGCTGTCCTGGTAAAGAGTCATCAGGCTGAACAGCGCGGCCGACAAGTCCTTTGCACCCGGTAACCTGTTGTTGGTATTTCCCGCTTCCAGTTGAGAGCCGGCAGTTTTTATGGCATTGATACTGTCTGCGAGCGACGTGCCCGGTGCTGCCTGAACAGCATCCATGGACCGGTTAAGTTTTTCCAGTACCAACGATGCTGCAGCCATTGATTTTAACTGGCGGTAACATGTGTTGCTCATATCAGCCTGCTGCTGCAGCGCCGCGGCTGTTGTCTTTACCCGGGGGTCCATCTGTATCAGCAGTGGTTGCTGATAGATTTTTCCACCCGCATTCAGTACAACTGTATATTTTCCCGGCATTACCCAGGGCGAAGTAGGGGATGGGGCCGTCTGGCCAAATACTGCCGCAATCGGATAGCGTGCAGGCATATCGAGTGGCTCCTCATGCAGATCCCAGATAAGCCGGTGGGCACCCGCTCCGGTACCGACTTTCTGCTGTGGCCTGATCCAGTATAGCGGAATATTTACTGGAGGCAGGTCATAGGGCTTGTCCGCAGAACTGTACTGCCTGATTATCTTCCCTGATGCATCCTTAATGATGATGCTTACCTCCGCTGCAGACGGGTCGGAGAGGTAGTAATCTATCATCGCGCCATCCGGCGGATTTTCTCCGGCAGGCTCTTCCTGTGGCAGCGGGGTGTCCGTGTTGTTGTTCCAGCGAACCCGGTAAGTTTTACCGGTAGGGAATAATTGCGTTTGTATTTTACCGGTAGCCCCTGCTAATGCCCGCAGCGGGTTGATGCCGTCCAGTATCCAGAAAGACCGGCCGTGGGTACCTGCTACCAGGTCATTATCTTTTACTACCAGGTCACGGACGGAGGTGGCTGGCATATTGAGTTGAAGTGGTTGCCAGTTTGCGCCATCATTCATCGAAACATAAACGGCCGTTTCCGTACCCGCATACAGCAATCCTTTTTGTGCTGGGTCAGCCCGTACCGTGTTGACGGGGTTGTCTGGCAGGCCGGAATTTATGTCTTCCCAATGCCTGCCGCCATCGTGGGTGCGGTACACGTGCGGATGCATATCATCGAGCCTGATATTGTTGACAGCGGCATACGCGGTAAGATCATCCTGGTAACCGGCATCAATCATGGAGACTTTATTCCAGGAAGTGACTGAAGGCGGCGTTATATTGAGCCAGTGTTTCCCACCGTCGGTGGTCCGCTGGATCAGCCCGTCATCCGTTCCCACCCAGATCGTCTGGTTAGTTTTGTGCGAGGGGGCTACGGTATAAATCACGGCCCGTCGGGGCATTGTTTTCATCGCGGGGGTAGTATAAATCCCAACGGAAGCCGGTATCTCCCAGCTTGACCGGGTAAGGTCAGGGCTGATGACGTCCCATTTGTTACCGCCACTGGTTGTTTTAAAAAGTACATTCCCGGCAAAGTACAGACAGGTCGGGTCCACCGGGGAAAAAATCACCGGTGCCGTTCTTACAAAATGATAGGGGCTGCCCCGGCGGGAAACTACGGGGGAAATATCCTGCAACTGGCCGGTGAGCTTGTTATACCGCGTAATTTTTCCACCGAAAATAATATTCGGGTTCAGTGGACCCGGTGCGATATACCCGTACTCTTCCACGCCGACGGGGTGCCAGTCGCGAAAAGTAATTTCGCCGTCATTTCCCCTGCTGGAAATACCCACTGAGCCACTTTCCTGTTGTCCCCCATAAACATTATAGGGAAAGGCGTTGTCGGTACTCACATGGTAAAACTGCGCGGTAGGCTGGTTGTACCAGGAGCTGAAAGTCTGGCCGTTATTTACCGTGACTGCCGCTCCCTGGTCGCTGCACAGCAGGATGATGCCCGGGTGCAGCGGGTTCAGCCAGAACCGGTGGTAATCGTCTCCCCCGGGTGCCCCGCGAAAAGCAGTCCAGTGTTTACCGGCATCTTTGGATTTCCAGGCCACTACATTTGCGATATAGACCACATCCGGGTTGATCGGATCCGCCTTGCATTCAGCGAAATCACTCCCGCGGTCCCACAAACGCTGGTCAATATTTTCCTGGCTCCAGGACTCGCCGCCGTCGTCCGATTTATATACCCCGCCTCCTTTCGTCGCATCCACGCAGGCATACATTCGGTTGGGAGAGGAGGCTGCGATACAAAATCCTATCCTCCCCAGGCCGTTTTCTGCTGTGGGCAATCCCCTGGTGATCTTCCGCCATGTGGTACCGCCATCTGTTGATTTGTACAGACCGCTTCCCGGCCCCTGCCACTGGCCATTCTCCCAGGGTCCCTGCCGTGCCGCCCACAGGTCTGCAAAGATCGTGTTGGGGTGCTGTGGGTCAATGGCAACCTGGATGGCGCCGGTATTTTCATCGATATATAAAACCTTTTCCCAGGATTTTCCGCCGTTGGTAGTCCGGTAAATACCACGCTCCGTATTGGGTCCATAGGGATGACCGAGCGCAGCTACAAAAACTTTATTTTCATCCCGCGGATCGATCGCTACGCCGCCAATTTGCTGGGCGCCCTCAATACCGGTATTTTGCCAGGTCTTGCCCGCATCAATGGATTTATACACCCCGTCTCCTACTGACAAATCAGGTCTTTGCAATCCTTCCCCGCTGCCTGCATAAATTACCTCGGGATTGGATGGCGCTACCGCGATATCGCCGATTGAACCGGTAGATTCTTTGTCGAATACCGGGTTCCAGGTACGCCCGAAATCGTTCGTTTTCCAGATGCCCCCGTTGTTTACGCCGATATAAAAAACATTCGGCTGTTGTGGCACGCCGCAGCCGCCTACTGTTCGTCCACCCCGGTAAGGACCTATCATACGCCAGTGCAGCATATTGTATTGGCCGGTATCAGGGGTTTGCGCAATGGCGGCCAGGCCAGCAATCAATAATATGACCAGGCCAGCCAACGGGGATAATTTTTTTTGTAAGGGCGTAAGCATGTGTTTTAGATTTGGTAGGATGCGCCAGGCGAAACCTGCGTTTGCGTATCACGGCTGGAATTGCTTCTTCGCTTTGTTCTGCCGCAGCGCGGTGCCTGCAACCCCGGTTAATTTACGCGCTAATATTTATATTCAGTTTTAAAATATTTTAATGCCGGAAATTAAACATTCGCGGGCAGCTAATCACCCGGATTGCTTATTTTAACTGACTGCCGGTGGAATATTCTTATTTTTAAATGAATGCCAAGGTCTTCCTAATTTCCAGGATGCCGGTAAATTTTATGTCATCACATCTGTATACAATATGCGTTTATTTATTAATCTCATCCTGATTTCGGGCAGCATTTTCGTCGTGAGCCGGTCGTTAGCCCAACAGCCCCTGCCCGGTCTCCCTGATTCTGTGTTAAAAAACATGACCTGGAGGAATATTGGTCCCAACCGCGGGGGCCGATCCCTGGGGATAGCAGGAAGTTCGGCCCGTAAACTGGAATATTATTTCGGTGCGGTCGGGGGAGGTTTATGGAAAACCACGGATGGTGGATTAAACTGGAAACCGGTTACCGATGGTCAGATCACGAGTTCTTCCGTAGGCGCCGTGGCAGTTGCCCCGTCTAACCCGGACATTGTTTACATCGGCACCGGCGAAACCGAATTTCGCGGTAATATTATGCAGGGCGATGGCATTTATAAATCCATCGATGCCGGCAAGACCTGGAAACATATCGGACTGGAACAAACGCAATCCGTCTCCCGTATCAGGATCGACCCTAAAAATCCGGATGTTGTGTATGTGTCTGCCCTGGGGCATGCGTTCGGACCTAACCCCCAACGGGGAGTGTTTAAAACGGTAGACGGGGGGAAAAGCTGGGCGAATATCCTGAACAGGGGTGAGCACGCCGGGGCAGAAGACCTGGTGCTAGATCCCTTTAACCCGGAGATCGTTTATGCCACTATTTGGGAAGTGGTGCGGACACCGTACAAAATGTGGGGCGGCGGGGGAGAATCTGGTTTGTACAAGTCGGAGAACGGTGGCAAGACATGGGTCAATCTCACGCATTATCCTGGTCTGCCGGGGGGTACGGTTGGCAAAATTGGTGTTACGGCATCGCCTGCTGTGCCGAACCGCGTATGGGCCATTGTAGAGTCGGACAGCGGCGGGTTGTTCAGATCCGAAGATGGCGGCATGCACTGGAAGCTGGTCAACAATGATAGAAAAATCCGCCAGCGGGCTTTTTATTATTCCCGCATCGTGGCCGACCCAAAAAACAAGGATGGCATCTACGCACTTAACGTGAATTTTTATAAGTCTGAGGATGGAGGAAGCACTTTCGCGAAAGCCATCAAACTGCCGCATGGGGATAACCATGACCTGTGGATTGATCCGGCTGACCCACTACGAATGGCAGAGGCCAATGACGGTGGCGGAACGATTTCTGTCACCGGCGGCGAAGGGTGGACAGATGAGGATTTTCCAACGGCGCAACTCTACCACATCATTACCACCAGCGATTTCCCCTACCATGTCGCGGGTGCACAACAAGACAATACAACCATCGCCATCCCGAGTGAGGACTGGTCATTTATGTCTGTTAAAAACAATACCACCAAACCCGGTCTCGGTTATGCCTACCAGGTAGGCGGCGGTGAGAGCGGTTACATTGCACAGGATCCTAAAAACCCGGATGTATTTTATGCCGGCAGCCAGGGAGCGCTGCTTACCCGTATCAATCGGAGCACGGGTGCAACAAGGGATATCCAGGTGTACCCGAGACTCTTTTCCGGTGAAGAAGCCAGTGTGTTACCGGAACGCTGGCAATGGACGTTTCCCATCGTTTTTTCTCCCCTCGACTCAAACCGGTTATATACCAGTTCACAGCATGTCTGGATGACCACCAGTGAAGGCCAGCACTGGGACAGGCTGAGCCCCGACTTAACCTACGCCGATACGGCTACACTTGGAATAAGCGGGGGCGTGATTACCCGCGACATGAACGGACCGGAAATTTATGCAACCGTTTTTGCCCTGGCCCCCTCTTTTTTTGATGTGAACTGTATATGGGCAGGCTCAGACGATGGGTTGGTTCATCTCACCAAGGACAATGGTAAAACCTGGCAGAATGTTACGCCTCCCGGTATGGTAAAAAATACACGCGTCAGTATCATCGAAGCCTCCCGCTTCCTACCGGGAACGGCATACGTGGCGGCCAACCGTTACCAGATGGATGATCGTGCGCCGTATTGCTGGAAAACGGACGACTACGGTAAAACATGGAAAAAAATTATTACCGGTATCAGGCCAGGTGACTACCTGCACGTGATCCGGGCAGATCTGACCGTACCCGGCCTGCTGTATGCCGGTACCGAACACGGTGTATACGTTTCATTTGATGATGGCGGGCAGTGGTATAGCCTGCAACTCAACCTGCCGGATGTACAGGTGGCTGATATCAGGGTGACAGAGAAAGACATCGTGCTGGGAACCCATGGGCGGTCAGTGTACGTATTGGATGATGTGTCACCGGTGAGGCAGTTCCTGCAGCTGCACAAGGCCGATACCATGTTTGCGTTTGCACCTTACTATGCGGCGCGGCGCGTGCAGGATGCTGTCTTCCCTTATTATCTCAACCAATCGGTTTCCGATCTAAACATCAGTATCCTTGACAAGGAAGGGAAAATCATCCAAACCTATATAGGACAGCCTCCCCTGGCTAAAGAAAAACTCAATCCCGAAGAAGATGAAGAAGACAAAAAAATTCCGGTTCCGGTAATCAAGCCAGGCATTAACGTCTATTCATGGAACCTACGATATCCCGCTCCGCCGGAATTTAAGGGAGAAATCCTCTGGGGAGGCAGTAAAACCCTCGGTCCGCTTGCACCTCCCGGTAATTACCGGGTAAGGATAACTGCCGGGGGAAAGACGATGGAACAACCTTTTGAAATCAGGTTGGATCCCCGGCGTCTCAATGTGACAGCAACCGATGCGCAGGCTTCGTTTGAACTTGCGATGAAAATAAGGAATGAGACAGCACGGGCTAATGAAGCGGTTATCAATATCAGGACGATCAAGGCTAAACTGGCGAAGGAACCAACGGAAAAGAATAAGAAGCTACTCACCGCATTGAGTAACGTAGAAGAGAAGTTATACCAGGTTAAAAATCAGAGTGCCCAGGACCCACTTAACTTCCCGATTAAGGTGAACAATCGCCTGGCTGCACTGGAATCGAGCGTGGAGAGAGGGGACAATAAACCCACCGATGCTGCCTACCAGGTGTATAAAGAATTGTCCGCAACATTGCAGGGGTACCTGGATGAACTGGATCAGTTGCTGAAACAAAACAAGCTGCGGCAATACTTCTAACCCATAAAAAAGCCGGTTGCACTGATTCGGCAACCGGCTTACTATATTTCTGTAAAAAAAATCTATCTGATTTGACCGCGTACCACTCCGGACGGGTGGTTTTTCGAATGCGCGTTGGCGTATACAGACCCCGTCAGTAACAAGGCTACGTTCGCGTCACTAATCCCGGTAATTTTCAACACCTTTCCAAAGTCTGATGCAGAAGCGGCTACTGGAATGATAACAGCGCCATTAGTTCCTGAAGCACCGGTGTGGATATGTGCGGCCGTTAAAGTATCACCCGTTTCAAGACCCGTTATGGTGTATTTTGTATACAGTGCTTTATCGGCAGTCTGCCTGAAAAGTGCTGTGCCGGTTGCCGTTGTATTGACAGCGGGCACTTCGTTAGCGCCGCTTAGCGTTACATCCTGTGCAAAAGTAACCGGGTTATTTACCTGGCCCCTGAGTAACCCCGTAGGTTGTTGGGTCGAGTGAACATTGACATAAAAATCAGCTGTTGCATTTTTTAATGAATCAGCCAGCGTAGAGCGAACGCTTACTGTGCCGGTTGCTGTGCTCCCGGTAAAGGTTGGGTTGAAAGAAAGAATAACAGGTCCGCTTGTCAGTGGATCTCCGGTATGAATGTGCGCTGCGTTCAGCTGATCGCCCGCTGCCAGCCCGTTCACGGTAACAGTATATTTCAAGTTATTATCAGAGTATAGATCAAGGCTGGCGGTGCCGGTTTCTGTCCGTGAAGCGGGCGCCGGAGCCTCAAATTTGGAATTTAGTACAACATCCCAGTGCTTGCTTACAGTGGCATTAGGCGTGTTATTGCTTTTACTGCACGATACAGCAGCTACGAGAAGGATGGCACTCGCCATGCCCGGTAATCCGAATTTGTTTTTCATGAACGATCTTTTTAAGGTGACTAGTTTTTTATAAATCAAACAAATAATGTGCTCTAATACACGCCGTGCTAACTTCTTTGAATTGCCTTTATTATGCCTGTAACTGGAAACATCTTTTCGACATACCTTTAAATCCTACCCATTAACCCCCTTCACAGGCCTGCCAGTGTTAAAAGGGATTCACACGGATTATCCAGCGAATAGCAGACGGTTGGCGGGGAGGAAATTCCGGGTTAAGGTACCCTGATTTCGCATAACAGCATTCATCCACGGTCAGAATACATTAACCCGGTAATTAAAAAAAGGTTGAATAATTGGGATTTTTAAATCCGGTTCTTCCAGTCGGCTGCAACCTGCTCTGTTTTTGAGGTGGCCGTATGGGCCATGTCTTCTGCCTTTCCATAAAGATCCTGAGATTCATCTGTGACCAGTCTCTTAAAATCATCAAAACCATCCGTGATTTTTTTCAGTGTTTCGGAACCTTTTGCAGGCGCAATCAGTAATCCTATTCCAACACCGGCTAGTAATCCGATTAATAATTTGTTCATAGTTTTATGTTTTCAATCTACAAACAAATGTAAGGCCAGTTGCTGCAGCCTCATATCTGGCCGGTAAGACGGGGTCAGGCCATTTCTAATGGTTCAATAGTAGAGATTTTTCTACACCCGAAAGGCTTTACCATTAGCCCGGATTCACGCCGAGCGGCGGCAGGTTTTCCCAGGTCCATGGTTCCGATTTATTTTTGCCATCTGGCCGTGCCTTAGCCGTTCTAACGGTAAATACCGGCCAGTATTCCAGTTTATCTGACGGCATTTCAAATTCGAGGATTTCCCGGTATCGGTCCTCGCTCAGATTGTCAGCCACAAATTCTGTGGCTGTATCGGGCATCAGGAATAATGGCATTCGTCCTTTATTTTCGCCGTCGTTGTGAATATCCTTCATCAGGCTGTTTGCCCCCCGGGTAATCAGGGTAAAGGTATGGCGGGAGAGGAGTTCACCGGTTTCTGTATCGGGGAGTTCTGCCACGGAGAACAGCCCGGGCAGGAAAAATAGCCGCTGGTTACGCAGCCGGATAAAATAGGGTACTTTCTTTTTCCATCCTGCGATGCTGCGGTGTTCATAAATGCCACTTACAGGGATTAGGCAGCGCCGGTTCCGGATTTTAAACCAATAGCTGCTCCTGTCCTCGAGGATCCTTTCACTCCTTGCATTCAGCATACCTGCCCGCTGGCGTAGGAAAGTTTTTTCGTCTTTTACATAAAACGGGATGCAACCCCATTCCATCATCCGGCAGCTAAGAACATTTGTTGCCCGGTTAATATATATAACAGGGTGGAGGGAATAGGCATGCCCGGCAATATGGTCGAACGGCTCAAATCCAAAGTCAAGTTCGGGCTGTCCCGGAAAATCGATGCCCGGGAAATAATCGCTGAGCTCGTTGATGTGCACAGAAAACGAAATGTCGTAACACATGGCCTTCATTTTTCAATTTCGGCAAACTTAATCCTGAGGGTTTGCCCTGCATACTTTAAAGTAATGAAAAGTTCTCCAAATATAACGGCCAGAGAAGGATTTATGTGCTGGTCGCCGCTTATGCGCCAGTTCGTATTTTCGCGGATGTAATTCCGCATCTGGTCTTTGTATTGCCGGTTGACTTCCTTCTGCAACTCGCCGGTGCCATGTACTACGGCCCAATACAGGTGAAAGGATGAACCCGGTTCCATCAATGCACTCAATTTTGTGTAGTGTCCCGGTTTCAGCAGGTTAACAATAGCCGCATACCGATCATGCCGGACGGCATTAAAATGTATTTTTGCCAGTCCCTCGTCGCTATAATCCGAGATAAGCAAAGCCGTTTTACCGGATGGTGACCATCTATCCATTTCCCGGGTATACGTCTGCGTTACCATGTAATTTTTTTTCAGTTGTAAAAGCCTCTGCAGAGAGGTGTTGCTGAAGTGTTCGAACGGCTGCAGCATCAGATAGATATTTTAAGAAGCTGGTTGATGTCTGTAGTGAACCTGGCGGACAGAAATTCGGCCCGCAGGGCATATTTTTTGTCAAATCCCTGGACCGCGAGCCGTACAGTTTCTTTCCCCATGGCCAAATTGATCTTATCCATGGCATCCATGGCGCGCGTGTTTTTCGACCGGTCCGGCTGGTCAAAAAGGGATGCCTGGCATTGTGTGTCGGGCACCAGGTCTTTAACCACCACACCGCATTTCATAAAACGGTAACCCGGGGTAAATATCAGGTCGAGGGCCCGGCCGGCGGCTTTCATGATTGTTGCCGTGTGGTTACTCGCCCCGGCCAGCGTGATGTCAATGGTCCGTCCGTACTGCTGCTCTTCCGTTTTATGGGGATTGGTATGCAGGAATACGTGAACTGTACGGCAGCAGGAATGTTGTTGCCGCAGTTTCATCGCGCAGCTGGCCGCGTAATTGCAAAGGGCTTCGTGAATGTCTTTTTTGCTGGTCAGCAATGTTCCAAATGACCGGGAAGTACAAATGTTTTTTTTGACCGCCTGTTCGGGTTCATCTGCCACCGCAGGTTGTCCCTGTAGTTCGGACTGCAACCGAAGGCCCTTTACACTGAGCTGGCTACGTACCCAGTTGGCGGGGGCTTTTACAAAGTCTGCCGCGCTGTAAAATCCGTTTTTTTTGAGGAGTACAGCATGCTGCCGGCCAATACCCCAAATATGATCGACCGCAGTGACCTCGAGCATTTCCCTGGTAAGATCTTCGTTGGCGGCCCAGAATACACCGGTATCGCGATGCCATTTTTTGGCATGGCGGTTGGCCATTTTGGCAAGGGTTTTAGTGGCGGCGATGCCAACCGTTACCGGGATACCCGTGTGGAGCCTCGTAGTTGTACGGATTTTCATACCCAGCGCCAGCAAATCGCAAAAGGGCATATCGTGAAAATGAAGGAAGGATTCATCGATACTGTAGATTTCCATGCTTGGAACGAATGTGCCGAGTGTCCTCATCACACGGTCGCTCATATCGCCGTACAGGGTATAATTGCTGCTGAATACGGCAACCCGGTGTTTTGCGAAAAAATCCCGCAGCTGGTATGCCGGGGTGCCCATCACGATACCCGCCTGTTTGGCTTCTTCACTTCTTGAGATTACACACCCATCATTGTTGGAAAGGACCACTACCGGCCTCCTTTCGAGTTGCGGGTTGAAGACTCTTTCCACGGAACAGTAAAAATTATTGCAATCTACTAACGCATACATCGCCTGACTTCTTTCGGATCGATAATAATATGGATAACTACTCCCCACACCTCCATGTTCATTTCGGGAGTGATTTCTATGTCCCGGTATTTGCTGTTGCCGGGCGTCAGCCAGCACTTAAAGTCATTTTTCTTTAAAAATTTCACGGTGAAATCACCATCTACAACCGCTACAACGATGTCACCATTTTGTGCCGTGATGGATTTATCCACCACCAACCGCGCACTTGGTGGAATAAATGCATTGATCATGCTGTCGCCCCGGCATTCAACAATAAACGTCGACAGGGGATGGGGCACCAGCATTTTATTGAGATCGATCCGTTCTTCGGCATAATCCATCGCCGGCGAGGGGAAACCTGCCTTAACAGGGAAAGAAAAGTAAGCCATCTCCATATCTTGTTGGTATTTTTTCCGCCTGCAAAATACTAAAAATTTTAGCAAAACGGCGGGTTAAGCAGGTTTTATTTATGACCATTTAAATTCCACTAATGCTGGGAGACGAGGAAAGCGGTCAGTTGAGCCAGTTCATCTTTAGTAAGCATACCACCATACGCCGGCATATTGCTACCGCCGTTTACGATGCGAATAGAAATCTCCCCCGCGCTGAGGCGCCTGCCTGCAAGCGTAAGTTCCGGACCTTTTAAACCGCCGTAACCGTTTATGCGGTGGCAATACTGGCATCCCTTCGTATAAAATAATTGTACACCCTGCCGGACCATCGGGTCAGGATTTTTATCACGTATGTGGTTAACCGTTAGTTTCTCCGTATTGAAGTTGGGTGACCAGGGGGATCGTTCCCCTATCACCAGCAGGCTGGCAACGAAGACAACAACGCAGATAACGCCAAATAGGGCCCATGGGCGCCGTATGGGGCTGCGTTCCCCACGGTTGGCAATAAATGGGATAGAAAGCAGGAGGATGATGGAGAGAACGGGGCCGGCGATGATCACGATGGATTCAATTTTCGGCGGCATGAGTGCAAAAAGCGAAAAAATAGCCATCATGTACCAGTCAGGCCTTGGATCTGCATTGATGCTCGCCGGATCGGGCGGGGCAGTGAGGGCCGGCGGACCAATAAAAACAGCCAGCGCCACAATCACCAGCACCACCAGGGCAGAAAACAGGGCATCCCGCCAGGCGGCATTTGGCCAGAAAGGAACCCCTTTGTCGCGGAGCAGTTGCTGGTACCATTTCCGGTAGGTAGCCGGATCAACCAGCCGCCCCGCTTTAGGTGGCTCTGAAATGCCGTTCCTGAAAACCAGGTACAGGTGATAACCGACAAACATAAATATCATGGCAGGAAATACGAAAACATGCAGGGCGAAAAAACGACTCAGGCTTTGTCCGCCTATCGTATCCCCGCCCAGGAGCAGGCGGGCAGCCGACTTGCCTACCAGCGGAATGCGACTCAGTTGCTGCGCAGCGACGACGGAAGACCAGACCCCATTGGAATCCCATCGCAAAAGCTGCCCGGTAAAGCCCATAGCGATGGTAAGGAAGAGCAGAAAAACACCACTAATCCAGCTCATCTCACGGGGATACTTAAACGACGCCGTAATATAAACCCTGGTCATGTGCACGCCCACCAGAATGATCATACCCGACGCACCGAAAAAATGGATGCCCCTGAGCTCCCTTCCCAGCGTAGCCTGGCTGGTGATAAATTTCAGGGATTGGTAGGCCTCGGAGGAAGAAGGTTGGTAGAGGAATGCCAGGCCGATGCCGGTTACGACCTGCAGGATGAAACAAAATAAAGTAGCGCTGCCAAACACGTACGCCCACCCGGTGCCGGGCGGAACGGGGTGTTTGATCAGTGGCAGGATATGCTCACTGATTCCGCTCCTGTCATCAAACCATTTCCAGGCTTTTTTGAATACGTTCATGGGCATCAGGCATTGATAGTGGTTAAGGGTAGCGGGGCAGTGAGAATCTGGACTTTCCCAGAGCTGATCCGCACCTGGTATCGGGTAAGTTCCTTGGGTGGCGGCCCCGCGGCTACCGTACCGTCTTTGTAATAAATGCCTCCGTGGCAGGGACACATAAATAATGCTGAACCCGCTTCCCATCTTACCGGGCAACCCAGGTGAGAGCAGTTTACGGAGAAGGCAGTGAATTGCTGTTCCCCATCGCGCCTTAGACAGGCTGCCGATTTAGCGGTGATGCCTGCATAAGAAGTCGGGTCGGCGTTTTCAAATTTTACCAGCGTGGTAGTTCCATTGGCAAAGTCATTCGCCAGCCCAACCGTGCGCCACGTTTGCCTGTTTTTTTTCAACAGCGGCGCCAGCAGGGCACCCACTACGGGTATCGCTACCAAGGCAGCTGCCAGTCCGCCCAGTCCCAGGCCGATTTTTACCAGGAATTTTCTCCTGGTCACTTCACTTTGTGTTTCTTCTTTCATGACGCATTAAGTTTATCCATCCCGCAAGGGAAATCATGAGTACGATTAAGCCGGCAAGCGAAAATATCCAGCTGGTTAGTAAACCCCAGCCAAGGAACAGTATACCGACCGCCATAAAAAAAGGCCAGTAACTGGTGGAGGGTAATACGGAAGGAGTTGCTGTCGTCCATTCAATTTGTTCAGGTGATTTCATTTCATAAACGTTTTAATAGTTGGAGGATACCGTAGTTCCGCATGCTGCAGCCAGTGATGAAGCAGCAGCAGCACACCGGTCAGGTAAACTAGGCAGCAGGGTACCCACATGATAAGTCCGGCTGCCTGCTGGTCCATTTTTTCCGTGATGCCCAATCCCTGCTGCACGTTGAAATAGGCCGTTGTGTGGGGAAGATAACCCGTGTACAGACCGGTAGGAGCGAACGTAATCAGCAAACCAAGGAGGGAACAGAAAATGCACGCAGCGCTGAGGTAAAGTGATGCCGCGACCGGATGCATTCTTGTTTCCCGGTACGGGTTGATGATGGGCCAGGAAAACACACATCCTGCCAGCAACAGGCTAATCAGGTGTAGCGCACCCGGTACGCCCATGGTCATCCGTGCACCGTCCCCTGCCATCGCGTGTACGGGCATTAGCTGGTGGAATACTGCCGGAATGTGCCATACCCACATGATGCCAACCCCGGAAAGCCATGCCGCAACCGGTACCCGACCGAGAAATACCGATATTTTTTGTAATGGTCCGGAGACCGCGTTCTGACGGGGCAACCCGGCAACCAGTAACGGGGGTACAACAAGGACGAGCAGCACATGTGATACCATGTGCGCACTGACCAAATAATACATGCCTGCATAGTGCAGCGGCGAAAAGACAGCTATCGCGAATATGGCCATGGACGCAAAAAAATATTTTTTGCGGCTGCCTGGCTGCAGGCCGGTTATCCAGCCATATCCTGCCAGGAGCAGGCCTGTTAAGATGCATTCGCTTGGTTGAAACTGCCAGTGTTGAATAATCATGTCCATAACTTATTTTAATACATGTATTACCGGTAACACGTAAACCACGGTAAAGACCACGAGCCAGACAATATCTACAAAATGCCAGTACATGCCGGCACAGGCAATCACCGAAGAGCCGGGCCGGTCAAAATCACCCAGGAGGATCAGTACCAGCAAGATGCCGAATACGATTAGGCCAATCAATACGTGAAGTCCATGGAAGCCAGTAAGGGTAAAAAAGCTGGTGCCGAAAAGACTACTTGAAAGGGTAATTTCTTTGTTGATAAGACCGATGTACTCATGTGCCTGGCCGCCAAGAAAGATAAGTCCGAGGAGCATGGTGACACACAGCCAGGTAAGCAATCCTTTGCGATTGCTGTTATTATAATTTTTTTCTGCCATCCAGAAAGTGCCGCTGCTGGCGAAAAGTGTGCAACTGAAAACCGCTGTTAATTTAATATTGAGCGCGTGCAGGTTAGCAGGCTCATAACCTGAAACAAAAGCCATGTAAACAAATGCCATGATGAGGGCCAGGAAGAAAATCCCTTCCGTTCCAATCACCAGTTTTATCATTGTTTTATTTTCCATTTTCAACGTATTAGTGTGATCGGGTCCAATTATTCATCATCAGCGTTGTCCGGATGTTTAAGGTCCCATAGCGGCCGCCTGCTGTGTACAACCGGCAGTCGGTCAAAATTCTGGTTGCCCGGTGGGGAGGCTGCCATCCATTCCAGCGTGAAGCCGTCCCACGGATCTGACCCCGATGCGGTGCCGTGTTTCCTTGCGCTATGAATCATCCAGAGCAACAGGAGGAATGCAATACCCATGAGCATGGCACTGGCGGACGAAATGAAATTAAAAAAGCCATACCATGGCAGGTCAGGATAGGTATACACGCGTCTTGGCATACCAAGGATACCCAGGATGTGCTGAATAAAAAAGGTTCCGTTGAACCCGATTACAAATAACCAGAAAAACCATTTCCCTGCTTTTTCACTAAGGAGGCGGCCCGTCAACTTTGGGAACCAGTAAAAGAGCCCTGAAAAAATGCCAAATAGACTGCCCCCGATAAAGACATAGTGGATGTGGGCCACCACATAATACGTATCGGTAAGCTGCCAGTCGAGCGGCACGATGGAAAAGGCTATGCCGGTAAGTCCCCCGATTGTAAATTCTACCAGGAAGGCGATAGCGAACATCATGGATACCGTGAAGCGGATGTTGCCTCCGTACATGGTAGCCAGCCAATTAAATATTTTTATACCTGTAGGGATACCGATTAGCATGCTGCTGGCCGAAAAGAAACTGTTCACAGCGGTGCCGGAGCCTACCGCGAACATGTGATGCATCCAGACTCCGAAAGAAAGCAGGGCGATGGCGACCGCAGAAAGGGCCACGAAGCTGTAGCCAAAGATTCTTTTGCCGGAAAACACCTGGAATACTTCCGAATAGATGCCAAACGCAGGGAGAATGAGAATATATACTTCCGGGTGTCCAAACAACCAGAAGAGGTGCTGCCACAGCAAAGCCCCGCCGCCGGGTGCGGTAAAGAAATGGGCGTCGAACTGCCGGTCGAGCAGCAACATGGCCAGGGCTGCATTTAGCGAAGGCAACGCCCCTAAAATGAGGAATGCATTTACAAAAACCATCCAGACAAACAAAGGAAGTTTGGTGAGGGACATTCCTTGTATACGGTAATGGAGGACGGTTACAATAATATTGATGGCGGTGGTAATGCTGCCGATCCCCGCAAGGAAAAGGCCCATACAGTAATAGTCGATTCCCGGGCTGGACGAATAATTTTTTTCGTTGAGGGGTGCATAATTAAACCAACCTGCGTCCGGCGCACCGCCGGCAGCAAAACTGAAATAGAGTACAAACCCGCCAAAGAAAGTCATCCAGAGGCTGAATGCATTCAGGCGGGGGAATGCCATTTCATTAGCCCCTATCATGAGCGGGATAAAGTATACCGAAAATCCAAAAATTGCGGGCATCATCACAAAAAATATCATGGTGGTCCCGTGCATGGTGAACAGCTGGTTATACGTTTCAGGGCTCAGGAAATGGTTGTTGGGGATAGCCAGCTGAATCCGCATCAGCAAAGCGAATAGTCCGCCAACAAGGAAAAAAATGACAGCGACAACGAGGTACATGATACCAATCTGTTTGTGATCAACCGTAGTTATCCACTGCAGCAGTCCTCTGTTGTTATTTATGGAAAGCCCGGGTATGGCTTGTTTTGTTTCTGGTATTTTTATATTGTCAGTCATTGTTATTTGAGCTGGCCCAGGTAATGGGAAAGGGCTTTAAGGGTGTCGTTGCTAAAAATAAAATTGGGCATTTTAGAGCCGGGTTTGATTTCCTGCGGATGGCTGAGCCAGCGGTAAATATTTTCCTCTGTCACGGGCATTATTCCACCCAGCATTTTCTCCCTGCTGGCGAAATGGGTAAGGTCAGGGCCAACCTGTCCGGTCGAAGCGGTGCCGGAGATGTTATGACAGCCGCCGCAGGTTTTCGCTGCGAAGATTACGGATCCTTTTGCAGAGAGACTATCGGCAGGATGAAGCGCCGTGGCAGCCTCTTCCTGAAGCCAATGCCGGTAGCTGGTTGAATCAGTTGCCATCACATTCATCCGCATCCAGGCATGCTGGGCGCCGCAGAATTCACTGCATACGCCGGCATAGGTGTCTGCCTTGTTGATGTTAAGCCACAGGTGATTAATTTTACCGGGTATCAAATCCATTTTATTCCTCAGAGCGGGTACCCACCAATCGTGGATAACGTCGGCGGATTTTAGTTCGAGCAGAACCCTTTTCCCGGCGGGAAGGTGTATTTCATTGGCAGAGGTGACCCCTGCTGCCGAGTACCTCACCTCCCACCAGAACTGATGGCCGGTAATAATGACGTCAGGCGGGGGAAAATGATCGGGTTCCGGCGCGACACTATGCATTACCGATACGGTCTGGTAAAAAAAGAATGCCAGTAATATGCCGGGAACGGTAATCATCAATGCTTCCACTTTATTGTTTCCCTTTGTTTGTTCGGGAATATGACGTGTCGTTTTTTTACTGCGGAATCTAATGCATATGTACAGGGTTAATCCGCTGACAAGCAGCACCATTCCGCCTGCGGCGACATTAAAATAATTAAATAGCCTGGCAATGCGGTCCGCCTGTTCGGAGGAAGGGTTGAGCATCGACTGCAACAACCTGCGGGTTAAGCATATGTTAAGTAAGGTGAGCATCAGTATTGATTCTCTTTTATTCCTATCGGGATGTCCCGCTGCTGATTGTTTTCAGGATAACCATATTTACATCTTTTCTTTTATACCGCTTTTGATAAGCCACCAATTAACCGGGAAGGCTGTGAAGAAGCCTAAAATCATACCGGCCTGCATCATCAGCCAGAATACCGGATTAGTCGGTGACAACTCCTGCCTAAATAGTAAAAAAAATGCGATGGCCATCCATCCATACATGCCTACCTGCCAGCAGGTCAGGGAAAGCGTGTCGGCCTTTACGGCAGCCTTCAATGCCATTGGGGGCGATAAGTTTTTCATCGGTTTGATGGCGAAGTATTGAAAAATGATACCCAGCAGGAATGCGACACAAAAGTCGACAACCCAATTGCCAAATACTCTTTTACCCCATAAAAAAAAAGGGGGAAACAGCAGCAGGCCAAATTCTGCTGTGATATCCCCAAGCGTACATCCGGCGCCACAATGTAGGGTACCCGACACTACCGACTGCCAGAACGGTTTCTCCTGCATGTGGTGCATCGGCTTATTTGCTGGTTCATGCCGGTTGCGGTTTTCTTTTGGAGAAGAAGGCTTTTCATGCATTGCGTATACCGTTGATTTTCTTCCGATGCTGTAATAAAGTACCAAAGCAAGGGGGCCGGCGTATAGGGCAGTTACCGGCCACACTATATTCATTACGCCCATTTTCTGCGGGTGACCAGTAAGTAAATCAGCCAGGATGATAAGGCAGCAAAGGCCTGCCAGAACTAGGGAAATAATCGCTGCGGTTTCAAATTGTGCAGGATCCATAAACTGTTTTTTCTGTTAAATCAAAGAATTTTAGGCCGTCCAGGGTTACAAAAACTGTTTGATAACATCCAGTTATTTTAGGGGTTGGATGTAGAAGGCTGCTTTCCTCATCGTTCATAACCATACTGGCGGCCAGGGGAGGTATACTTATGACGCTTCCTTCGAAAGACCCCTGGGAAACTGGCAGGTTAAATGTAAACCGGTAGCAGCAGAAACCGATTCATCCTGATGGCGGGACAAACAACCCGATTAATTTGCATGAAATAGGAACATCCGTTATAGCTTTTCCTCCATGGATGAACAGGAGGGAATAGCAAAACGCTCTAACATTAGATACCTCGATTCCGGCGATGAAAAGGCTTTTACAGGGTCTCATTGCTCAGGGTCTCATTGCTGGTTAATAGTATTAGTAGTGCCAACAGAAGGCAGGTTTGTAACGGGGGTCTCGGAAAGGGTAAGTATCTTTTAGCGCCGCAATATCCATGCAACAATGCCCACACTTTTATTATTTTGAATTCCAGCATCGATTTCCTAATGAAGCAGGCAATAAAAAAAATATTTTTCTCCCCAAACCCTTACGCCATATGGTAGGGCGTGTTGTAGATTATTCACCTCATTTTTCACCAAGCCACGCCATTTCGATTCTTGACATTTAATTAAACTATATTCATTTTTTTTTGTTTATTTCTTTAACGGTCAGATTTGGCCGGTCTTGAACAAAAAATAAATTTACTGTATGAGACACCACAAAACCCACCAGTTCTTGGCTGTATTATTTGCGGCCTTCTTTCTCTTCGCTCTGGCTTCCTGCGGCCGGAAAATAAAGTTTAATAGTTCGTCGGTTGTCCCGGCTGCTACCGGGTCAGTTAAGGTTAAAAAGGATAATAATAAAAATTATTCTGTTGATGTGAAGATTACCAATCTTGCGCCTTCAGATAAGCTGACGCCACCCAGAAAAGTGTATGTTGTATGGATGGTGACACAGGATAATGAGACAAAAAATATTGGCCAGATTAAGAGTGGTTCGGGTTTGCTTGGGAGCAGTCTTAAAGCCTCCCTTAGTACCGTTACTACTTTTAGCCCGATGCGTGTATTCATCACTGCGGAAGACGATCCGGCAATTTCCTATCCACAGGGTCAGCCGGTGCTTTCTACCGGTGATTTTCATTAAATAATGTCACGGAGCGGGATTACTTATCGAAAACGGTTCTGCGGAGCCGTTTTTTTTGTGATTTTGTGACGGCTCCTTGAGCTCTTTGCAATGAGAATTTTGAGCAGTTCGGTTATTTATACGAACTTATTTAGAATCCGTACTTTTATACGAACTGTTTAAAAATTCGTATATTTGTACGGATTACAAATAATAACAGCCCAGCGCCGTAAAGCCAGCAAAATGCGACCAGCAGCAGTACTTACCGCCGATATTGTTCGTTCCACCAGCCTGTCGGCTGCCCTGGAAAGACAGCTGGTTGCCCGCCTGCGGCATATTCTTTCTTCCACCCGGTTTGAATTTTACCGCGGTGACAGTTTCCAGGCCTACACCCGGCAGGCGGCAGATGCTTTATTACTTTCCCTTCGCTGCCGCTGTGCCGCCATAAGTCTCAGCCGGGTAAATCGACAACCGGGGCCGGACATCCGTATCGGCCTGGGAATCGGAAACGTCAAAATAGCCGTCACATCACCAGGCCTGGCAAAGGGAGAAGCCTTTCTTTTGTCTGGTAGAATATTCGAAACGCTTGCTGATACCGGCCGGAGGTTGGCCATCAGCACAAATGATCCGTTGGCATGCGAAGGTTTACAGGTCATTGCTGCCTACACCGATACCATATTTAATTCACTTACCCCCAAACAGGCAGGGGTAATTGGAGCGTTGCTTAACGGCAGCAGCCAGCAGGTGGTCGCGCTGGCATTGCGTAAATCCAAGAGTACAGTGAGTCAGCACGCCGCGGCGGCTCACTGGCCCGAGATCCAGGATTTGATCATTCATTTTCAAAAAATAATCAAATTGATGCCATGACGCCCGCTACCTGGTTCGTAAAACTCATCCTGGCTCATCTCCTTACAGATTTTATACTCCAGCCGCGGAAATGGGTGGATGCCCGCAACCAGAAACACTTCCTCCCCCCCTACCTGTATCTCCATAGCGGCGTCACAGCTGCAATGGCATTGCTGCTGGCAGGAGCGGATTACTGGCGGACTGCACTCGTTATACTTTTTTCCCACATCATCATCGACGGCTGGAAGTCTTACCGGCCTGCCCGGGTAAAATACTTCCTGCTGGACCAGGCCATGCACGTTCTTGTTATTGCGGGCTGCTGGATCATGATTTTCTATCATGGAAATGATTTTGAGCCGGCCCTTCAACTCATAAGAGACCTTCGCATACCCTGGAAAATAATCACCGCCGCCGTTTTTTTAACGGCTCCCGCCGGCATATTTATTGGTCAGCTCACCCGCCAGTGGCGGGATAAGATCAGTGATGCGGAAAGCCTGGCTAATGCGGGTAAGTGGATCGGCATTGCCGAACGCCTTATTATTTTCGTCTTCGTGCTCCTGAACCAGTTTTCAGCTATTGGTCTGCTTGTTGCCGCCAAAGGAATCATCCGGTTCAATGAAAAGGAACGCCAGGAAATAAAAACCGAATACCTCGTGGTGGGTACGCTGCTCAGCATCTGCCTGGCCGTAATCACCGGACTACTGATCAGCTACTGATCCGGCATCACTGCGCAGGAATGCAAATTAGCTCGCCGAAAGAAAAGAATTTATCTATTTTAGCTTCAAATCACGCTGCCCAAAATATGCGCATCAACGGTTCTATGCCTGCACTGTCTTTTCACCGGCCTCACCGGGCTTTTCTGATCCTTGCCGGGTGCCTTTGCCTGTTGCAGGCCGACGGCCAAAAAGACAGCATTATCACCCCGTCGCCTTCACGGGTAAATCACGTGCTGGTACTGCCGGTTATTGCGCGGTCAATTGAAACCAGCTGGTCGTTTGGTTCAGCAGTAGCCGGAACTTTTCATGTAAGCCGGAATGACAGCACAGCCCGTACATCAAACCTGCAAGGCCTGGTGCTGTATTCTTTGAAAAAGCAGTTTGTTGCCGCAATAAACGGCACTATCTATTTTCCCCATGAGAAATTTATTCTCAGCCAGCAGGTTTCCTACAGCTATTTCCCGGACAAATTTTGGGGCATCGGTCCAATGACACCGGACAGCAATGCCGAATCTTATAATTTTGAGCAGTTTTACGTATACCTGCATGGCCAGCGTGCACTTTCTCCTCACCTTTATATAGGGGCTATTTATGAATACCAGCGGCTCTTCCGGGTAAGTTACCGCAGGGATGGCCTGTTCGAAAAAGAACAGGTGCCAGGTCGTAGCAAATACCAGGTGTCAGGACTTGGAGCCAGCCTTACCTATGATACGCGGAATGACGCCTTTGCACCCGATAAAGGTATTTTTTTGCAGGGTTCATTCAATCATTTCAGTCATATCCTAGGATCTGATTTTGAGTACACCAATTTCGTACTTGATGCAAGGAGCTTTATCCCTACATTTAAAAAACAGGTACTGGCCCTGCAGGCCTATGCATTTATGAATGCCGGTACGGTGCCACTCAGAAGCCTTGCTTCATTTGGCGGCTCCAGCAGCATGAGGGGCTATTATGACGGCCGCTACCGCGATAAAAACCAGGTAGTTTTCCAGGCCGAATACCGGGTACCCGTTTACCGGCGGCTCGGTGCAGCGGTTTTTGGAGGAGTCGGGAACGTGAGCCACGATTGCCGCTTCGTTCCCCGCTCAGCTATCAAATATGCCTACGGTGCCGGATTACGTATCAGGCTCAGCAAGTCGGAAAAACTGAACCTGCGGCTGGACTATGGAATCGCAGAAGGGGGAAAATCGAAGGGCCTTTATTTTCAACTCGGGGAAGCTTTCTGACCAGCCTCTTTAATAGTCTCTGCCAGCCTGTGCGCGCCATAGGCAAAAAGTGGTGCTGCAAGAACGTCAATCGTATAATGAACATGCTGCACCAGCAGTAGTATCCCAAGACTTATTACGGCAAAAAGCACCACCAGTTTGTCGGATTTTTTCCTAAGGCCCAGAAATACGACGAACACGCTGGACGTATGGCCCGAAAAAAATAAGTCCTTTGTCACGTAGTCTTTACCGTAAAAATAATTGGTTAGGGGATCCACAAGCGCCACCAGGTGTTGCGGAGGGTCAAGGGGAATAAGCAGGATGCAAATAACACGGCAGGCCGTGACAAACAGGTAAGACCAGAGCATCACGAGCAGCATATTGGGGTGTTTGTATCCGCGCACCATACCCAGCAAGAAGGCGCCCCAAATCAGCAGGAAAACAGGAAGCGATACATTGTGAGCGGGAATGTGATTTAGCACCCAGTCGTTCAGCACCGGCCCCTCCCGCCTTTCAATGTGCCGGAAAAAGGAATGAAAGCTGGCCAGTAGCGGAATCAGCAGCAGCCACACTCCCATAAATTTGAGCCGGAATAACGGCCTTGACCAGGCAACCGACCAGGATTCGGTCGGGGATTCAGGCTGGCGCTCAAAAACTTTGTCCATAATTGACTATAACCCGCAAATCTTTTCTGCAATCGGATATTTCCGGTAAACAATCATCAATAGTGCCATCTCACAAAAGCTTCCATCGCAGCGTAATGCGTAAGGCCAAGCTGTTCGTAAAGTTTTGCCGTATTACGGTTCCTTTCTTCGGCTCTCTGCCAGAATTCCCGGGCATCAGATCCCTGGAAGGGAACCATATCTTTCTGGGACTGGTGAATGAATATACCAAACCGTTTTTTTAGTACCTGGTCCGGGCTCATGGGGATGGCCATTTCAATCTCACTGATGTCCCATTCCTGCCAGGCTCCCTTATATAGCCAAACCCAGCAATCCTTCACCCAGTCTTCGCCGGCAGCCTTCAATCGCCGCAGGCTTTCAAAAACCGTATCCAGACATACTTTGTGGGTGCCATGCGGATCGGCCAAATCGCCTGCGCAATAAACCTGCTGTGGTTTTATCTTCCTGAGCAGATCAAGCGTCAGCTGCACATCTTCTTCACCCATCGGTTTCTTTTCAATGCGCCCTGTTTCGTAGAACGGCAGGTTCTGGAAATGGATATTTTCATCTTTAATACCCACATACCGGCATGTGGCAGCGGCTTCACAGCGGCGGATCAGACCTTTTATCGCCCGTATTTCCGAAGTATCCACCTGGTTAGATTTTTTTTCTACGAGGAAGGCCCTCGCCGCCCGAAGGATCTCCTGCGATTTTTTGGTGTCAATGCCAAAAAGATTTTCAAACCCCACGGCAAAATCCAGGAAGCGGGTGACGAACTCATCTGTTACGGCAATATTACCGCTGGTCTGGTAAGCTACGTGTACGCTATGACCCTGGTCATGAAGGCGCATAAACGTACCCCCCATACTTATTATATCGTCATCGGGATGCGGAGAAAAAATCAGTACGGTTTTGGGATAGGGCGACATCCGCTCGGGTGGATTAGGAAGGGGCGTAGCCTTTCCGCCCGGCCATCCGGTAATACTGTCTCTCAGCATGTAAAAAACCTGCATATTGATTTCATAGGCGTCTCCTTTTTCTACCAGCAGCTCACTAAGCCCAAAATCATTGTAATCTTTGCCCGTAAGGCTGAGGACTGGCTTTTTCAATTCCAGCGCCATATGCACCACGGCCTTTTTTAACATAGCGGGTGACCAGTCGTATTCACCGGTGAGCCATGGAAACTTAAAACGGGTCAACTCCGCGGCAGCTACCTCATCCAGGATAATAAGCGCATCACTGTGCTGCTGCAGCAGGGAGGCCGGGATTTGTTCGGTTACTGTGCCCTCTACTGCTTCTTTAATTACCGGCGCCTTCATCTGTCCCCAGGCCATCAGCAGGATCCGCCTCGCCTTCATGATAACGCTGATACCCATTGTGATGGCTAGCCTGGGAACATTGGAAATATTCTGAAACTCCTGCGCATTGGCGACCCTGGTCGAATTTTCAAGTGGCACCAGTCTTGTTTTAGAAAACTGACTTGACCCCGGTTCGTTAAACCCGATATGACCATTATTCCCGATACCTAAGATCTGCAGGTCGATTCCCCCGGCTTCATCTATCGCCGCATCATAAGATGCGCAAAATCTTTTGATATCATCCTTCTTTACTTCGCCGTCAGGCACATGGCAGTTTGCGGGGTCTATGTCTACATGATCAAACAAGTGTTCTTTCATATACCGGTTGTAGCTCTGCAGGGCGTCCCTGTCAATAGGATAGTATTCATCCAGGTTAAACGTGATGACGTTCTTAAAACTCAGGCCTTCCTCGCGATGCAGTCGGATCAGTTCCTGGTAGACTGTTTTCGGCGAAGAGCCCGTCGCCAGACCAAGGACGCACTTTTCAGCTTTTCCCTGTTTCTGCCGGATCAGGGCCGCAATCTCAGCCGCAATGAAAGTGGATCCTTCTTTGAGGGAAGGGAAAATGGTAACCGGGATTTTCTCAAGTGAATCGACCATGTTCATAAAAGGGCAGCTTTTTGTTTAAGGTGCTGCGAAAATAAAATCTATTTCACAGAATGCCAACCTTAATAAGCCAGCCGGAAGGAGTGAAGGGAAGTAAGCCATTGGGCTGGGGTGTCGGGTATAGCTGTCCTGCGCAAGTAAATTACGGGCAATTAGAGGGCATGCCCTATTTTTATAAAAATTTACGGCATTTGAAGACAGTATTATCAGAGAAGCAACTGGCGGTTACGATACAGCGGCTGGGGCAGCAGATACTGGAAAATCACCTGGACCTGCACCAGACGGTAATTATCGGGCTCCAGCCCCGGGGTATCTACCTCTCTGACCGGTTAGTAAAAGAATTAAAAAAGGAATTGCCGGCTGCCGGTGTCCAGTACGGCAAGCTCGACATTAATTTTTACCGCGATGATGTGCGGGACCACCTGCATATTGCCAACAGTACGGATATCCCATTCAACATCGACGGTAAGCAGGTGATTTTAATCGACGATGTGCTGTATACCGGAAGGACCACCCGCGCAGCCCTTGATGCACTGCAGGATTTCGGAAGACCCGCCAGGGTTGAACTCTGTGTGCTTATTGATCGCCGGTATAGTCGTGAACTCCCGATCCAGGCGGATTACATCGGTAAATCCATTGATTCACTGATAACCCAGAAAGTTCGCGTATTCTGGAAAGAAAAAGATGGGGACGAGCAGGTAGCCCTTATCGAATAAATAAGAGGGCTGCACCATTCAAACGGCGAAACTGGTTCCGCAGCCGCAGGTCTTGCTGGCATTGGGATTGCTGAAAGTAAATCCCCGCGCATTTAGGCCGTTCTGCCAGTCAACTTCCATCCCTGACAGGTAAATTTCATGTGCAGGATTCATCAGGTACCGAAGACCCGATGTCTCAAATACTTCATCAGTCGGCTGCCTGTCTTCAAAACCTAAGATATAGGTCATTCCCGAACAACCGCCGCATTTCACGCCAATACGCAGAAATTTGCTTGTGTCAAAAGCCGGCTCTTCCTGGAGTCTCCTGATTTCAGTAACTGCTCTTTCCGTAAGACCAACTGGTGCTGCCGCTATTTTTTCCATACCATTTATTTAAACAAAAATAACAACAAACTGGCTGATATGGAGTTTATACCGGCACAGGAAAAGTTAAACCGGGCATTTTATGCCACCGCCTTACATTTGCCTGAAACCATCCGAACTATGATTGATACCCGAACGATCCTAATTAGCATCGGCGTCCTCATCGCCCTCCTGGTGGTCTATTATTACTTTTACAGGAGAGATAAAAAGTCGCTGCCCGCCACCGACCCGTCGCCGATCGTCGCATCAACTCCTCCCGCACCGGCGACCCATGCCATGCAACTGGCCGCTTACGAACGGCTGGTGATCCTGGCCGACCGCATTGCCCTTCCCAACCTCATCAGCCGCAGTAACCAACCTGGTCTCGGAAAGCAGGAAATGCAGTTGTTACTGGTCCAGACCATCCGGCAGGAGTATGAACATAATCTATCTCAGCAGATTTACGTAAGTGCGGAAGCCTGGGAGGCGGTCCGTAGTCTGAAAGATCAAAATATCCACCTGATAAACCAGGTCGCTTCGGTACTGCCTAATGAGGCGGAAGGAGTTGAGCTCAACAGGAAAATCCTCGACTTCATCGTCAGCCAGCCACAGGGCTCCCTGCACACCCTGGTACAGGACGCCGTAAGCGAAGAAGCACGCAGGCTCATGTCCTGACCCTGTTTCAAGCCATCATTTTTTCAATTCCTGTAACTTGCAGCGCCACCGGCTCCCGGGGTATGACCTTACAATTGACCGGCAAAACATGAAAATTGCGCTTATTGGGTATGGCAAAATGGGAAAAGCCATCGAGGCAGTTGCGTTGCAGCAGGGCCATTCCATTGTCCTGACGATCGACCAGGATAACGCTGCTGATCTTACGGCCGAAAACCTGCTGCGCGCAGATGTCGCCATTGAATTTACGGGGCCCGATAGTGCCTTCCGCAATATTATGACCTGCCTTGAAAGCGGCATTCCCCTGGTTTGTGGCAGCACCGGCTGGCTGGCTGGTATGGACGCGGTTAAGGACTATTGCCGCCACCGTAACGCCACATTCTTGTATGCAAGTAATTTCAGTATAGGGGTTAACCTGTTTTTTGAGATCAACAAACGGCTGGCAAGCCTGATGAATGGCCACCCGGAATATGACATTGGCCTGGAGGAAACGCACCATACCCAGAAAAAAGATGCCCCAAGCGGAACGGCCGTCACACTTGCGGAACAGGTGCTGGAAAAGATTGACCGGAAAACTGAATGGATCAATGTTGCCACAACAGATAAGAACCAGCTCCCTATTGTAAGCCACCGCACCGACCCGGCACCGGGTACGCATATCGTTACATACAGCTCTCCTGTAGACAGCATTTCAATTTCTCACACGGCGCACAGCAGGCTGGGCTTTGCGTGGGGAGCGGTGGTGGCTGCGGCCTTCATAAAAGATAAAAAAGGTATATTTAGCATGCAGGATGTACTGGGCCTGTAGCGCGCCGGCCTCAGCCGGGTGATTCAAAGTATAAAATAATATGCTCTCCAAGAAAAGCCAATATGCCTTCAAAGCGCTGATGTACCTGGCACAGAATACCGATAAGGGTCCGGTATTGATCGCAGAAATCTCGCGTAAGAAAAAAATCCCGCTGAAATTCCTGGAAAATATCTTACTTGAGCTGAAAAAAGCAGGCGTACTTGAAAGTAAGAAAGGAAAAGGGGGAGGCTACTATTTTGCAGTGCCGCCGGCGGAAGTGACCATGGCGAAAATCATGCGGTTGCTGGACGGGCCCATTGCACTGCTGCCTTGTGTGAGCCTGAATTTCTATGAGCGTTGTAAGAACTGTGATGAAAAAAGCTGTGGATTACATGATATGATGATAAATGTCCGTGATGCCACGCTCCGCGTCCTCGAAAAACGAACACTGGCTGATATCTCAAAAAAATAGTTTTTCCCACTACATTGCCGACCCCGTCAAAGATAGCTAAGCCACCAGTGCCGGTGATTGAATTTATACCTGCCGTAAACTTTACAAGCAGGATACATAATACATACTACGGTTATCCATAGCAGGTAGACCACAGCAAGCGGATAAACGAAAGCGGCCGGCCGGAATCCAAAGGTTACTGCCGGACCATACGCCTGG
>JBBROE010000043.1:0-29632 GCA_038229695.1 Chitinophagales bacterium | reverse complement strand
CTGTCTTAACTCGCCATCACCGACAATCACCACGCGGGTGCCCTGGGAACCGATGTTGTTATCGTAATACGCCTTGATATCGGCAAGGGTAATATTATTCAGCGTATGTTCGGTACCGTCAGCACTCATACCCAGGATGCTGTTTTCCCCGTAATTGATGCGGGCTGCGAGCTCGGTAGCGACTGTTGCCGGCCTTGTTTTCGCCTGCTTCAGTCCTTCCAGGTTTTGTTTGAGGTTTCGTTTGAACGCGTCCTCTGTAAACACCGGGTGAAACATCTTTTCCTGGAGCAGGGCCATAGTCTTGTCCAGATTCTTTTTGAGGCACTGCACGGAGAAGACCAGGCCGTCCTGGTTGCTGTACACGTTGATGTTGCTACCCAGTTTCTGCAGTTCATCGGCCATTTGTTCAGCCGTGTATTGTTTAGTATCATCATTCATCATATCGGCAAAGAAAGAAGCCAGTCCGAGCCGCGTAGTATCTTTTGCATCTAGGAGATGGCCGCCGGGCAGGGTGATGGTTAAATTGACGATAGGCAGCTCCGTATTCTGAGCGCCGATCATTTTGATACCGTTGTTGAAATCCTTTTTCCAGAATGCCGGTACTTTAACAACCGGATTTGATCCGTTGCCGGGTTCCTTACTGCGATCGAAATTGTCTTTTGCCTTACTGTATTTCAGTGAAGCATAACCGTAATCAGGTGACTTGTATTTACTGCTGTCGATGATAAAGTTATCAGCAGCGGCAATCATCTTCTCCTGGTTTTTAGGCAGTACACTTACGATTACGGCATGTTGATTTTTAATGTATTTATCATAGACCCGCATTACGGCTTCCGGGGTAACGGCATTGTACATCGCCAACAGGTCCCCGATTTTATTGGGCTCGCCGGTAAAGGTCTGGAAAGCGGCCAACTGGCTCACTTTGCCTGCCACACTCTGCAGCCGGTTGATGTACTGGGCCTCGATGCCTCCCTTGAACTTTGCCACATCGTCCGCCGTTACGCCGCGTGTTTCGAAAGTATCCAGCGAAGCCCTTACCAGTTTTTCCATATCTGCCAGGGATTTCCCGGCATACGGCACAACGATGATATTGAATTCACCGGCCAGTTCCGTAAGCTGGTTACTGGCAGACGCCTGAAGCGCCTGTTGTTTTTTCACCAGCTGCTGGTAAAGAATGGAAGTTTTTCCCTGGCCGAGCACCTGGGCAAGGCAGGCCAGTGGTGCCATGTCTTTATCGTAATCCGGAACGGTAGGGAATACCATCGAAAGCAGGGGCAGCCTTGCATAATTATCTGTGTAAGAAGCATAGCGATCTTTGTCGAGATGGACAGCGGGCACCACTACCTTCTGTACATCGGGGCAGCGGGGAATATCCCCGAAATATTTTTCAACCAGTTTCACCACGTCAGGGGTATTTACATCACCCCCAATGGTGAGCGTGGCATTGTTGGGACCATACCACCGGAGGAAAAAATTCTTCAGGTCGTTTACATTACCGCGGTTGAGGTCTTCGATGTAGCCAATCGTAAGCCAGGAGTACGGATGACCGTACGGATACATCCCCTTAGCCACCTGCTCACTGAGTAAGCCATAGGGCCGGTTGTCATAGTTCTGGCCGCGTTCGTTCTTTACCGTGGCCCGCTGTACTTCAAATTTTTTCTGGGTTACGGCGTCGAGCAGGAAACCCATCCTGTCGGCTTCAAGCCATAACATTTTTTCCAGCTGGTTGCTGGGGACGGTTTCATAATAATTGGTCCGGTCGCGGTTGGTGGAACCATTGAGGGTTCCCCCCGCGGCAGTGACTGTTTTGAAGTGCTGTTCATCAGCTACATGATCACTTCCCTGGAACATCATGTGTTCAAAAAAGTGTGCAAAGCCGGATTTGCCGATTTCTTCGCGTGCCGACCCAACATGGTAAGTGACGTCCACATGTACAATGGGGTCGCTGTGATCTTCGTGGACCACCAGGGTAAGGCCATTATCCAGTACGTATTTCTGGAATGGAATGACCAGTCCGTCCCCTGTTTGCTTTACCGTCTCGACCAGCTTTGCCTGCGCCGACGCAGCAGCCGCAAGCAGGCAGAGCGAAGCCGCGAGCCATAAACTTTTTACTTACATCTTCATATATATATTTAATTAAGGCCTGACAAGGTAAGTGTTTTGATGGTTCGCCTTTAAACCGCTTATCACTTTAAGTTGGGGGGAGGATGATGATCAGGTCCGGCTGTTTCACCGCTCGTACTTTATACCACAGCATAATCGCCTTTGCCCATGCCTGTTGGCTCAAATCCTGTGGGTGCAGCAGGAAAAATTTTTACCTTTCCAAAAAACTTATCATGCGCAATAATCATGAAATCGATTACAAGATTTACGGCGAAGAGCTCCAGTTTGTGGAAATAGAGTTGGATCCCAACGAAACGGCGGTGGCAGAAAGCGGGGCATTTATGATGATGGATGACAACATTGTTATGCAAAGTATTTTCGGAGATGGTTCTGCTCAGCAGGGAAGCGGGCTGCTCGGAAAGTTATTTTCTGCGGGGCGTCGCATACTGGTCGGCGAGAGCCTGTTCATGACGGCCTTTACCAATGTGGGCAACGGGAAGCGCAAAGTAAGTTTTGCAGCGCCGTATACCGGCAAGGTTATCCCGCTGGATCTGCAGGAACTGGGTGGTACCATCATTGCCCAGAAAGATGCTTTTTTATGTGCTGCCAAGGGCGTCAGCATTGGCATTTTCTTCCAGCGGAAGCTGGGCACCGGCATCTTTGGCGGGGAAGGTTTTATCATGGAAAAGCTGGAAGGGGACGGTATGGCATTCGTGCATGCCGGGGGCTACGTGATGGAAAAAACCCTCGGGGCGGGGGAACTGCTGCGCGTAGATACAGGGTGCGTGGTTGCTTACACCGCCGGGATAGATTTTGATATTGAAATGATCCGAGGGGTCAGGAACTGGGTGTTTGGAGGCGAGGGTCTTTTCTTTGCCGTGCTGCGCGGACCGGGGAAGGTATGGCTGCAGTCGCTCCCCATCAGCCGACTGGCCAGCAAGATTATTTCTTACAGTCCGCAGTTTGGTCGCCGAAAAGAAGAAGGCAGCATCCTTGGCGGCCTTGGCAACCTACTGGACGGCGATGGCTTCTGACGAAGCATAAGAAAAATAACAGTATAAAAAAAAGCATCCCTTACCGGATGCTTTTCATTCTATCAGTATTACAGCATTAGTTCCTGCTGTTCATCTTTCCCAGGAGGCGAAGAATTTCAATGTAGAGCCATACGATGGTGACCAGCAAACCGAATGCACCATACCACTCCATATATTTGGGTGCGCCCATTTTGGCTCCCCTTTCGATCATGTCAAAATCCAGGATGAGGTTGAGGGCTGCAACGGCTACCACCACCAATGAGAAGATAATGCCATAGGTTCCGCTGGAATGGATGAGCGGCATATCGATGTGGAACAACCGCAGGACCATCGACAACAGGTAAAATACAGCAATTCCCGCAGTAGCGATGATCACTACAGACCGGAATTTTTCGGTAGCCTGGATGATGCGGAAACGGTAGAGGACAAACATAGCAATGACCACCCCGAACGTGAGCCCGACCGCCTGCATAACAATACCGCCTGATGCACCGGTCGCCGCAGCACCTTTAAATGCGAAATTGTACATCGCCGAAATACCGCCGATGAACAGTCCTTCCAGCAGCGCGTACACAGGCGCCAGCACGGGTGCCCAGCTTTGTTTAAACACCAGGACGATGGCGGTGATGAATCCGCCAAAGGCGCCGACCATTACCCAGGGCGTCACGTTAACACCATCATTATATGCGCGCCAGGTATACGCGGCGGTACCCAGAACCAGTAAAAACATTAAAAAGAATTTGTTGACTGTTCCTCTTTCCGTCATTACCTGGCCATCATTCAGGATGATGGTCTGCTGGAAAGTCTTTTCGTTGAGTGCCGGGTTACCGGATTTAAAAAGTGCCATACTATATAGTCGTTTATAACCCGCAATTTACGAAATGATATTTTTAGCCGGTAGTTAAAATTTATTGTGCGGCGACCGGGATTTTCTATTGTTTTTGCTGGGCATTACACCCGCGCCCGGCGGTGAGCGATTATCTTTGTACGTATGCAGTTCAGCGAAATCATTGGCCAGGCCACCGTAAAAAAGCAATTAACCGGCCTGGTGCAGCATAACCGGCTTAGTCATGCCCTGCTTTTCCTGGGGAAGGAAGGCAGCGGGTCTTTGCCGCTGGCTATAGCGTTTGCGCAGTTTATTGTTTGTGAGAAAGTGAACCGCAGGCATGCTGCGGCGCCGGCGTTGTTTGGCGCAGGCGAAGTGGAAACAGTTCCGCTGGCTGACGATGCCTGCGGGGTATGCCCGGCCTGCATGAAAATGGAAAAGCTGGCGCACCCGGACGTACACTTCAGCTACCCGGTGGTTCCGCGCAAGTCAGGCGACAAAGCCATCAGCACCGATTACATCAGTGAATGGCGCGAGTTTAACAGCCAGGCACCATATGGCAATGTGTTCGACTGGCTCCAGTTTATCGGGGCGGAGAACAAGCAGGGAAATATCAGCGCGCTTGAATGTGCAGACATTATGAAAAAACTGAGCCTGAAAAGTTTTGAAAGCGGCTATAAGATCCTGGTGTTGTGGATGGCGGAATACCTCGGCAAAGAGGGCAACAAGCTGCTGAAGCTGATTGAGGAACCACCGCCGGATACGCTCTTCATCCTGGTTGCCGAAAATGAAACGCAGATTTTGCCGACCATTTTATCGCGCTGCCAGCTGGTGAAAATTCCGTCGCTCGCAACCCGTGAGATTGCCGCTGCCCTGCAACAGCGGGCGGGGGTGCCGCCTGAAAAGGCCCTGCAGGTGGCCGGGGTAGCAGCGGGTGACTACCGGGAGGCCTTGCAGCTGCTGCAGCATGCAGAGGAAGACTGGCTGGACCTGGTGCGGGAATGGCTGAATGCGATCATGAAATCAGGGCCGGCCGCGCAGGCGAAATGGATCGACGAGATGAGCAAGCTGGGCCGGGAAAAGCAGAAGCAGTTCCTGCGTTATTTCAACCACCTGCTGGAACAGGGCGTACGGCTGTCGGCCTTCGGGCCGGGAAGCACCCATGCAGAGCAGATGCCCGAAAAAGAGCGGGATTTTGCCGCCCGTATGAATAAAATGGCTACCATTGAGCAGCAGCAGGCCATTATTGAAGAAATCGACCGGGCGGCCTACTATATTGAACGGAACGCGCATGGCAAAATGCTGTTCCATGCCCTGACCATTAAACTGTACCATATCATTGCTGATAAATCATTACTTTTGATCAATTGATTTGAACGGTGGATAACGTGTGGATGAAAATGAGGTGTGGTACGGTGTTGGTTTCCTGATGAACATGGTTGCACTGCCCGGCCTGACGGGGTAATTTCCGGGCAGCAATATATATTTTAAGGCTGATGCGCTTATTTCTACCGCACAAGTGTGCGACGCAACGATGCTCATTTGAAAAACTACTGCCCGCTCCAGAACTTTCCTCCGGTTCAACATTTATATAGCTGTTCCAGCGGTGAACTGACAAGTGACCCTGCCGGTGAATGGCATTTATTCATTTTTTAATATTCCTTATATGGGCTGTGGAAGCTGTGGAACCGGCAAACCCAATGGCTGTAAAAGCAATGGTGGATGCAGTACAGGTGGTTGTAACCGTTTAAATGTGCACGACTGGCTCGCCAACCTTCCCTTTGCGGATCCGGAGAGTGCCTGCAAGGTGGTGGAGATAAGTTTTAACCAGGGCAGCCGGAAGGATTTTTTTCGGAATAATTCCCTGCAGTATTATGAAAAGGGGGAGTTGGTAACCGTGGAAGGGGTAAGTGGATTTGATGTGGGGGAAGTGAATCTTACCGGCGAACTGGTGCGATTACAGCTCAAGAAAAAAGGGGCTGATGAATTCAATCCCGAAATGAAAAAAATTCTGCGCCGGGCCGGTGAACGGGATATTGAAGCCTTAAAACAGAATAAGGCCCGCGAGCGGGATGCCTTGATCCGGTCGAGGGCTATCGCCCGTCAGCTGCGGCTGAACATGAAGCTCACCGAAGTGGAAATACAGGCCGACGGCCGGAAAGCCACTTTCTTTTATATCGCCGACGACCGCGTGGATTTCCGGGATCTTATCCGGGTCTTCGCCAGTGAGTTCAAAGTAAAAGTGGAGATGCGTCAGATTGGTGCGCGGCAGGAAGCAGCGAAAGTAGGCGGCATCGGCAGTTGTGGCCGCGAACTCTGCTGCAGCACCTGGCTGAGTGATTTCAAGAGCGTTAACACTACGGCGGCACGGTACCAGAACCTCTCGATCAACCAGACCAAGCTAAGCGGCCAGTGCGGCAGGCTGAAGTGCTGCCTCAATTATGAGCTGGACACCTACCTGGATGCACTGCAGCATTTCCCGGATAATGCAGATACCCTGAAAGTAGCCAGGGGCAATGCCTTCCTGGTTAAGAAAGATATTTTCAAGAACCTGATGTGGTATACCCTGCCCGACAGCAACAAGCAGTACCCCGTTGCCATCGAGCGGGTAAAAAAAATCAAGCAGCTGAATGCTCAGGGGGTTATTCCCGAAGAGCTGGAAGCGGTTGATCTTACGAGCAGCAAACCCAAGGAAGACGAAAGCGGTTTTGTGGAACTGGTAGGACAGATCAGCCTGAATACGCTGGAGAAAGCAGACCGCAGGAACAGGCCGCAGGGCAACCGCGGGCAGCAGCAGGGACGCGGACCGTCCGGGCCACAGCGCGGTAACGCGCCGGGAAGAGGCCCTGCCGGCAACGCACCCGCCCCACCCAGGGGTAACCAACCGCAGAGTCCGCGTGGCGGTCAGCCGCAGGGTCCGCGTGGCGGTCAGCCGCAGGGTCGCAGCAGTAACCCGCCGCAGCGCAATCCCAATGCGGGCAGACCGGCTGACACGCCAGGGAATAACCCGGGAGGAGGAAGAAATCGCAACAACCCGTCGAGGCAGGGTCCGCCCCCGCCACGGCCTGACAGTCCGAACCCCGAACCCCGGATACCACCGGGACCGCCAATAAAAAAGAAACCCTGATTTTACGTGATGCCAGTCGGATCTGCTGAACCATTCCGCCACACCGCTGTAAGGCCTTAAGCCTGCGCGAAAGATTGGAACGGTGACGGGTAGCCGCTTTTAAAGGGGAATAAAAATCCTGGTTTATATAATCAGAAAGATTGCTGATGAAAACGTTTTTAATCAGTGGCGGTATCCTTGTACTCTGGCTGGTGCTGGCGCAGAGCTGCATGCAGTTCAGGATGAGTGACGCGGAAGCTAAAAGAAAATTTGCGGCGCGTGGCGTGGCGGTTACCATCCGCACCCTCTCGGTTAATCGCCGCCACCTGCACTTTGTGCAAACCGGTAACGACAGCTTCCCCACCATCGTCTTTGTACATGGCACACCCGGCAGCTGGGACGCGTTTGAGAAATACCTGGGCGATAAAGATTTGCTGGAGCGCTTTCGTATAATCGCGATTGACCGGCCGGGGTTTGGCTACAGCGATTTTGGCGAACCGCTGAACCTGGCTGACCAGTCTACCCTCATTTCACCTCTTTTTAATGTGATAGAAAACGGCCAGCCTGTTTACCTGGTAGGACATTCGCTGGGCGGACCGATGGTGATCAAGCTGGCCGCAGACAATCCAAAGCGCATTGCGGCGATCGTATTGCTGGCGGGATCCAATGATCCCCGTCAGGAGAAACCGGAAAAGGGGCGGCCGGTTTTATTTAAGACACCGCTGAACCTGTTGATCCCTGGGGCCCTGAGACCGTCGAATGTTGAGTTGTGGTATCTCAAAAAGGACTTGGTGGACCTGCAGTCCGATTTCCCCAAAATCACCTGCCCGGTGTATATCGTTCACGGGCTGAAAGACAATATGGTTCCCCCGGAGAACGTGTCGTATGACAAAAAGATGCTGGTGAATGCGTCAGCGATCCATGAACTTATCTTTCCCGATGCCAATCACTTCATTCCCTGGACACGTTACGAGCCTATTAAAACGCTCCTGCTGGGGCTGCACTAGCGGACAAGACTAACCGATTCAAGAACATCAGGCGGGTGAGCCGGCAACGACATTTTCCAGCAATAAGAAACTATGCTGAAAATTTTTGTAGTTGTTATAGAGCAGGATCCGCGAAATGGTGGACAGGTTCCCTCTTTTTTTAACCAGCGCACCAGGTATCGCCTGTTGCTGTAAAATGAGCGTACCCAGCCACAGGGCCACGGCCGAAACGGTGGCGTAGTCGCCCACCAGGTGCTTATACCGTGCTATTGCCGCGTCGGCCGGAAGCATGGCCTCAACCGCTTCCAGGCAGGGCTGGTTACGGATGTCGCCGTTTTCGCCTGAAATAAAAACATCGGGGGGTTCGCCGGGGTTTCCATTTTTTTCCAGGAAGGATTGCAGGGTACAGGCGACCACACCGGGATCTTCGGTGTGCAGCAACTCCATGGCGGTTACGTGTGCCATGGCGCCTTCGGGGTTAAGTGATACGAGAAACATCGCGGCACCTTCACCGGCGATGGTGCCCGGGGTACCTGATGTATACAGGTCGGCGGCATCTATTATTTCTTGTTTGAACCAGCCCGCCAGCAAATCGATATTAAAATTAGAGGCAGAGATCTCGTCCACGCCGCCGACGAGATAGACCGCCGATTTATTCTCCCGCAGCAGAAGACCCGCATCGAGCAGTGCGTGTTCAAAAGCCAGACCGCGCTGTACATGCGTGGAATTATATCCTTTGTTGCCGGTGAGCAGGCCCAGCTGCGCCGCGATGGCGTTGGTGGTGCTTTGCACGAAATCGGAGGGCGTCAGCATGCCTTCATCGTATGCGATGATTTGATCGAGGAAACGGATGCTGTCTTCCATACCGCCGTTTCCGGTTCCGATAATTATTCCTTCCGGCATTGTAGGAAATGCTTTCAACATGGGTAGGGCAGCACCCACAGCGAGCCGGATGGCTTTCCCCATACGGCGCAGGATACCGGTCGGGATGCCCTGGTAATCCGGTTCGAGGGCATGGAACCGGTTAGCCACAGGATGCCGGGGACTGCTGAAATCGGGTAGTCCGTACGTCGGCTGGGGAGAAACACAGGTGGCTTGCAGAATATACAACATAGAGAAACACTAGGTTCCGGTTAACAAAATCCAGGACAGCATGGTTATCAGCATGCCGAAAAAACAAGGGCGCTGCAGTTGCCTCCGAAACCGAAGGAATTGGACATCACGTGCTGCATGGGCACTCGGGTATTACGGGTTAACGGCACCAGCGTGGAATCCGGCATGGGTGTGGTAAAATTGAGGGTGGCGTACGCCTCCTGCTGCCCGATGCTGAGCATACTGAACACGGCTTCCACGGCGCCCGCTGCACCAAGCGTATGGCCGGTATAGGGTTTGGTGGAAGAGAAAAGCGGCACCGTTCCAAAGACCCTTTCCATGGCCCGGCTTTCTGCCAGGTCGTTATTCTCGGTGCCGGTGCCATGCGCATTGATGTATTGGATATCGCCGGGCGCAAGACCAGCACTTTTCAGGGCCCCTTCCATCGCAAGCACGGGGCCATCCCCCGTATCTGATAAGGAGGAAGGATGATAAGCGTCATTGGCATTGCAGTAGCCCGACAGCGCCGCAAAACATTTTTTACCGGCCGCCGCTGTTACGTTTTCCATCACGAGGAAAGCCGCTGCTTCGCCAAGGTTAAGGCCATTACGGCCCGCGTCAAAAGGCCGGCTTTTTTCGGCGGAAAGAATGTGCAGGGCGTTGAAACCGTTGATGGTAAACTTCGCGAGGCTATCAACCCCGCCAACGATCGCCCGGTCGGCCAGCCCGTGGCGGATGAGCCTGGCACCCTGGAGAATCGCATTGGCCGACGAGGAACAGGCCGTGTTTAATGTATCACTGATGCCCGTCAGTCCGAAATATTTCATCAGGAAGAGGGTTACCGAAGCACAGTCGTAGGACGAGAGGTATTCCGACCCGTTTTCTTTGCGGTGCGCATCCTTGGCAAGTTCATCGGTGAGGCACATGCCGCCAACCGTGGTAGCGTTAATAAAGGCCGTACGCGGAGAGCGGAGATCGGCTTCGCTGAGCCTGGCGTTGCTGATGGCTTCTTTCATGGCCGGTATGGCCAGCAGCGTGGTGCGCGTAACGCCGGGTTCTGTTATACCGGCCTGCCTGCGCAGCGTTTCATTGCTGATTTTAATTTCGCCGAATGGCAGGCGGTCAGCGTAGCGGCTCGGAAAATTCTGGAGTGGCCCGATGGCGCTCCGCCCCTGTTGCAGCGAAAGCAGGTTGCCGGAAAGATCTTTCCCTGCCGCACTGATGATGCCCATACCCGTTACAAGAATACTGCTCAATGGGGAAGGATTTATTTCGTCCTGTGCTTTTCGATGTAGTCAGCCATGGTATTGATGTCCACCAGAATTTTACGTCCTTCCTTGGGATCCTGTATAGTGATCCCGTATTCGCGGTTGAGTAACACGATGAGCTCGATAGAATCGATGGAGTCGAGGCCCAGGCCGCTGCCGAAAAGGGGTTCATCGTTCCTGATGTCTTCCGGTTTCACATTGATCAGGTTGAGAAATTCTATGACCTGTCGTTTGAGGGTGTCTTTTAACTGTTCCGTTTCCATATTTTATTCAGACCAGGTGCTTTCTTTTTAAACCAATAGCAGTAATGACCTGGATCAGCAAGGTAATGCCAATTAAAGGTAAAATGTTTACCAAAACATCGTTAAGTTTTCCGCCTTCCAAAAATAAACCATAAAATGCTTCGAGGCACCAGTGCAAGGGTGAAATGAGCATGATATGCCTGAAGGAAGCGGGCATGGCGAAGCTCGGCACCAGGATGCCGCCCACCGCGGCCAGCAGCACGACGGACACCGCCCCGAAGCCATTGGCCTGTTCCTGCGTTTCGGCGAATACACCCACGCAGATGGCGAAGCTGACGGCGCACCAGCCGCAGCACAGGGTAACGAGGACGAGTGCCCCGAAATCCGAGGGGATATTCAGGGCGGGCAGCCCCATTACCGGGAACAGCCATACGCCGAGGGAGAAGATGACGGCCGTCTGTAAAAGGGTAACAGCGAGGTAAGTCAGCTGCTTTGAAAATAGCGAAAGCAGGTAACTCGTCGGGAGCGTCTTGAGCCGGATAAAGCTGCCATTTAGTTTCTCGCGGACAACGCTGCTGCCGAGGGAAATCACCACGAAAAACATGGCGAATATGGTCCATGCGGGAATGTTGTGCTGGGTGGCATTGGGAATGTTACGGCTGCCGTTCCGCGATACCGGAATTTCATTGATGGCTGCCTGCCCGTTGACGATTTGGTTTTCAAAAGAATCCGGAATCTCGGCCTGGTTCAGGGAATAGTAAAGACTTTTAAGCACCTGTTTATTCTGGACCAGCTGCAGTGCGCTGCGCAGTGCACCGCGGATGGAGGCACGAAAGGCTTCCTGCAGCACCGGGTGGTAATAAAGCGTTACCGGTTCCGGTGATGCCTGGCTGACCGGTGTGCTGTCCCTGGGCAGGCCGAACGTGCGGAGTGCGCCGGCGGCCACAGCATTGGCTTTCACCTCCAGCGTTGCCGAAAAGTGGGGAGGAATGATGATGGCCACCAGGGCATCTTTAGCCTGCATTCTTTCGGTGATGGACTTGTCGGTTTCGTTTCCACCAAGTTGCTTCACCTCGAACATCCCGATCCTGGTGATGGCGGCAACAAGTTGCTTACTGGCGAAGCCGCCGTCCCTGTTGCTGAGGATCAGGGCTACTTTGTTGTCGTTTACCAGTTCAAATGTGCTGTTTTGTACGGCGGTTATTACAATGGCCAGGACGATGGGCATAACAAACATCAGCGTAAGTCCGACCCGGTCGCGGGCAAGTATGCGGAAGTCTTTGAGCAGGGTGGCGCGGAGCTTATACATGCGAACGGATCTGGTTGTTACCGGCGTTTATACGGCGCTGCTGGAAGAGGCCCGGCGTGAAAAAATTTTTTTTATGGTCAGCATTCAAATATCGGCATCCCGGTAAGCTTTGCCGGTAAGGTTGATAAAAAGGGTTTCGAGGCTGGGGGCGTTGTTTTGCTGCAGCAGGCTTTCCGGTGTGCCGCTGGCGATGATTTCTCCTGCATCGATCAGGGCTATCCGGTTACACAATTCTTCCGCCTCCTTTAACTGGTGTGAGGTGTAGATAAGTGTGGTACCGGCACTATTTTGTTGAACCAGGAAAGCAATGATGGCATGCCTGGTTTGTACATCCACGCCTACCGTGGGCTCGTCCAGGAAAAGGATGCGGGGCTGGTGGAGTACGGCGATGGCGAGGTTCACCCGCCGCTTCATCCCCCCGGAAAATTTGTAGACGGGCTTTTTCGTTACGTCATTTAAGCCAAGCATATCCAGGAGCAATACAGCTCTTTCTTTTACCGCTTTCGGGGAAAGACCATACCAGGCTCCGAAAAATTCAAAATTTTCCATCGGGCTTAGTTCCTGGTAAAAAGAAAAATCCTGGGGCACGAGGCCGAACAGGGCGTTGACCTTTTTCTTTTGCCGGCCGACCGGGTGGTCCAGCAGCTGAACAGCGCCGGAACCTGCCGGCAGCAGGCCCGTCATGCAGTTCATCAAAGTGGTTTTGCCGGCACCGTTAGGCCCGAACAAACCGAAGCGTTGTCCTGCCGGAATATCGAGGGTAAGGTGTTGAAATACGGGAACGCGCTGCCCTGGATAGGTAAAAGAAAGGTCATGAATGGCAACAGCGGGGACACTCATGAGGTCCATTTTATTTTTGACAGGGCCGAAAATGCTTCTCTTTCGATCGCTGAAATTTCTAGGAGGTAGTCACCCATCTGGTTGAAGTCGGCCTGGCTGCCGAGCCGGCCTTTATAAATGCCGGCTGCCTGTACAGCGGCTGTCCGCCAGAGGTCACCCGCACGGGTGAATGTTTGCGCGATGACCGGCAGTTCATCTTTGGGCAGGAAAGCATGCGCCTGTTGCAGGAATGCGCCGTAGATATAGCGGAATCCGCCTCCTCCTGTACCGATTTCTTCCTGCATGCGGACCAGTTGTGCAAGGTAGAGGCCTGCTTTTGGAAGACCCAGTTTATCGCGCCATTTTTTGATCTTCCTGCCGGTATAGGCAATGCCGCTTACGCCCACGAAGCTACCCGGTATATGCAGCATATCACGGACATTGCGTTTAATGCCGGTGATGATAGCACGCCGGACCTGGTCGTCGGTGATTTCTTTTTTTTCAAGGGGATAATACAGCTGGCCGCGTGGGGCTAGTGCTCCTTTGGCAAAACGGACCCTTTCCAGTTCATAATCGCTGAGGCTGGTAACGGTTTCCATGACCGGATCGCTTACGAGGTAGCGGTTGTCTTCGTGGCCATAGACGATCAGGTTATGGGCGTTGAAATGAAAACGGTATTCTTTCGGGAAATAGGATAAGTAGTAGACCCCGACCTGGCAGCCCACCGGCTGGCCGGCTTCCAGGCAGGCCGTGAGGAATTTTTCCGCTTCGGATTTGGAGCTGAACTTTTTTCGCACCACCGGTATGCCCAGTGATTTGCAGGTTCTTTTGAAGATGAGTCCAGGCTGGGTACGGAAGGCGATGGCCGGCCCGTTGTTGATCTTCATGAACGGGATATAGATATAAAAAAGTCCGGAGCCGATGCCGAAGACGAGGGGCTCAGTCATATTGCGGATTCCGATCGTTCTCAGGAGGTTGCTCGTGACCCCGTTTTCGCAGTGCGCAGCCTGCATATGTTCAAAGTTCACCTTCATTCACTTCCATCGTTTTAAGCTGCTGTACGGTAATGTTGAATACCTCTGCATAACGTTGTAATTTCTTCGCAGAAAGCTTTTCGAAAACGGCCGGTTTCAGGTGACGCTTTACCTGCCATTGCCAGAAGCCGGTGTAGGCGCTGAGGATGCCGGTATCCATGAGGCGCAGTTCCATAAAAAACAGCAGCGGGCTCGCCTGCCCCTGGCCGACTTGCTGCTTCGCCAGCGAAATTCTCTCGCCGATGTCTTTCCAGGCCACGTCCAGTGCGGTTGATTTTACTTCCCAGCCGGAGCTCAGGTCAGTTACGTATTTGCCGCTTGGGTCAACGGCATACAGCATTTCCCTGGTGAGTTTGTTAAGCGCGCCGTCGTGCTGCGGAATTTCATCCTTATTCATAATATGCCGGTTTGAATGACAAAGCTGGCCAATTAATCGATTCCGGCAAGATAAGCTTTCCGGTGCCATGCGAGGGCTGGTAATCAGCAGGCGGTCAGCAGGCTGTACATATAGGAGAACCGTCCGCTTTCGGGTACGAGCATGAGCAGCTTGTCTCCTTTATTCAATTTGCCGCTGTGAAACAGTTCATCGACCATGAGATAAGAAGAGGCAGCCCCCACGTTACCAAGCCTGGTCAGGTTGACAAACCATTTTTCATAGGGAATGGATGTACCGTTAGCGATTAACTGCTTGTAGATTTTATCCTTAAAAAACTCGCTTGACATATGCGGCAGGAAGTAATCGATTTCTTCTGTTTTTATACCATGTTTATCCAATGCTGCTTTCAGCCCGATGCCGCCCAGCGGTACAATGTTTTCGCTAAGGAGTTTAACATCCTGTTTAATGCTCATCAGTGATTTGGCCGAACCCTCCTCGGAAGAAAAATCAAGATAACCTTTCAGCGAACCATCTTCCATTTTATGGGCGCCCATATACATACAGGCTTCCTTTTCGTTGGCATAGGACACGCCCTCAATCCATTCCACACGGAGACTGAGTCCCTGGGGATTAGGCTTATCCGACATGAGAAAAGCCGCTGCACCGTCAGACAGCATCCAGCGTAAAAATTCCTTTTCGAACCCGATGTAAGGATTTGCTTCGAGGGCCTTTAAATGCTGTGCTTCTTCTTCGAACACGGATGATACCAGCGAAGCGGACATTCTTTCCGAGCCTGTGGCTACGGCATGATGCGCGTCGCCTGCCTTGATGGCGAGCCAGGCATATTTAAATGCATGCATTCCCGCGCAGCAAACGCCGGAAGGAGAAACAACTTCTATGGCCTCGGCTTCGGGAAGCAGCCCATGTACCATAACGGCATGAGAGGGCATCATCTGGTCGGGAGAAGAAGTGCCGCAGGCAAGAAGTTCTATCTCTTTCATTTTTTCCGGGTCATCCCGGAAGAGCGCTCGAACGGCATTTGCCGTCATTTCGGCATTGCTATGGGTGGGCTTCCCGCCTTTGGTTAAGGCATAGTACCGGTTGGTGATGCCGTTATTTCGTAAGACGATGCGTTTTGATTTGGAAGGTTTGTTATCGATATACCCGAGATATTCTTCCATTTCATCATTAGCCACAGGTTCATTGGGAAAATAAACCGCCGTATCAGTAATATAGACCGGGTTGAGCAACATGGTGTGTACGAGATTATTTTACGTCAGAATAATATTGTTTTTGTCTTTTGATCCGTGCGCCCAGAAAGGGTTTAAAAAAAATAGCATCCACGGTAAGAATTATCGGAGCGGCTATAAATAATGCAATTAAAAGATAATATTTGAATGCAACAAGCCAGCCAGTTCTTTTTTTTCGCTTCGCGATGAGTGCTGCCCATACGCCGAAAATCCGTTTCGCCTTCGACTCTATAAACATCAACCGGTAGCGGATCAGCACGGCTCCTTCTGCCACCAGTTGCGGCTGAAGGTCATCCCATTTTCCTGTGTCGAGGTGTTTGCGGATGGTTGACCCGAATACAGTGGTTCGCTGTATATCGTTATCGGCAACCCCGGGTACGGGGAAGAGATTCAGGTAGCGGTCTTTTTTTCCGGTAAACATCCAGTAAAGGATAGTGACAAAGCTGACGAAGTTGGCGTGCCGGTCAACCAAGGCAATATTTCCGACGAGGCGGGCGCCGGTTCCTTTGATGATCTGCTTAAGGTCTTCCATGGCGCTGATCCACATATTCCGGGCGCCGGTAACGGTAACAACGGGCGTATTTTTCAAGGTTATCCTGAGTGCCGGATCCTGCAGCAGGCTGTTAACGGGAATGCTGGGTGAGAGGAACCAGGCCTGGTAGCCGATGATAATGAGATCGTATGATTTTTCTTTCAGGGTAAACGGCTGCAGGTGCGAAGGAACACGGCGAACCGAGTCCGGCATCTGGGCAAAAAAACTTTTACTGGTCCAGGGAAAGGGATAGGGAGTAAGCGGATGAACTGAAATTTTGTCGACGGTATGTCCGGCCAATTCCAGGGGTTGGACCAGGTGATCAATAATTTGCCCGAGTTGCCCCGTCTGCGAATAGTAAATCGCCAATATTTTTTTTGTCATTACTTAGCCGGATCCAAATCCGCAGGTTTTATAATTTTTGAGTGTTTACTGTATTCCCTGATGGCCGCTTGCAACACACCCCTGAGGTGGGGGAACTGACGGATGATTGCATCACTGTCCCCTGTTTCTTCATGGTTATATCCCAGGATGGCAGGCGCGTGTTCCTGGATCATCAGGCGGAGAAACCGGAAATCAGCACGGCTGCTGTCTTCCCTGATGGCCGCTTCCAGTTTTTTATGGCCCTGCCTGAACAGGGCGAGTTTCTTCTCAGGCGCATTTACCAGGCCTGCCTTTTTCATGAGCAGCGCACCGGTATAAGCCTCTTTGTCTTTACCGGAATCCGTGTCGAGTTGCCTGAGTTCCTGGTCGACGGACCCCCTGGTACCCGACTGCATAACTTCATAAAACCGGCGTTGGCCGCTCTCCTGGCCAGTTACCGCCATCCCAATCAGGAGTAACAGCACACAAAGCCCCATCTTCCCCCTGTTCCACATAAATGCCATTTTTAAACCACCAAATATAAACAAAAACAACCGGTCGCCACGATCGTTGGAACCTTGCGGAGAAATGGGCCGCAGTATAGTAACTGCGGGTCGGTATGGCAGCCAAAAGAATTGGGGTAACAGGGCTCACAAAGAAAAAACCGCCCAACAGAGCGGTCTTCACCTGTAAAAGATACGATGACAACCCATAAAGGGCGGCCGGCGGATGACTCAAACTCACTCAGTACAAAGTCCCGTTTGAAACTGATAACACAAATATGGCGCTGATGAGCCGGAGTTTCATTTGTATTCGCCGATGAAAGACTTTTTATAGCCGAAAGCCCGTTGCCAGCCGTTAAACAAAAAGCCGGCAATCCTGATTACCGGCTTCCTGACAATATATGCCGTCGTGTTAATTCAGGTATTTGGTCACTTCTTCGCTAAGGGGGTTAACTTTATTATTGATAACAGCGATCAGCTTACCGTTTTCATCAATCAGGAATTTGGTAAAATTCCATTTAATGGGATCTTTGATACCCATTTTTTCAGCTTCATCGACGAGATATTTAAACAGCGGATCGATATCATCACCCTTTACGGAAACCTTTTCAGACATGGGAAAGCTTACGCCATAATTCTTTTTACAGAATTCCTGGATTTCGCTGTTGCTACCGGGTTCCTGGCCGGCAAAGTTGTTTGCGGGGAAGCCAATGATGACCAGCTTGTCTTTATGCTGTTCATACAGTTTTTCAAGTGATTCATACTGGGGCGTATTACCGCATTTGGAAGCCGTGTTAACAATCAGTATTTTTTTGCCTTTGTAAGTAGACAAGTTAATACGCTGTCCGTCGATACTGGTGACTTTGAAGTCATAAACACCGGCAAATGTGGCAAATGCCAAAGCTAAAATGGCGAGACGTAACATGATAATTATTTTTTTGGTGATTGAAGCCTGAGCAGGATAACAAATTTGATTCAAATATAGTTGACTGCCAAGACTATTTTTTACTGCCGGCGGGGTTATTGCCGTTCATAAGCGCCGATATCCGGAGCGCCTACCGGTCGTGGGTGGCCATCCAGGTCGGTTGTTACCGTTGTTGCAGCACCTTTATTCACCGCAGGTGACGTGGCCTGGAGCCGGAAATTGAAATACTGCCTGGTAACGTTGATACTGTCGAACCGGGGATCCTGGTTAGCGATGATATTTGTTGCCGAACTCAGGCTGGCAGGGGTATCTTTCACCTTCCAGAGGCAATTGGTAAAGCTGACGTTGAATGGATCGGTACCGTATTTAGCGGTGACCACTTCGTTGGCAGCTGTTCCATTCTGGCCCCAAATCAGGCAGTTGGTGAAGGCCGCGGACAGCGGGGCCGAATAGATGGCGCCGCCTTGCTGAACGCCGTTGCTGATGTAAAGCGCGGGATCCCGGTGGTTGATATAATAACCCGAAACTGTCGGTATGCTGCAATGCACGAACTGGTAATTTCCCCCATAGACCAGCTGCACATTTTTACCGCAGTTGCTGATCAGGCAGTTTGTTGCAGCGATGGATGTGTTGATACCATATAACCCGGCATCATATATATTGTCAATGATGCATTCGTCCAGGATCAGTTTAGGACTGGCGTTCACGGAAGCATCCTGTACAACCACGCCCTGGTAAGCATTTCGGATGACCGCGTACAGGAACTTATTGTTGAGGGCGCTGCCCCGGACGAAAATGCCTGGCCATGCTGCGGGGTATTCATTATAGGGGTAGTCAAGCCGGTCGCCACTGAAATAAACCCGATCGCTGTCGGCGCTGTTCCCGTTTAAGAGGAGTGTACCATTCACAAGGAAGGGCGCGTCTGCGTGTAGATAAACATGGCAACCTTTTCCTACGGATAACACCCCGCCGGGGTCCACGGTTATGCCACCCTGGATGACATAGGGCAAATCGTTAGTCCAGGCTGTAGTGCCGCTGATGTGCCTGTTTTTTAAAAAATGCGCGTTCCTTCCCCAGGCCTGGAGCTGGACGATTTTTTGTGTTCCATTCACCGTAAAGAAGATGCTGTCACGGATGATAAAAGGGAGGTTGGCGGCCGAAGGATTGATGGTCACCGTTGCAAAGACATAAAGGCTGTCGCCCGGATCCAGGACCAGGTTTTTTACGGCAGGCCCGCTGATCCCGTCGGCGTTGATCCGGAAGGCGGAAGCGGCGCCCCCGCTGAGCGTTACGGCATCGATCCTGAGTTTCCCGTTGCTCCCGTTGAACACTTTGAAGGACCGGGTAGTGGAGCCGGTGCTGGTGAAGACCGTATCAAAGCTGAGGGTGTCTGCACTTACGGAGAGTACAGCTACGCCGCCAGTATAAAATTTATCCTTGTTACAACCCCAGAGGATAAATGCAGAAATGATCAAAAAGAATATGCCGTTATTTTTCATGTTATGGAGACTGCCTCTCAAGGTAAACGCTATTTTGGGTTAAACCGTATATGCCAGCGATGCGATACTGAGCGATGCGGGCTTCGCCGACAGTAAAATGGAACCGCAGGCTTCGAGAGAGGCGCCGGTGGTGAGCACATCATCAACCAGCAGCAGGTGCCGGCCGGCCAGCAGTTTCTGATCCATCACCATAAATTTTCCGTCCATATTCATCCACCGGTCTACCCGGCTTTTATGGGTTTGCGTGGCCGTCGCCTGCACCCGCCTAACGGCTTTATCGACTACCGGGAGAGATGTGACGGAGGCCAGGCCATTGCAGAGCAGGGTGGCCTGGTTATAACCGCGTGTCGTTTCGCGGGATGCAAACAGGGGAAGCGGCACGAGTGCATCAACGGCACTAAACCGGGGAGATTTCATGAGGAAGAGCGCCATGAGCCGGCCCATAAAATAACCAAGATCTTTATTGCCGCGGTATTTGATTTCGTGGAGGATGCGCTGGACCACCGACCCGTCGGTAAACTCAAGCAGCGACGCTGCGGCGGAAATGTCGATCCTGCCCCAGAAAATTTTTTCGACAGGATTTCCTGCGTACCGGTTGAAATTCGTTACCGGCATACGATCGATACATCTCCAGCATAATGGAGTTAAGTCCGATACGGTGTCGTTTCCACATCCCGCGCAGAGCCTGGGAAAAATGAAATGTGCAAAATCCGCGATGGCCGTTTTCAATAACATAATCAGAAAAGTAGCGTGTAAACTTCTTCCACTTTGCCAACGGTGACCACTTCAATATTAAATTTCTGGCGGAGCAGGTTTTTGGCGTTGTATTTCGACAGGATGATTTTTTCGAATCCCAGTTTTTCAGCTTCAGCGATACGTTGCTCAATCCTGTTGACGGCCCTGATTTCCCCGCTCAGGCCGACCTCTCCGGCAAAACAGGTATTCATGGGCAGGTTAACATCTTCATAAGAACTGAGCAGGGAACAAAGTACGGCAAGTTCTATAGATGGATCTTCGATTTTTAAACCGCCTGCAATGTTTAAAAAAACGTCCTTGACGCCGAAGTGGAAACCGCCGCGTTTCTCGAGTACCGCGAGGAGCAATTGCAGCCGTCTCAAATCGAAACCGCTGACGGTCCGCTGCGGGGTTCCGTAAACCGACTGGGTAACGAGGGCCTGTACTTCCATCAGCAGCGGGCGCATGCCTTCGATTGCAGCTGCAATAGCGATCCCACTAAGCTGGTCGTCTTTCTGGGTGATGAGAATTTCGCTTGGGTTGGTGATGCCGCGCATCCCTTCCGCATTCATTTCATAGATACCCAGTTCCGCGGTACTGCCGAACCTGTTTTTCATGGTGCGCAAGATCCGGTAAGCATAATGGTGATCGCCTTCAAACTGCAGGACGGTATCTACCATATGCTCCAGTATTTTCGGACCCGCAATGCTGCCGTCTTTAGTAATATGCCCGATAAGAATAACCGGCGTTTGTGTCTCTTTGGCAAAACGCTGCAGCTCGGCGGCGCTCTCCCTTATTTGTGAAATACTGCCTGGCGCACTTTCGATATAGGGCGTTTGCAGGGTCTGGATGGAATCAATTATCACCAGATCGGGCCGGAGTTTTTTTATTTCCTGGAATATGGTCTGGGTATTGGTTTCAGTGAGCAGGTAGAAGGTGTCATGCTGAACGGACAACCGGTTGGCCCGCATTTTTATTTGCTGTGCACTCTCTTCACCACTGATATAAAGGGTAACAATATCCTTAAGTTGTAAACCTACCTGGAGGAATAAGGTTGACTTGCCGATGCCGGGTTCTCCTGCAACCAGGATTATACTGCCAGGAACGATACCGCCGCCTAGGACGCGGTTAAGTTCCGGGTCTGTCGTTACGATGCGGGAGGTTTCCCCACTGACCACTGTATTCAGTAAAATGGTGCGGGGTTGCCGTTCGGCGCCATACCCCTCCCAGCTGTTTTTTGAAGTGGCTGAATTTTCTTTCTGGATAGTTTCTTCAACAAAAGTATTCCATTCATTACACGAGGGACATTTACCCAGCCACTTCGCACTTTCATGACCACAATGCTGACAGAAAAAAGCTGTTTTGATTTTCGACATAAGAATGGTAAAGATAAGGAGCTGCAAAACCCGAATCCTGATAACGGGTAGCACCGGCATGGTTCCAAAACAAATAAAGCAGTATAAATAAGCGGTTGTAAAAGCCAGTGAGGCTGAATAGGGAAAGAGTACCGGTTACTGAAAAAAAGGAAGACCGACACAAGGTTTTTAAAAGTAATAGGGCCGGTATTTCTACCGGCCCATTACTTACTAACCCATTAAATTCTTCCACTAAATTACAAATATGAACCACACCACAAAATTAATTTTTATCGCTGTGAATAACTTTTGCGGTTAGGCATTCAGATGGCCGAAGAGAAAACATACCTTCATATATTATTGATAATCAGAATTTTAATCAAATAAATTGATTAGAATACTAACAGGGGTATCCCTGAGTAAGAAAATGCAAGTAACTGAAAATGTGGTACTAGCCGGGGTTTTTTCCCTTCTGAAATTACTGCCCCATTAATGCCGGAAGCGTTTCTTGACGAGCCCTGCAAACGTGCCCGGATATGAAGTAATTAGATATTAAATTAAATAATATTTAACATTTAAACTAAAACTTTATTATTTTCATCGCAATCGAGGTTATATTTTATTTATATAAATATTTTATATATAAACATGACCTCAATTGATTGTCCATGTAGCCTACCTGGACGAGCCACCGTCCGGATTGCCTGCCGTTCATAACTGTTTTTTGCCATTCTTTTTGTTTAACTTATTTTTAATACCTTCTTAACCAAATAACACAAATATGAGAAAACTACTAAGCTGCTTAGTGGGACTGATCCTGCTGTGCACGGCAGCCCAATCTCAAACTGTGGAAGTATCCGGAAAGGTTTCAGATGAAAAGGGAAACCCCATCGCCGGCGCCTCAGTACAAGAAAAAAATTCCAAAAAAGGGACGACGACTGACGCAAATGGGTTGTTTAAGCTGTCCTCCCGGCCGGGCACGCAGTTGATCATTTCCAGTATTGGATACGATAAGCAGCAGGTTTCTGCGGGTGCCAGCATGCTGACTGTGGTACTGCCCACCGCCAACACCTCGCTTAATGAAGTTGTGGTTACCGCACTCGGAGTAAAACGGGAGAAAAAAGCCCTGGGTTATGCGGTGTCAACTGTGGGAAAAAAAGAACTCGAACTAAGGCCGGAAGCCGATCTCGGCCGTATCCTGACCGGGAAAGCACCGGGCCTCAATATACTCAGTACCAGCGGCCTCAGCGGTTCGGGTACAAATATTAATATCCGCGGCATCAGTACCATCACCGGGTCATCCACCCCCCTCTTTGTAGTGGACGGCGTGCCGTTTAACAGCAATACCAACTCTCAGTCAGATTTTACTTATGGCACCCAGACCTCCAGCCGCTTCCTGGACCTGGACCCCAACAATATTGAAAGTGTCAATATCCTGAAGGGATTAAGTGCGGTTACCCTTTATGGTGAGGCCGGTCGAAACGGGGTAATTCTCGTGACGACCAAAAACGGCTCCACGCAAACCAGCCGGAAAAAGAACGAAATTTCGGTTTCGCAATCTGTGTTCGAGACAAAAGCTATTCTGCCCGAGTATAACACCTCTTATGGCGGCGGATTTGACCTGAGCCTGGGACTGCTGTTCTTTAGTAACTGGGGTGCAAAATTTTTAAACCCCCCGGCCCTCGTAACACATCCTTATGATAAGGCGGCACTCAACGCCGATTTTCCGCAATATAAAGGACTACCTTATGAGTATAAGTTTTACAACAGCGTACCGCGGTTTTTCCGAACCGGCTATACCAGCACCACGGCTGTAAATATGGGCGGCTCGGCCGGAACAGTGAATTACAATATGAATTATAGCCATACCGACGATAAAGGCTACCTGCCCGGTAACAGCCTGCTGAAAAACAACTTTGGTGTGGGCGGTACCGCAAAACTCAGCAACCGCTTTACGATTTCCGGTACAATGAATTATGTGGGTACCAATGTGAAATCTCCACCGACCAGTAATAGCTATGGTAACAATGCGACCAACACCTCGGTATTCGGGAACGTTATGTATACACCCACCGCGGTGGATTTGATTGGCCTGCCTTACGAAAAGCCTTCTGATCATTCCCAAGTGTATTACCGGAATAACAATGGGATCCAGAACCCTCGGTGGACACTTTATAACTCTTTTACGGTAGATAAGGTAAGCCGGGTTTACGGACAGCTGACTTCCCGATATGACCTCTCAAAAGCACTGGGCATATCGTACCGGATTGGCTATGATAATTACAGCGAATACCAGGAGTATTCTCAGAATAAAGGCGGCGTAGCCACTCCCACAGGAATACTGCGCACCTCCAACGGAACCAGCATTATTTGGGATCATACGTTGTTGCTGACCTATAGCAGTAAGATAAACCGGGATTTAAACCTGAATGTCGAAGCCGGTGTCAACGCACGGAAAGATATTTACGAACAGACTGGCTTGACCAGTTCCCAGCAATTGGTGTATGGCCTGATGAATCACGCGAATTTTATTAACCATACGACAACCAGTGAAAATGGATCATCACTTGTCTATTCCTCTGAGACTCTCAGCCTCGGTGCTTTCGCGACAGGGACGCTAGGTTTTAGGGATTGGGCTTTCCTTACACTTGGCGGAAGAAATAGCTGGAAATCGACGGTTGAGGAGAATAACAGGAGCATATTTTATCCAAACGTCGCGCTTTCTTTCATTCCGACTTCCGTTATCCCTGCCCTGCAGAATAATTCCACGATTAATTATCTTAAATTCAGGATTGGTTATTCCACCAGTGCCAATTTTCCCCCTCCTTACGCGACCAGAACATCTCTCTTTATTCAGTCGAAAGTGTTCCAGTCCGCTACGGGGAATTCCATCAATGTTAACTCGATCCCACATCTATTGCCAAACTCTAACTTAAAGCCCGAGTTGCTTAAAGAAACCGAAGCCGGTGTGGAAGGTAAATTTTTTGGTAACCGGGTGTCCCTGGATTTCACGATCTACAAACGGGTAGCAAGTGATCAAATCCTGCGGCGGGACCTGGATCCCAGTACAGGATTCACTGCCCAGCAAATTAACGCCGGCACGGTCACCAATAAGGGAATCGAAATTCAACTGGGTCTTACGGTAGTGGAAAACAAGGATTGGAGATGGGAACTGACCGGCTTATATACGTTGAATAACAGCCTCGTTTCCGATATTCCTTCCTACCTGCCCCAAGTGAACACTGCAGGCTATTCCAACGAAGGAACATTTGCGAAGAATGGCTATCCCCTCGGCGTCATCATGTCGAATTATTTCCAGCGTGATCCCAAAACCGGCCAGCGCCTGGTCGGCACAGATGGAAATTACATTAACTCTAATGACATCGCAGTGATTGGCGATCCCAACCCGTTGTATAAGATAACCGGTATCAGCAGTCTTTCTTTCCGCGCCTTTAGCTTCAGGATGCAGTGGGATTATACACAAGGCGGACAAATATTTTCAGGTACCGTTGGTGCACTGCTGGGCCGTGGCGTAACCAAAGACACGGAATTTGACCGGGCCGCTTCCTTTATCCTGCCGGGGATACTTGAAAATGGCCAGCAGAATAATATCCAGATTTCTTCTTCCCAAGCCTATTATGGCAACAGCATTACTAACGGTGCCGCGGATGAGTCTGCAATTTTTGATGCCACCGTGGTTCGCTTGAGAGAAGCGTCACTTTCCTATAACCTCCCGGCAAAATACCTGGCAAAACTTCCTTTTGGTGCTGTATCACTGAGTCTTTCCGGAACCAATATTTTTTATTACGCCCCTAATTTTCCAAAGTACACGCATTTTGATCCTGAAGCTTCCGGGCTGGGTGTAAGCAACGGCCGCGGTCTTGAATTTTTATCTGGTCCGTCTGCCCGCCGGCTTGGGGCTAGCTTAAGGGTTACTTTCTAAAATCAAAAAACGAAAAAATTATGCAGTATAAAAAACTATTACCAGGCCTGGTAGCCATCCTGCTGCTGGCAGGTGCCTCCTCCTGTAAGAAAACATTCGATAAGCTGCTGGATAATCCGAATTTTCCCAGCCCTTCCACTGCAGATGTAGACCTTTATTTAAATGAGGTACAATTGGATTTCAATAATTTCTGGAATTCTACCGGCGAATATGGCGCCCAACTGAGCCGTATGCTGCACTGGACCGGGCCCTTTTACCGCAATGGTTACACACCATCCAGTTTTGATGACCAGTGGACCACGGCTTATACCGGCGTCTTCACCAATGCCAATGCCCTCATACCGCTTGCACAGGCGCAGCGTAAGTACTTCCAGTCCGGGGTTGCCCGCATCCTGAAGGCCTTCACCCTGGGCACACTGGTTGACAATTTTGGCGATGTTCCTTATACTGAAGCAAACCTTGGCAATGTCAATACAGTGCCGAAAGTGGACAAAGGATCGGCAAATTACGCCATCGTACAAACGCTTTTGGACAGCGCCATTGTAGACCTCGGAAAACCTGGCGCAACTTTTAATGGCAACGACCTTTTTTATAATGGCAAAGCCGCCAACTGGATAACCCTGGCAAAGACGCTGAAATTCAAATTTTATATGCAGGCGCGCCTGGTTGACAATACCGTAACGCCTAAAATTCAGGCGCTCCTCACTGAAAACAATTTAATCAATACGCCGGCGCAGGATTTTCAGTTCCGTTATGGTACCTCCGTCACGTCTCCAGATAGCAGGCATCCGCATTACGCCTCTGACTATACGAACACCGGAAATGGCGAATATTTATCTAATTACTATATGTGGCTGGTTGCCGCGCAAAAATATGGCGGGACCGTAAATCTTAACGGTGACCCCCGCCTCCGTTATTACTTCTATCGCCAGGTCGTAAATTATTCCTGGGCCAATTCGTCTACAGCCCCATGCTTCAGCAAATCGCAATTCGGCAGTTCTACCTTTCCTTCCTGGTACCCCAGCGTTCCTGATCAATCGCCCTACTGTACCGTCGGAAAGGGATATCATGGCAGAGACCATGGAGATAACAGCGGCGGTCCGCCAGATGGTTCGTACACGACAGCATGGGGAATCTATCCTGCCGGTGGTCAGTTTGACGCAAGCCAGGCAAAAACGGTGTCCCTTGGATTAGGTGGACAAGGCGCGGGCATTGACCCTATTTGGTTATCATCATTTACTTCGTTCCTGGAAGCTGAGGCGGCCCTTACACTCGGCATATCTTCACAAGGCACGGCCAAAAAATTACTCCTGGCAGGCGTAACGGCTTCTATTAATAAAGTCGAAGCGTTTCCTTCAACGGTTAATGTATCGCCTGATCCAGCTTTTGTGCCAACAGCGGCACAAAACAGCGACTACATTACGCTCGTGGGCAACAATTACGATACCGCCACCACGGCTGACTCCAGGCTTAACGTGGTGATGAGCGAATATTTTATCGCGCTCTGGGGCAATGGCGTGGAGGCCTACAATAACCTGAGAAGAACTGCAAAACCGGCCAATATCCAGCTCGCGGTTGCCGTGCCTAATCCTGGGTTTTTTATGTATTCTTTCTTCTATCCTTCCGTGTTTATCAATAGGAATTCCAATGCGCCTGCCCAAAAGGATCCGGGTAACGCAGTTCAGAAGGTGTTTTGGGATAATATGGCCAATACCTCCATTAAATAAACTTAAAAAAAGAAGCTATGAAGAAATTCCTGATAGGTCTGATAGCGGCCGGCGCCTGTTTCGCGCTGCTTGATTCGTGTAAAAAAACTGGCGGTAATATCAATCCGCTGACGAATGTAAACAACCTGGGGCTGGGTACTTACCTGGTCAAAGACAGTTCCGTAAGCGCCAACCTCAATACCAGCAGTGGCACGTCCACGGTGGGTATCATTGCGCACCAGTATCCATCCGGGGAGGCTGTAGATCATATTGTCATTTTCGCGGAAAAGGGTACTTCTTATGACACAACCACATGGAAGAAAGTAAAGTCTGTACAGTATACCGCGGGCAGCAAAGTACCGCTGACGGTCAGCACTATAGAACTGGCCACGGCGTATGGCACAAGTGCGTCCAGCTTTACTCCCGGCACACTGTTCACCTTTTTTCTCCGGGCAGTCACTAAAAGTGGTAAAACATTTGACATCAACAACACGGCCGACAACGGCGGCGGCGGACTGGTTACAGGACCGGCCTACAAGTCAGCCCTGTCATTTACAGCTTACGTGGTTTGTCCGTTCACCGGTGGAATGACCGGCACCTATAAAGTGATACGCGATGACTGGGCAGACTGGAACGCAGGGGATCTGGTGCAGGTAACTGACGGACCAGGTGCCAACCAGATTGACCTGGAAAAAGTATGGCCCAATGTTGCTTACGGATCAGTCATCAAACCCCTGCTCGTAAATATCGACCCGGCAACGGGTGCTGCTTCAGTTCCTAAAGTTGATTTTGGGGCTTACCCAACCGTAACCAGCGCGGCTTACGGATCAGGTTATGTCTTTTCCTGCACCGGCTATATCACCCTTAATATAGACGTCATTTACGGCGGGGGAGACCAGGGTGGATTGTCCCTTATCCTGCAGAAACAGTAAGCCATTCTCATATATTGCAGGCCGCCCTTCCCCGGGCGGCCTTTTTTTTGTGTGAGGTAACCACTCCGGACAAGTTACGTATACATCAAAGGGAGGAGTGGAATAGGTTGCCATTCGCTACGGAAGATTTACCGGTAACATTAAAATTTTACTGTTTGTCCATTTTAACTTATTTTTAAATACTTCGTTAACCAAACTTAATAAACATGAGAAAACTGCTCAGCTCCCTGGCAGCCCTGATCATTTTTGTCCAGTTCTCCATTGGCCAGAATATCGAAGTTACCGGTCGAATTGCCGACAATGCAGGCAATGCCGTTGGCGGTGCTACCATCCAGGAAAAAAATTCCAAGAGAGGTACTACTTCTGACGCAAACGGAATGTTCAAACTAAGCACCAAACCCGGCACAACCCTTATCATTTCGAGCATCGGGTACGACAGGCAACAGGTGACTGCTTCAACGGGTAGTACGATGACGATTGTCCTTGCCACCAGTAACCTGGCTCTTGAAGAGGTTGTGGTGACAGCGCAAGGCATAAAAAAAGAAAAGAAAGCCCTCGGCTATGCCGTTTCAACAGTGGGCAGTAAGGAACTGGAACTTCGCCCGGAAGGCGATATCGGCCGTGTCCTCAACGGTAAGGTTCCCGGGCTCAGCGTTCTCAATACCAGCGGTATTTCCGGTAGCGGTACCAATATCAGTATCCGCGGCGTGAGCACCATCACCGGTGGTCCAGCTACTCCCCTTTTTATCGTGGACGGCGTTCCTTTTGATGGCGGCAACAACGGCCAGGATAATTTCCAGTACGGTGGTGGTACTTCTTCCTCCAGTCGTTTCCTGGACCTTGACCCCAACAATATCGAAAGTGTGAATGTGCTGAAAGGACTTGCCGCTGCAACCCTTTATGGAGAAGCGGCCCGCAATGGCGTGATCCTCATCACCACAAAAAACGGCTCGGGCCGGAAGATTGCCAAGAAATTTGAAATCACCGCCTCACAGTCCCTCTTCACCAACAAAGTGTCCAACCTTCCCGATTACCAGAACAACTGGGGCGGAGGTTTCGACCTGGTGCCTTCGGCAGCCTTCAGTAACTGGGGTCCACATTTTACCAACCCGCCTTTGCAGGTGGCCTATTCTCCATCGGTTCAGGCCGCCTACCCCGCCCTGTACGGTGCCGGCAAGACCCAGGACTATAGAGCGTATAACAGTGTTCCCAACTTCTTCAGAACCGGTATTGTAAGCACCAGTTCCATTAACGTGGCCGCATCGAGTGACAAAACCACCTTCAACGCCAATTATAGTTACATGGATGATGAAGGTTTCACGCCCAATAACCGGGTTTATAAAAACAATTTTGGTATCGGCGGAACCGCGAAGCTTTCCAACAACTTTACGATGAATGCCGTGCTCAATTTCGCCATTACCGACTTCCAGACCCCTATTGTTGGCGCCAATGGCGGCGGCGGCGGCCCGGATGTTTCTTCAGTATTTGGCTTCCTGATGTTTACGCCCCGCAGTGTAAACCTGATGGGCCTGCCGTATGAAAACCCCCTTACTCACGGCAGTGTTTATTATCGGGGAGGAAACGACATTGAAAATCCTAGGTGGACTGCCGCAAACGCGCTCTCCAAAGACAACACCTACCGCACCTACGGCACGTTTGGGATGAAATACGATTTGTTGAAAGGGCTCAGCGTT
>JBBROE010000042.1:0-30448 GCA_038229695.1 Chitinophagales bacterium | reverse complement strand
TATCGATTCCCCTCCGTCGGCAAATTCATCGGCACTAAATAGGAGGGCCAGCTTTTTTTCGGTCCGGTCACCGCGGGTGATCGCGCCGTGATCAATGGTGGGTTGCCGGCCGGCAGCCCGCTTAGCGGCGGCTTCTTTCTGCGCCATCAGGTAGACCAGGCTGGCGGTGCCATCCATCGTCGGCTCATTGGTACTGTAATCACCGGCGTCGTCATGATAAACGGCGAGGTCCGACTGAAACTGCGCATAGGCATCAGCGTGAAAAAGCGTAAGTCCCCGCAGGTTATTAAAAATGCTGCCGGAGACCGGGCCATCCAGCAGGGCTCCGTTGAGGGGGTAATGATTGAGTACCGACAAAGATGAGTGGGGGTCCTTTGGCGTAATGCCATCGGCCGGAAGGCCATATACCATGCCGGCACCCCAGGGATTACAACCAAATAACCAGTCGAAGCAGGACTGCTCCAGTTCCCGGTACCGGGTATCACCTGTCATTTCCCGGTATAACCAGCACTGTATGGCAAAGGAGACCGTGAGGTTATTGGAACACCAGATAAAGGGGATGCCGCGGAAAAAAGCATTTGCGCCTGCTTTTTTCCACACCCGTTCAATGCCGTCGCGGTACCAGCCTGCGAGTTTATTCCTCGCTGCCTGCCCGGCATTCCGCGCCAGTTCATAATGTCCAAAATTGTGAAATGGGTACCATTGGTAATGCCTGGCGGTATCGGCGCCCATCCAGGGCGTAACCTTTTCTGCTTGAGCATATTGCTGTGCCTCGATGGCATATGCCGGGGCACCGGTTAGCCGGTAAAGGCTGGCGGCGGCGAGTTCCATATCATCGGTCCAGTTGTCTTCGGCATAATAATATGGTGCCAGGTTCGGCGCGGTTTGGGTTACGCCGGGAAATGCACGCCCCACGGTATAATCGCTGATGGCTTTGTGGCGCAGCAATGCAGCCAGCGCGGTGTCAGTATTGTTAAATAGCGTAGCCCCAAGCGCGAAAGCACTGGTGAATTTACCCGCGGCGGATGCCTTTCCCGTGGTATTATTTTTATATTTTCCGAGTCCCTGCGGCTCACCTGTTATGAAATAAACCGGCCGCGGGCCGCCCTTGCCCATGCCATAGTCTGCGGAATCGCGGTTGGGCAGGCGAAACCCCGCATGGTCGCGGTCATCGGCCAGTTGGTTGAACAGCCAGTTGTCGCGCGGGTTCATCTTAAGCAGCCATTGCAGACCCCATCGTCCTTCATCCAATACATCAGCAACGCCGTTTGTGCCGGGCAGTCCATTGGCCAGGTGCGTATCGGAAAAAACCTCCGGGAAATCGCGCCAGGCCGCCAGCAGGTGATACGTGGCATTGGCAGACGTGGTAACATACTGGAGGTAATCACTGGCATCATGCCACCCGCCGGCTGCATCAATCCGGGTCTTGTCGGGCATGGGACCATAAATCGTATACCCGTCACCGGTATGACAGGAGTCCTGCAAAAACGGGTTAAACCCGCTTCTCTGCTGCCGCATATAATTTAACAGGAAATCGGTGGCGCCGGAATACGCGGTGTTGCTGATCACAAATTCGGGGGAGCGGGCATCACCGCACACGATGATATAGTGGCCGGGCCGGGTGATGGCAGTGAATGGAAGGCGAAGGGTTTGCGCAAACGGTCCCCAGGCTCCGAATGGACGCCCGGTTGAGGCACGGTAAACGGTTTTACCTGTCACCGCATCGCGGAGTAAAAATGTCGGCGGTACCGCTTTCCCTTTACTGCACCATACCGCCGTCTTCACCGCATCTTCGGGATAGCCCAGCTGGCTGATGCGAATCCATTGCTGTGCACACAGGAGATGCGGTGCCAGGATAAACACAAAGAATACACAGGTAGCGGCGTTTCTCAGCATGCTGAATTAATTGACATCTTTCTTTAATTATCGTCAGACCCGTTTTCACCTGTTGAGACAGCGGGCAGTTCCGGCGTATGCACCGCTTGCGGCAGGTCGGTGATATCCTGCAGTTTTCGCGTGATGGCACGGGTACGTTTGCCGATCAGCTCATCCATCTGGCTGCTGGCCAGCTGTATATTTTTCTGTGCTTTCTCCATCAACCCGCTGAACTTACCAAACTCCGCTTTTACACCGGCCAGGATATTCCAGACCTCGCTGCTACGCTGCTGCAGCGCCATGGTACGAAACCCCATCTGGAGACTGTTCAATATGGCGGCAAGCGTGGTTGGACCCGTCACAATCACTTTACACTCGCGCTGCAACACATCAAGCAGGCTGGCTTTCCTGACCACTTCCGCATAAATCCCCTCAAACGGCAGGAACATAATGGCAAAGTCTGTCGTATTGGGCGGGTCAATGTATTTGTCACGGATATCCCTCGCCATTTTTTTTATGACCTGCTCCATGATTTTTGAGGCCGCCTCTATTTCTGCCGGCTCGCCCTTTTCATAGGCGTCCTGGAGCTTTTCATACACATCTTTCGGAAATTTTGCATCTACCGGTAACCATACCACGCTTTTATTTTCATCCCGGCCCGGCAGCCGGATGGCAAACTCTACCAGTTCGGTGGCATCGGCTTTGGTTTTAACATTCGCCGCATATTGGTCGGGCGCCAGCAACTGCTCCAGCAGCATAGCAAGCTGTACCTCGCCGATTCCACCCCGCATTTTCACATTGCTGAGCACGCGCTTCAGCCCGCCTACATCCTGCGCCAGGTGCTGCATTTCCCCAAGTCCTTTCTGAACGCTTTCGAGCTGGCGACTGACCATCTCGAAAGACTGTCCGAGCCTTTCATTCAGTGTCTTCTGTAGTTTTTCATCCACCGTATTGCGCATCTCTTCCAGCTTTTTCTCATTACTCTCGGTCATGAGTACCTGTTGTTGCTGCAGTTGTTGAAACTTTTCTTTCTGCAGGGCATTGAAGGACTGTACACTCCTGTCGAATTTTTCGCCGAACCGGTCCAGCGCCTGCTCCAGCGATTGCCGCATCAGCTGGCTGTCTTCTTTATCCTGTTTGGCCAGTGCCGACAGCCGCGCCTCCATCTGGCCATTTATTTTTTCCAGCTGCTCGGTCGTTCTGCCGCTGGCAAACTGTAAGAGTGCCGACAGTTCATCCCCCCTTGTTTTCTCCGCCGCCATAAATTCTTTGATTCCGGAGGAAAGACTTTCCCTGGCGGTCCGGCTGTTTTCTTCGATGGTGCCAATCAGCTGCCGGAGCGTTTCCCGGTTATCGCGGGCCACCTGCTCCAGCGACTGTGTGAGCTCCTGTTTCAGTTCGCGGATGGCCAGCGCCAGCTCGGCGCGATTGTCTTTGGCCAGCATGGCGCTTTCGGCGCGGTTCAGCCGGAAATCCTCTTTCATCCCTGATTGCAGCGCATCCAGCCGGGTGAGCAGCAACGCGGGCTGCTCACCCGGGGCAGTCCGGCTCCGCTGTAACAAAATCACCAGGACCACAACAAGCAACAGGATGATAACCGCTGCTGCGACCATTAACAGTTCACTCCACATAGGCATATTTGCTAAAGGTAAAAATTACGGATACTATCTGATATAGTGGCCCGGGTTGCCCTAATCAGTATATTTAGGATGCATTATCAACCTCGTTGTTATGATTACCGTCCGCCGTGCTACCCGGGAAGATATTGGGGACCTGACCGACCTGTTCAATCTCTATCGTACCTGGTATCGCCAGCCGGCCGATATCGCTGCCGCCAGGAAATTCCTCCTGGAACGGATAGACCGGGACGAATCGGTAATTTTTTGTGCCTTCGAGGGGGATAAACTGGCCGGCTTCACCCAGCTGTACCCGATATTCTCCTCGGTCCGCCTGCTGCCGGCCTGGCTGCTGAACGACCTGTATGTGGCTGCCGCGCACCGGCAGAAAGGCATTGCCAAAAAACTGCTGGATGCTGCCGCCGCACATGGCCGCGAGAGGGGCGCCGCCTGGTTGCTCTTACAAACCGGCAATGACAATTACACGGCCCAGGCGGTCTATGAAAAAAATGGCTGCCAGCGGGTGAGTGACTATTTCTACGAACTTCCGCTGGCCGAACTTTAAACGATTAGAACCAGCCCCGGCGGCGGAAGACGCCAATCATCCAGACGGGAATCAGCAGCATAAGTGCTACGGCGATAAAAAATCCGTATTTATTGTGGAGATAGGGAATGCGTTCAAAGTTCATCCCGAAGATGCCCCCGATAACGGTAGCCGGTGCCATCAGGCAGGTCACCACGGCCATCACCTTCATCACCTCGTTCATACGCAGGTTTACGTTATTGATATATACGTCCTGCATACTCATCATCATTTCCCGGTAGTTTTCAGTAAGATCAAAAGCCTGCACGATATGATCGTAAATGTCTTTAAAATATTTGGTGGTGCGGTCTTCCAGCAGGTCGCTTTCACTGCGCATGAAGCCGTTGACCAGCTCCCGGACCGGAGCAATATTCCGCTTCAGTACAATCAATTCTTTGCGCAGCTGGTTGATGCGCGCCAGTGAGCGGGTATTACTGGTCCTGATTACTTCTTCTTCCACCGCTTCTACCTGTTCGCCCAGCTTTTCCATCACCAGGTAATAATTGTCCACTATCATGTCCAGCATCGCATACAGCAGGTAGTCCGTTCCCCGCTGGCGGACCTGGCTTTTGGCAATTCTCAATTTGGTACGAAGCGGCTCAAATACATCCCTGCCCGCATCTTCCTGAAAGCTGAGCACCACATGATCGCCGAGCACGATACTGATCTGCTCGGTCTCCACCGTTTTATTCTGGTCATTAAAATAAAGCATATTCAGCAGGCAGAATAGCCGGCCTTCCACCTCATCCATTTTCGGCCGCTGGTTGATACTGAGAATGTCTTCGGTAATGAGCGGGTGAACGTTGAAATGCTGGCAGACCTCTTCCACATCGGCCTTGCGGAGGCCATCCATATTTATCCAGCAGTTATCCGGAGATGCGGCATACCGGAAACAATCTTTTACCGCATCCGATTTCCGTTCTTCCAGGCGGTCGGGGGTATAATCATACACAGTAACCACCACGCGTTCCGGGTCTTTTCTTTCGGGTGGCGCCGTAGGATTGATATACAGGATTTCCTTCGTCCTTTTCGTTCCGAATGCGGCGGTGAGACCCAGGTAGCTGAGGTATTTTTTCTGCTGCATAATGTTGAAGTGAGGAACGGTTATAATTTTTCGTACAACGCACGGAGCCTGCCCCTGGTCATAATTTTTTCCCAGTCTTTCCCCAGCGCATTTTCCCAAAGCGGTTTCATCACCATAGACACATCGATCATCTTCTCAAGGTCTTCGTCGGTACACCCGCTGCAGATCCCTTTGGGAATGTCAATATTATTCTTCTCCACCATGTACTTAAATTCTTTCACGCCGTCCGGGTAAAACTCGTCCAGGTGGTTCATCACAATGCAGTTGCCGATGCCATGTTTGGTGCCCAGCAGGTAACTGAGACCGTAACTAACGGCGTGGGCTACCCCAACCTGCGAATAGGCGATACTCATGCCGCCGGCATAGGAAGCCATCATCAGCATGTCATCGCAGGATTCGTCCCATTGGTCTTTCTCTACAAACACTTTCTGGCAGAGCTGTAACGCCTTTTCCCCGTAACTTTTGCTGAACTCAGTGAGAAAAGTACCCTGCAGGCTTTCAATACAATGGATATAGCAATCCATTCCCGTATAGAAACGCTGGTTCGCCGGCGCGTTTGCCGTCAGCTCCGGGTCCAGGATAATTTGATCGAAAGGCGTGAAATCAGAATTCATCCCCAGTTTTTTGGTCGGCCCGGTCAATACTGTAGTCCGCGATACTTCTGCACCGGTGCCGCTCAGCGTGGGGATGCCGACTTTGTACACACCCGGATTCTTTACCAAATCCCAGCCCTGGTAATCGGCCGCCGATCCAGGATTGGTCATCATCAGTGAAACGGCTTTGGCGAGATCCATGGAAGACCCGCCACCGATACCAATCACCCCGCTGACGCTCCCAAATTCGTCTTTCAGGCCAGCCGCCAGCGCATCTACATATTTTGTCTTGGGCTCATGGGTAACCTCCACGAAAATGATTTTATCGTTCCCCTGCAGCGGGATGCGGCCTGGCAGGGATTTGCCTTCAAAAAAATGATCGACGAGGAACACCATCGGCTGCCCGTTCTTACGGTGGGGCTGCAAAATTTCCGCCAGCTGGTTGAAACTGCCCCTGCCATACACGACAAAGCCTACCATCTTAAAATTCCTGTATGCCATGTCTGATTATTTAGCGCGAAATTACAGGAATATACACACGCGGCCTACCCGCTGAGCCTGCTTTCCAGCGCTTCCAGCGACACGCCTTTCGTTTCCGGCATCCGCGTCAGCACCCAGATAAGCTGCAGCACCATCATACCCGCAAGGAACAAAAAGATTATCCAGGGGTCATCCTTCAGAATACCATCGTGCTCATCCAGGAATACCGGCGTGATCAGGGTAATCACCCCAGCAAAAATCCAGTGAACACTGGCACCGAATGACTGGCCAAGCGCCCTGATTTTATTGGGGAAAATTTCGGATAGAAACACCCAGATCACCGCGCCCTGCCCGATTGCATGCGAGGCGATGAACAGCAATAAAAACAACATCAGCAAACCCGGACCAGCCTGTGTCTTAAAACACCAGGCGACCATAGAAAGGCTGCCGATATAACCAAAAGACCCAATTATCATCAGCGTTTTGCGCCCCAGCCGGTCGATCAGGTACAGGCCTACAAACGTAAAAATGAGGTTGGTGCCCCCGATGGCAATCGAATTCAGGAGAGATTCCTTTGCGCCAAGCCCGATGCGGGCTAATATTTCCGGCGCATAATACAGGATAAAATTGATCCCCGATAACTGGTTAAAAAAGGCTATAAAGAAGGCCAGCCAGATAATCCGCGCATGTTTTGCGCTGAAAAATGCCTCGGTAGTGCCCGGGGCAGACTCATGCTGGTTCGCTTCCAGGATAGCTTTGATCTCTGCCCCCGGATCTGCTATACCGATCTGCTCCACGATCTTTTTGGCGCCAGCCAGATCATTCCGCTCCGAGATCAGCCAGCGCGGGCTTTCCGGCACCCCCACCACCATAAGGGTATAAAGAACAGACGGAATGGCCAGCACCCCCAGCATCCAGCGCCAGTCGTTCGGACCGCCCACGCCTGCCAGGAAATAATTAGACAGGTAGGCAATCAAAATACCGAATACGATATTGAACTGGTACATGGCCGTCAGCCGACCACGCGTGGAAGGCGTGGAAATTTCCGATATATAGGTCGGCGCCACAACTGAAGAGACCCCAATGCCCAGCCCACCGATAAACCGAAAGAAAGAAAATACATAAGGATTCGGCGCCAGCGCGGAACCCAGGGCAGAGACGGCAAACATAACACCGATCCAGAACAGCACTTTTTTACGGCCATAGCGCTGCGACGGTATTCCACCTGTCAGCGCGCCAACGACCGTGCCCCACAGTGCCATCGACATAATAAATACGCCATGAAACAGCTTTGAGGTATGCCATAAATCTTTGATGGGCTGGTTGGCACCGGAGATAACCACGGTATCGAAACCGAATATAAATCCGGCAAGGGCAGCGACGGCTGACCAGCGGAAAAGCCTGTTGGTATCCATAAGCAATCGGGCAGTTGGTTGAACAGGTAAGGTAAGTAAAGCCGGCCAATAAATAAATAACGCACCAGGACGTTGGTCGTGGTGCGTTTAAGTATTTGCTCAGAAAAGACTTGCTTAAAAAGATGGCAGGGTTTGACTTCTGAGTACGATGGCAGCTTTTAACGGATAATGGATTAAGGGTTGATACAGGGATAAGGATTTTCGCGTAATCGGCTTTTCAGGGTTTGGATAAATGGCTTTTCAGGGATTTACTGGTCAGGGCTTTCTTAGGATTGGGATATGGGCTTTACTAAGGATTGGACTGTTCTTGATTTTTTCAGGATTGGATGAGTTGGTTTTCGTTGGGATATTGTCGGCGCTTTCGTTGGATTTGGATATTTCGTTCTTGCTGATACAAAGATGCATCGCAGAAGCCGCGGAAATAAATGATTTCGGTTTATCGGACTTTTTTATCGATGACTGGACAAAAATGGCCGGTAACCCGTTTTTGTGGTCCTGCATAAAAAAGTTTTTCCAGCCACCGGCAGCTTTATCTGTCCTGTACAATGCACCCGCCTAGCGGCTTAACAGCGCCCCGGCTCGTTCCAGGTCTTCCGGGGTATCAATTTCAACCCCCATATATGCCGTAACTGCCATTTTTATCTTCACGCCATGTTCCAGGTAACGCAGGCATTCAATTTTTTCTGCCAGCTCCAGCGGCGTGGCCGGCCAGGCAGTAAAATCGAGCAGCGCCTTTTTCCGGAAGGCATACACACCAATATGCTCATAATAAACGGGAACCCGGGCGGTATCCCGCGGATAGGGAATCACACTTCTTGAAAAAAACAGGGCATTGAATTGCAGGTCCACCGCCACTTTTACATAATTCTCATCCCTGATAAACCGCTGGTCAGACAAAACCTGCATCAGAGAAGCGACCTGCACCGCTGCGCCATCGCTTCCACTGAAAACAGCCAGCAGCTTTTCCAGGGGCTCCTTTGCAACAAACGGTTCATCGCCCTGCACATTCACCACGATATCCGCTTCCATCCCCGCCACCGCTTCGGCAATCCGGTCGCTGCCGCTTTCATGCACCACCCTGCTCATCACCGCCTTCCCGCCATGGCTTACTATCTCCTGGTAAATGAGCTCGCTGTCCGTTGCCACCCACACCTCATCAAATAACCCGGTAGCCACGGTATTGTCGTACGTGTGCCGTATCACCGGCTTGTCTGCAAGTACCTGCATCAGCTTGCCTGGGAAACGCGTCGCCGCATACCGGGCGGGTATCATCGCTATACACTTCATCGGGTAAAGGTAAAGCGTGCGCCGCTAAAATGCAGCAAGATCGCCTGCTGCCCAACGCCAAAGATCTCATTGGCCGGTAAACTGCAGGATCGCGTTTACCTTCCTAATCGGTATATTTGAAAACAGTACTTCAACGACTGCTGGCTGCCTATAAAACCAAAACATTAGCCATGCAAGACACCGGTTTGCTAAATAACTATTTGGTCGATGCCCAAACCTGGGATGAAATGTACAGCAAGGGCACCGTCCGGGAGCAATACCGGGGAGCCGTTGCCTTCCTGGAAGCGCTCACCATCGACGAACTCAATAAGAAAGAGGAGCAGGCCCGGCGACTTTTCATGAGCCAGGGCATCACCTTCACGGTATACAGCAGCGGGGAAGGCATCGAAAAAATATTCCCTTTCGATATCATACCCCGAATTATCACCGCCGCCGAATGGGAATATATCGAATCGGGTATCAAACAACGGCTGAAAGCACTCAACCTTTTTTTGAAGGACGTGTACCACGAGCAATTCATCATCAAGGACGGCATCGTGCCCATCGATATGATCTACAGCTGCCCCCATTACCTGCGGGAAATGCACAACTTCCCGGTTCCCTATGATATTTATGTGCACATTGCCGGTATCGACCTCATCCGCAACAGCGATGGCACCTTTTATATTCTCGAAGATAACCTGCGTACACCCAGCGGCGTTAGTTATATGCTGGAAAACCGGGAAATCACCAAGCGCATCTTCCCCGACCTGATCCCGAAAAACAACGTACGCCCGGTGATGAATTACCCGACGATGCTGCACCGCAACCTGGTCTCCCTCTCGCCCCGTCAAATTGAGAGCCCCACCATCGTTGTCCTTACACCGGGCATCTACAACTCGGCCTATTTTGAACATACTACCCTCTCCCGGCTGATGGGCGTGGAACTGGTGGAAGGCCGCGACCTGGTCGTAAATAACCACCGCGTTTTTATGAAGACCACCACGGGCCTCCAGCAGGTGGACGTCATCTACCGGCGCGTGGATGACGACTACCTTGATCCCCTCGTCTTCAACGCAGACAGCGCACTGGGTGTAGCCGGCCTCATGAGCGCCTACCGCAAAGGAAACGTGGCTATCGTAAACGCAGTGGGGAATGGTGTGGCGGACGACAAGGCGATTTACAGCTATGTACCCGATATGATCAAATACTACCTGAACGAGGAGCCCATATTAAAAAACGTTCCCACCTACCAGCTGGAAAATCCCGACCATCTCACCAATGTCTTCAACAACATCAGCAACATGGTCATCAAGAAAACCAATGGCAGCGGCGGCTATGGCATGCTCATGGGCCACGCGGCCAGTGACGCCGAAATCGCTGCCTATCGGCTGGAAGTCTTAAAGGATCCCAGGCAGTTCATCGCCCAGCCCATTATCAGCCTGTCTTCCGCACCGTGCTATATGAATGGCCGCCTCCAGCCACGCCGAATCGATCTGCGCCCTTACGCGCTGTGCGGGCCGGGTGGCATCGAAATCGTTCCGGGCGGACTAACCCGCGTCGCCCTGCGGGAAGGCTCCCTGGTCGTCAACTCTTCCCAGGGCGGAGGCAGCAAAGACACCTGGGTACTGGCTACCTGACCGGCTGAAAACCGGCAACCTGAAAAGAAGATGAGGGGCCCGGCAGCCTGTCCCGTTTCAGCAGCAGTGGCGTCGCACACTTGTACAGCGGCAATAAGGACAGCAACAACATATCAGACTAAACAGTTTTTTACATGTTAAGCAGGGTGGCCGATAGTTTATACTGGATGAGCCGGTATATGGAAAGAACCGATGGCATTTTACGCATGCTCCGGATCAATTATGCTTCTTCGCAGGATGACCTGCACGATTTTTCCTGGGCACCGGTACTCGAGATATTTACCTACCTCGAAAACGAGGAGCATGCCCTCATCGGGAATGACTCGCGAACGGTGCTGCAATATATGGTGACCAGCAGGGAAAATCCGAATTCGGTGGTCAGCATCGTTACCAAGGCCCGCGAAAATGCCCGCAGCGTCCAGGACCACATCACCAAAGAACTCTGGCAATGCCTAAACGATTTCTACCATACCATCCGCGATGAACACCTGGTCGACTGGCTGCACCGGGACGACCCCGTTAGTGTCCTCGATATCCTCATCAAACAAAACCTGCTCTATTACGGTACGGTGGACATCACGATGAGCAGGGGAGAAGGATACGCCTTCATCAACCTCGGCAAATTTATCGAACGCGCCACCCAGTCGGCCGCAATACTCGACGTTAAATTCAGCAACGTAACCGAAGAAATCAATTCAGGAGACATCACCTACTGGAAATACCTCCTGATGTCTATTTCCGGCTACGAATTATACCTGAAAACTTACCGCAGCGGTTTTGAAGCAAAACGCGTGGTGGAACTCATTGTACTGAACCGGGATTTTCCCCGGTCGGTGCTGTATTCCATCAACCAGCTCATGCGCTATTTCATGCGACTGAGAAATGACCGCAATGCCGACAGCTACCAGCATATTGAATTCCTGATCGGCAAGCTGAAAAGCCGGGTCAATTATTCAACGGCAGACAGTATTCTTGAACAGGGTCTGCATGAATACCTGGAAAGTACCAATACCGCTTTGAATGAAATCGGGTCGGCACTTAACCAGCACTATTTTGCCTATACCTGATATTTTTTTTATTTGCATTAACAACATCTTTTTCATGCCCCGATTCAATATCAGACACGTCACCCGTTACAGGTACGAACAACCGGTGAGAGACAGTGCCAACCAGATCATCCTGTTCCCTTTGAAAGATACGTACCAGGAAGTAACCCGGCAGGACCTGAAAATTACCGGTGAGCCGCCTGTTGAACTGTACGAGGACTACTACGGCAATACGATCGGGTCTTTTACTTACGCCGAGACCCACCGCGAAATGGTCATCGATTCCCATATTGAAGTTACAGTAACCGCCAAACCATTGCCCGCCGATGATAACCCGGCTGTTATGCAATGGCGCCACCTGGATGATATCCGCCACAGTTTTCCCTACATCGATTTTATAAAAACGGAACGCTTCAATGCGCTGGGAGAACTGCAGTCAATCCCCGAGATTACCGAGGCAGGAGGACTCAGCCCCCTGGCGGTTTCCCTGACGCTGAATGAATTTATCTTCAACAACTTTACCTATAACAGCGGGGTAACCGATGTGGAATCCACGCTCGACGAGGTCTGGAGTTTAAAGGCCGGCGTCTGCCAGGATTTTGCCCATGTATTGCTGGTGACCCTACATACCATGGGCATCCCCGCCCGCTATGTCAGTGGCTATATCTGCCCGAATAAAAACGGTATGCGCGGCGAAGGTGCTACCCATGCCTGGGTGGAAGCCTATATTCCTTTTTATGGCTGGCTCGGACTCGATCCCACCAACAACTGTATCGTTAACGACCTGCATGTGCGCCTTGCCACAGGACGCAGTTTCAGCGATGTGTCACCGGTCAAAGGCACTTACCGGGGTACTTCATCCCACGTGCTTGAAGTGGGCGTTACAATTTCCTATGAAGACGGCAGTATAACCGGAGAAACCGCTGCTTCCCTTCCGGAACTGCCGTTAACAACCAGCACTAGAATCAACGGCAATTCCTACCGCCACCACCTTGAAATGATGCAGCAGCAACAGCAACAGTGAAGAGCGTCTGGCAATCAGGTGCCGGTGGCAGCAACGGGTTGCTCAGGCAGATCGGTAAATTCGTAATTGCAGTTGAAGCAGTGGTACACTTGTTCCGGGGCCACCGCATAGCTGGAAAACAGCCAGGACACAATCGCCGTCAGCCAGTTCTTTACCCCTGGCCGGCTGATGTACTCAATATTTTTTGAACCGCATTGCGGGCAGCTCAGCGATTCGCGGTAATCTTTATCATAGCCTGCCAGCAAGGCAGCCGCCTCTTCGAAATCATCCGGGTGAACCATCAGCTTGATGCCGCCGACTGCATTGGACAGGATGGGGTCGATCGTCACCGTATAGGCATCTTTGAGATAACCTGTAATCCCTTCTTCATCCAGCCTGGCGAGCAAAATGCCAGCGTTGATATAATTGTCGAATGACCGCAGCAACAGAAATTCCATGCCATAAAATACAAAAAAATTGCCGTGGGGTTTAATTTATTGTAAATGATTAGGCAAGCAGTTCGGTGGCCAGTTCCTTCACCCAGCCGGTTTCGCCCGCGAGAAGGTTCAGGTTGTCGGCGGTCGTCTTCAGCTGCCAGCGTTCGGCCGGAATGGCAAGGACGGCAGAAAGACACTTAATCGCTTTTCCCGTATCCTGTTGTATCACCGCCAGCTCCAGCAAGGTAGCGTAGGGCCAATAATCATCGTAATTGCCGCCACCGGTTGACGCTACCCGGTTCGATTTCCTGTCCAGGTGGGAATGCACCGAAAACTCCACCACTTTGGCCAGGTCAGCCGCTGCGGGATCTTTTTTAATATACAGGAGCGTGGCCGCGTTGATGCCAGGGTAAAAGTCGCGCATGTCGGCTTTATAACCATCGAGGTAGCTGTCGATGGCCCGGTCCAGGAAACCGGCGGCGCGGAGTGGATTTACCGTTTTCGCTTCGTTGTATTTGTCTTTGTACACCCGGCCGAGCAGGCCGCAGGTCTCGCTGTTCGCCCCTTTTTCTGCAATCACCTGTTGTAAAATATGTACGGCTTCATCCCTTCGGCCTGTGCGGTTTAACGCAAATCCATATTGTTCGCGCATCAGGGTACTGTTCTTTAAAAAAGCCGGCAGGGTTTCGATGAACCGCGTCATCTCCGTATAACTTTCCGCTGAGCGGTGCGCCAGCAGAATTTCAATACAGACCGAAACATCCCAATTGTCCTTGTCGCCCAACCCATTGGACAGCTCACTGATCGCCGTTCCCTTCTGGTCCGGCGTGCCCGCACTTTTCAGGATGGCATCCAGGCACCCACTGAGCGCGGCATTAAAATCAGCTTCGCTTCGAAGCAACTCCAGCTTTTCGTGGGGCAGGTTATGCGAAAAACTGATGTCGCCCAGTAACTGGTATACCGGGCTGTCGGTTCCCTTTTGCGCCTTCACCCCGTTGATGAACCCCGATAGTTTGCTGATGCTGTTGTCCAGGTCAGCAATTTTTCCGTCTGCGAGGCTGTAAGGAAAGCAGCGGACGTCGTTCAAGTCAAAAGGAGGCTTTGACTGGGATTCATAAATAGAAAAAGTAGTGTATGGCTTGGCGGTAAACCGAACGCCCAATTCATAAAACACATTGGGGTTTCCGGTCGTCAGGTCGGCAATGGCATAGTCACAGAGCACCAGTCGCTCGTACATGGGTTTCTGAATGATGCCGCCGATCATTTCCTGGTCCGCCCGGATGGGGGAAAGGCCGCAGGCTTCGATCACCTTTTTTATAAACTCGTTGTAGATATAGTCGAAATCTATGAAATGCCCGTTGGTATCCGGTTTTTTTCCGAAAGGCATGATAATAAAGCAAAGTGGTTTTGCCACGAGACCGACTGTTCCCATTTGTATTGTTTGAAAGGATGAATATTAATCCATTGATCATGCGGTTTCCTTTGCCGGCAGGAAGCTGGTTGGGAAATGAATGTCCTGTACTTTTTCGGCAGCGTCGCGGGTACCGATGTCATAGAGTTCAAACCGGCTCGCCGCGTTGCTCATTTCAACCAGATCAGCTACTTCCTTGCCGGAATACGGCTTTTTCATAAGGGTGCTGAGGTGGTCGGCATCCAGCCAGCAGTTGTAGCGCAGGTAGGAGAGCAGGGCTTTGTTATCTCCGCCGGAAGTGATGAGGTCTTTGCTTAAGTCACCCGTTTCCGCATCGATCTGCCAGCGTGTTTCACAGGAGGAAAGCCACTGCAGGATAGCCTGGTTATGCCAGCTCGCATCCTGCATCAGCATATCCGGTATCTGCTGTGCCCAGTTTAATAAATTATTTTTCTCCACGTTGTCGGGCAATTTTTCCCAGCGGCTCATACCGGTCCCTACCGATACCAGCAGGATATTGCTGTCGCCCATCTTCCAGTGAAAAGGAAATCCCTGCAGCGTAGCGACCATCAGCAGCTGGAGAGCAGGGTTATTGGCCATACTAACGCCGCCATCCACGAAAGCGGCCTTGCCCATTGCGCCCCCTACATCGATGACCTGCGGAAGAAAATAAGTAGGTGCAGCAGCGCTGGCCCGCACCGCCTTCCACAACAGGATGTCTTTGTTCCTGCCGTCGGGGGAGTCATAATATTTTCCGCCGGGATGGTTAATCAGCGGCCAGACGCTGTTCGTATCCGCTCTTTTGGCAATAATGCAAAGCCCGGTTTTAATGTGGTCGCTGCCGAGCATGATATCGCCAAAAACTTTCCTGAGTTCTTCTTCCAGCGGGGCCTGGTCGTAACTGGCATGCAGCAGGCTGTCTACCTGGAAAATATTCCACCATTTATATTTTTTACCGAAGATTTTTCCGCCGAGGCTCATGTACATGTCCCTGATTTCCGCCACTTTCATACCGGTGGCCAGGCAGGAAGCGATGATGGAACCAGTGCTGGTGCCGCCGATCAGGTCAAAATAATCGCTCAGGGCAAAATCCGGATCACTGTCGCGCTGCTGCCTCAGTATATCCTCGATGCGTTGCAGATAGCCAAGGGTAAGCGCTCCGCGGATGCCGCCGCCGTCCAGCGCCAGTATTCTTTTAGGACCATTCGAATTGCTGAGGTGTGCAGAAAGTGACATGATTGATTATTTTATGATGAAGGAAATAGTTTACTTTTTAGAGGGGGCGTTGGCGGTGGTAACTTTTAACCCAGTCAGCAGGTCATAATTATCCTTCACCAGCTCAGCCTTGAGTACAGCAATATTTTCCGTAGCCACCAGCCGTTTACACATATCCGATACCGTTATACTTTCCCCGTTGAACTGAACGGGCAGGTCTCCACCCAGGCTTTTGATCAGATCAGCCCCAGTTATTTTTCCGTAAGCGACTTCCATCAGCCAGCTCACCAGTTGTGCCGGGGTGATATCGCCCGGGACAGCCCCCTGCTGCTTTTGCTGGTTGGCAAACGGCACCCGCTTCTGCCGGATGACCTGGTTTGTACCGGCACTGTCCTGCACTGCACAGTAGGAGCCGAAGTCCCGCGTTGCCTCCTGCATACCGAGATCGGCCGCCTGTTTAAAATCGTTGCATGCACCGGAGACATCGTTCACGGCGAGCTTTGATTTACCCCGGTAGTAATAGGCCGATGTATAGGAGGTGCCGGGATTGGATTTGTCCGAGTGGACAATGACCTGGTTATGGTCGGCGATGGCGGCTTTGTATTTTTTTTCCGAGAATTCCAGGGTAGCCCGGCGGTAATAATAATCGGGATCCGACGGCCTGATGCGGATCGCAGCGGAATAGGCACTGATAGCTTCTGGAATATGCTTATCCCCCAGCAATTCGTAGCATACCCCTGACTGGTACCATGCCAGTGCATCCGTGGGATCGCCTTCAATGGCAAGCTGGTACTGCATCAGGGCTGCACCATTTTGCTTTTTCATGAAGAGATTATCGGCCATCGCATGATAATAGTCGGATTGCTGATGTACTGTGGCGACCGCCTTGCTGCTATCCGCTTTGAGCGAAGTGCGCGTATTTACAAAAAGTTGCGGCGGCCCGAAATACAACATTTTCTTCTTCGATGGCAAGTATATCTCACGGATTGGCGATCCGAAGTCCCGTTCTACCATCCCTACGATGGAGTCAGCTACAGGTTTGTCCTGTTGTGCATGATAGACTAGTTTAGAAGGATCGTTAAATGGTTCGTAAACGGTGTTGATAGTATACCCGTTCAGGATACTGCTTAGCCGGGAAGCCTGTTTTTCGTAGCCTGAAGAATCATTAAAGCGAACCTCGAGCGGCTTTCGCAAAGCGGGATTACCTTCCGCGCAGGATATCTGTACAGAACCAGGAATATCACCGGTCAGATCCAGCGTCGCCGAGGCCGTCCTGTTAATTTCCCAGGCAAACAATATGGTTGCTGTGCCCAGCGCCATACGCTGGTACGGAAGCCGGAAGCCCGCTAAGCCGGTAGCTGCCGAATACTGCATCGGGTATTTGGTATTGCCGAGCTGCAGGTAGCCGTCGAGCTGGCGAAACCGGTTGCCGGATGTGTCGGCACAGGCCGCGAAACTTTTGGTGACCATAAAATCCACAGGAACGGATTCGGGATATTGATAAGACTGCAACATGGGGAAAGAAATCCGGCCGCTGCCCCGGTTTCCGTACATCAGGAACAACCATGCTCCTGTTGCCACTAACGCAGAGGTGAAAGAGATGAGGCGGATCATGGTTCGTTTCCGCGTGGCCACCTTTTTTCCCTGTGAAAAATACAGCGAAGCCCCAACAGAACCCCGATGTCCGGCAAGTGGCGTAGTCCAGTTATCCCCCGGCTTTTTATCCAGGTATTTTTTCAGCGGCGCATCAAAAAGCGCATCCTTCAGCCACAACTTCCGGAATGCCTTCCGGCTGTTATTGTACCGGAAATACCTGGTTTGATTTCCTGCCTGTAAAATGAACTGATTGGTAATGATCAGCCGCAGCTTCTCTTCTTCAAAAAACCGGTTACCCTCACCGTAAATAGTGCCGGAATAGTTCAGCAGCTCGAGCAATTTTTCACGGGCGGCCAGCTCGTTACCAACTTGCAGCTTTTTCAGGAGCTCGAGCCTGGTAGCCTGCGGAAAAACACCCTGCTGCACCCAGGTAATACGACAAAGCTTCAGCAGGTTACTGTAATTAAGGCACTCTGGTTTACCGTATTTATCCAATATCACTTTCCCGATTTCGAGGAGTAATTCCCAGCGGAGTTTGGGATAAATACAAATTGCGCAGAGCCACTGAAAGAGGTATTCGTCACCAAGGTATTCCTGGAGCGATGCTACCTCCCGGAAGTCGGTGTCCCGGTGAGCCGTCACAGGGGCAACGGAGGTTTCCAGCAGGGCGGTGCTAATCCGCGTGTTTTCCCGCAATGCCGGTATTAAGAAACCAAGGGCCATAATATCGGCAGGCAAAACGATTAGCCATTGACGCAGTACAGTTTCTTTTACTGACCATTCCCTGAACGGAACCGGGGTGATCAGGGCTTTCTTTTGCCACCGCGATAAATCCTTCCAGTGTTTTTCTTCCATTTCCGGGTAAACCGGGTAAACGAGGTTGTAGCCGGTTCCCATGATCAGCAGCACGTCCTGCTGGCGGGTGTTGGCCAGGCGGTTTAAAGAGATGCCGGCCGGATGCTTGTCGTTAAAGCAGGTAAAGTTCTTGTCATAAAAAAACAGGTCGGCTGGCAATCCTTCGGCATCGAGCGTTTTCGCCAACGCTTCGAAAAGACGGGGCATCATGCCCTTTGTATTGATCCGTTCTACCAGCAACAAATAGTTTTGTTGTTTTTTCCTGGGCGCAAAAACCAGTTGCGGACTTCCTCCCGCAGTGATGATAGAATTGATGGTAGCATTGATGTTCAGGAGATAAGTCTCTTCCGCCGCCTGGTACCGCATCTGGAGCATAATGCGCCGCAGCAGGGGTTCCCGCTGCAGCAGTTCGGTGGCTGACGCAAAAGGAATCTCGTAAGGACCTGTTGCGGTGGACGGCTTGCCGGCAGGAGGTGTTGCGGTCAGTTTTTTCCTGCGCATTGATGAGATAAAAGGAAATACCAGGCCGGATGCCGCTACAACAAGCAAGAGTAAACTTACCCAGCCGCGCGCCACCGGCTTTCCTGCAAATTTCTTTTGCAGCGGTGCAGAGAACACGGCCTGGTAGTTTTTGTCTCTTCCCACCACCTGGATATTATCGCGGGCAACAACCGTACAGGGCGAGCTGACGGTACCCGCCACCGCACGGCATTCAACCGTATAAAAACCTTCTGCCGGAAAAACGACATTGGCAGCCTGCGGGCCGCTGGTAGAAAAGACACTATCATGTACGGACCACTGGTAGCCGGTAATTCCGCTGGTGTCTCCCCCCGTAACAGCCGTTAACGTCACCGGCAGCCGGGCAGAGATTGCTCCTGAAAATGCCGTGAGTTGCAGGGTGGGGAGGTGGTCACAGGCCTCGATCCGAAGACTGTCGGATTTGACTGTCAGGTTCACAGCAGAAGAAGAAAAGTGGCGGACGACCAGGAAGTTTCCTGCGCGGCGAAAAGTATGTACTGCACGGGACCCCGAATAAATCGAACCGTCGTCGTCGAAAACCCATCGGCAGGTTATGATACCGGTGTCGGATCCGCAATGCTGCAATAACGGGCTGGCATCCAGAACGATTGATTTATTGACAGCCACCGTGCGGTTTTTTTGAGGCTCATTCAGTACACAGGTGATACGGGTTGAGTAATTATAGATCAGCAGGAAAACCGGCACCAGTAAGATTAGCAGCAGACGGTAGTATTTGCTGACTGGCCCGTAGCGTTCGGCCGGAGTCGGGCATGGGGGAAGTGCAGCATTCGCTTTGTACTGCTCAACGAGGTGATAAAATTTTTCCTGTTCCTGTTCGCTGGTGACTATGGCCGGGCATATCCAACGGGCAGTCTGATCGATATCTGCGGAGCCAAAGCGCTCTGTAATTTTAAGCAATTCTATATAGTCTTCGGGTTTTACGGTAAACCCGTTGCTATTAAGCAGATCAAGCAGGCCGCCCATGGGCAGGTGGGTCGCGACTGCCGGCTGGCAGTTTGGGTTATGGAGGTCAGTGGTCATTCCCAGCGCATAAATTATGTAGCGGCAGTGTTATTGAGGATCACCTGGTCCTCAAAGTTTTTCACCAAAGTTCCTTTTGCCGCCGCAAAAACCGGATCGGTGTTCCCGGGTTTAAAGCTTTCGTTGTTGAGTAGTTTATAATACTGCAGGAGGTTAATCCAGTCCAGGAATTCGGAGGTAGACGGTTTTTTATTCACGGCCCGGCTGCGGATACTGTTGAATTCATCAATCGCTTTGAGGATCAAATCATCGTACGTTCCGTTATTGATGGTGAGTCGTTTTTTTGCGATGGCGAGCAGTTTTTCCTTATCCGGGAAACTGATATGATAAAATACGCATCGGCGTAGAAAGGCATTGGGCAGGTTTTTCTCGGAATTGCTGGTCATAATGACGAGAATCCGGCATTCTCCGGGGCAGCGGGTGACACTGGCATTCATTTCTTTGATATCGAACCGGTAGTTTTCGATTTCGTTCAGCAGGTCATTGGGGAATTCCCTTGGCGCCTTATCGATTTCGTCGATTAGCACGACCGAGCTGCGCGGATCCGGCTTAATCCATTCCGGAGACAGGTTGTTTAATTTCCTGATCATATCGAGGTCGGGACTGTTTAACCCGTGCGTCTGTGCGATAGCAAGGCCCATCGGTTTCAGCTCAATGAATTGTTCCGTACTGGTCTCCGCATGCTGGCTGCGAAAGTGACTTACCGCATCGTAGAAATAAAACAGGTCGGTAGAAACAGAGGTTGATTTTGTATTGAAGACAAAAGGTTTATCAAGGAATGCATGGGGTTGACCACCTGTCTGCCCGGCCAGTTGCATGGCGGCGAAATCAGCGAGTTTGGTTTTGCCGGTTCCTGGTTCGCCGGAAATCAGGAGCGGTTTGCCAAGCGCTATCGCAATTTCAAGTGCCCTGATTAAGCCATCATCAGCAACATAATCCACCGGGTTATTATTGAGGTAGATGGTTCCAATATCTATTTGCATAAAAGCTTATTTTAATTAAGAAGATTGCAGATGGTGGGATCGGCTGCATTGACGAGCGAGATAAATGCCTGCATTTTTTTATTGGCTTCATACATGCTCACCGGTGCAGGGAGGTTATTGAAACAGGCGTCCATCAGTTGTTCGGCGTTGCCCGGGTTAGGCGTCACATAACTGATCAGCCAGGATTTAATCAGTTGCGTGGAGAGTGATTGCAACCGCGGCAGCACCAGCAGGTATTGGTCCTGGCCTGGCAACCGTTGTAATTGCTGCAATTGTTGGGGCAGCCGGTCGGAGTTGTTGTTGTCTTCCAGGTTAATGAATAAATAAATAGGCAGCCCATCAAAGGAGCCGGCTGATTTATTTAATTCATCGATGAATAGCGTGGTGAACGTCAGCTGGCTTTCTTCAAACATGTCTGCGTCACAACTGATGACAATAACCAGCGGTTCCTGAAGTGATTTGAATGCCGAGAGAAATACATCCATGGTCATAACGGGTGGCAGCATCCCCGGAAAATATTTGTCGTACACATAGGCCAGCAGGCTGTCCCTGTTTTGCACATAAGTTTCACTGACCAGGAAATCTTCGAAGCCAAGCAACTGGTTCTGTATCGAGTCCTCAGGCAGATCGAGGGCAAAAATATTTACGCGGTTGATCAGGTTGAGGCCAAGCTCTTTCCGGTCGCCATATATGATTATTGTTTTGAAGGTGCTGCTGTTGCGAGACATCAGGAACCGTGAGAATTGGGGAACCCGGTCACAGCAATAAGTCCGCGCCGTATCGAGCTTACAGGTGACAAAGGATTTTCGCATGAGGGATTCTGCCACCTGCAGGGCCAGCTGGAAGGGTGATATGAATGGCTCAGGATTCGTTACCCGTTCCTGCCTTACCCGGGTTTTAAATTGCTGGAGTTTTTCCTTTTTTAGATTTTTTATCGCCAGGTCATCATCAGCATCCGGCAGGAAGCCAGGATCATTTTCATCGGCAATAAAAGCAAGGATGGTCTTCTGCGGGTCCTGTTTCGCCGTATTGTATTCCATTTCCGTGATGGAGAGGTTGCCGGGATTATTGGTAACCGGAATGTAGCCGTAGCGATTGGCCACGATCAGCAGGTAAATGGAACAATTCTTTACATCTTCCATGCATTCGATAGCCGGTACCGTGTTATCGGCAACATAGCCTTCCATGCTCAGCAGGTCGAAGTTTTCCCGGATAGTTCTTTTATTGAAAAAATCGATGACCTGCTGGCGGTGAACTTTCAGATCAACATAAGTAGAAGATATGTAGACCTTGATTTTTGACATGACTCTTTGGGTAAAATTGAAACACTGACGGTTATATTTCTTTGTAGTACTGCTGTACGGTACAGAAGTATAGAACGGTTTAGGGCACAGGGGCGCGGCACCTGGTATTGTGTACGCCAAGTTAGACCAGAAGAAAAATATGGCAATACCCCTTTAGTAGTAGGCTGAATGTATTTTTTTTTCCGGCGTTACCGAAAAATAGCCGGATAGCATACCCCTTCCGCCGGAAGGAGAAATATCATCCGGTATGCGGGCACAGGAAATTATGCGGAGGGGGGAGTGGCAGATTTCTTAAAGACCGGAACGGTGCTGCAGGGTTCGCCGTACATGATACTGCGGGCGACGGGCCGGAGCAACGTGGTGATTTCAAAATAAGCAAAGGGACCAACGTCCAAATCTCCGCAGCCTTTAATTACTACGCGCTTGTCTTCATAAGCAGAGATATCGAGCCGCCTGATATTACGCAGAAAAAGCTGGCGGGTTATTTCTTCCGCACTTCCCAGGACCAGCTCATCCGCCACCGGTTGAAGATAACTGGCTACCAGCATATACGCCCATACCGGTATAATAGCGTCCGCTGTACAGGTTACCGCTACGGTCTGATGGCTGAAAATGGAGAAATCGAACTGGCGTAAGGCCTCCCTGAAATCTTTTTCCTTCAGGATTAAGTCCATGAACAGGTACGGTCGTAGGTCGAATACCGCGATTTTTTCCTGCGGATAAAAATTTTCCAGGTCTATTTCCACCAACCCGCTTGCCGCCACCTTATTGCTTATCCCTTCATCCATACTGTAAATTAACAAAATTGACGCAAGGCGGTTGGGTGGTTCCTAAAAAAAATCCCGCTCCGGGGGTGGAACGGGATATAAACAAGGATTAAAAGAATTAATAAATGCTGCTCCGAGAATCTTTAATGGTCGATGCTTTCTTGAGCGCCGCGTCAATCACGCCCCGCTGAGTCGCCATCCGCTGGTTCTGGATGAGGGTGCTGCGCTGCTGCTCGATGCCGGCATTGTCTGCCCTGGCATAAACATGCTCTGTTCTCAGGCAATAGACCCCGCCGTTTCCTGCAATTGGAGCAGATACTTTTGCTTTTGCCTCTGAGCTGAAGGCATATCCGCCCACTTTTCCTTCCTGGCCCGCATTAGGAAAAAATGGAGAAGCAAATCCAAGGCTGTCCGCCCGGAGTACCTGCTGACCAGTTGCTGACGCCGCTGCTTCCAGTGAGGCGGGTGTTCCCATTTTCTTTTTGATCTGTTCCGCTTTTTTCTGGTTGCGGATGAGGTATTCAACCAGGGGGCGTGCTTTTGCTGCCGACTGCAAACCTTCCTTATTGATTTCCGTGACCATGGCCACCACATATTTATTATCTACGGTAAACACTTCCGAAACATCTCCCTTATCGCCTTCGTAAATCCATTTTACCAGGGGGCGGCTGCTCCCCAGCGGCGCGATATTCATGTCGTTGGGTTTGATGTCCGGTGCCAGGAGCTTGTTGTAATTGCGTTTTTTTACATTATCCTCAAATGCTTTCGCGTTGCGGCTTTCGCTGGCAAACTGGCTGGCCATGCCGGAAGCTTTTTCGTCTGTTTCCTGGCTCGCCGTGATAGTCTTGGAGAGATAAGCGATCTTGTAAGCCGGGTTGAAGTTTTTCTGGTCTTCAATATTAATAAGATGATAGCCAAACTGTGTTTTGACCACCTTGGTTTCTCCTTTTTTACCGGTGAAACAAAAGTCATTGAATTCTTTTACCATTCTGCCGTTGGTAAAATATCCCAGTTCACCGCCGCTGGCCTTGCTGCCTTCGTCATCAGAAAATTTTGCCGCCATGCTGTCAAACGACGCGCCGCGGCTGATCGCCTGCTGGATGCTGTCAATTCTTTTTTTGGCAACGCTGTCTTCCATGGTGGGTTGTCCCTGGCGATCGGTGGTGGAAATTAAGATATGCCGCGCCTTTACGGAGTCGGGCAACACTTTCTCATCCAGTTTTTTGGCGACCGTATAATTTGTAGCATCCAGGTAAGGCCCGAAAACACCGCCGACAGGCAGGGCGATGATAGAATCTTTATCCGGCACCTGCAGGGCGGTCTTTGAAACATACTGATCAGAGAAATTTATCTGGCTGCCGTTTTTCGCAAGAAAAGCCGGCATGTCTGCTTCAGTAGTTGTGCCCATTTCTTTTTTCAGTGACACGAGGTCGTTTTTTACTGCAGCAGAGTCAGCAGCTGACGGCGAGGCATCAAAAACAACATAGGCAATACTCCGGCTTTCTTCCTGCTGGAATTCTGGCTGGTGTTTATTAACGTACGCGCTGATTTCATCATCACTTACCCTGATGCTGCTATCGGGCACTGTGCTATAGGGAACATGAACATAAGACACTGAAGCCATCAGGTTTTTGTCGGCTGCCAGTTTTTCGAGCATCCACTTTGGAACATACGTGGTGTTGGCGAGCAGGGAGACAAATTTTTCATGAAGCCGGTTGGCCACCAGCGCGGGCAGATAAACATTGTTGAAGTTATCGGCCATGGTCGACTTTTGCTTGCGCAGCTGTGCGATAGCGTTTTTGGCTGCGTTCACATCATATACGCCCCGGTCATTCGTAAATTGCTTTTTGAATTCGTCGGGAGCATTCGGACCAAACAACATGTCATCCAGCTCTTTCGGTGTTACAGCAAGACCGAGTTTATCCACTTCTTCACTGGTGTTCGTTTCGCTGATGATTTGGTTCCAGGCATTTTCCCGTACACTCTGCCGCATCATGTCATTCATAGGATAGCCCATATTCTGGTACTGGTCCTCCATCTGTTTAACCCGCTGCTTATATTCAACTACATCAATCTTTCTTCCGTTCACTGAGCCTACGGTGGAATTGTTCCCGCCGAAAAGGCCACGGCCGGTTTTACCCACAAATGCATCCTGTACCAGGAACCCGAGTAAAGAAACGCCGATGGCTATAAATAAGAACCACGCAGCCTTGTCACGAATTTTCTGAATAATTGACATAATTAATAAATGTGTTTTCCTTTTTAAAAACAGGATGGCAAAAATAGGGTAATTTAGCTTATGAACAAATTGTGGAAAAACAGCTCAAAGCGGCTGCTGCAGGGCTTTTTAAGGGTTGATGAATCACGCGGTCAGGGACGATTGAAATTAATTTCATGACCGGGATAATATTATTAAGTAACTGCCGAATCTTTGAAAGCTTTAAAATGCACCTGTGCATAACGATGGTTTCGGTGTGGGTAAACGGGCGCTTTCACAGATGCAGCGTGTGGGCACTTGGGTAAGATATTGTGCCGGCCGAATTTTTACCCCAACCCTGTGGAAAGCCTGAAGGTTATTAGTGTTCCACACAGCATTTTTTTTTAGGAAAGTTATACCAGGTCTTTTTTTTCAACAGGCGGGTATAACACTGATTTTTTCAGGCGGGGTGCGGTTTCCGGGCCGTGGAAAAAAGGTGAAGTAGTGTGGATAAACAGGGATAGTCGGTATTTCAAAAAGAATCTGTCAGCATTTATCCACCTAACCAGGGCTATAGTAGTAATAGATTTTTATAAAAAATAGTATACTATGTATATTAGGGATGTGGAGATAAGTAAGAAAATGGAAAACCTGGATAAAGTGGGTTTCCTCGATTTGCCGGTGGATGCGGGTATTGATTTGTTTGCGGAAATTGAAAAATTAAAAAAGGAAAAAAATGCGGTGGTGCTGGCGCATTACTACCAGGAGCCCGATATCCAGGACGTCGCGGATTTTATCGGGGACAGCCTGGGGCTGGCCCAGGAGGCGGCAAAAACTCCCGCTGCCATTATTGTTTTCGCCGGCGTGCATTTCATGGCAGAGACAGCCAAAATTCTTAATCCCGGCAAAAAAGTGTTGTTACCGGATTTAAAGGCAGGTTGTTCACTGGCTGACAGTGCACCGCCCGATTTGTTCAGGAAATTCAAAGAAGCTCACCCGGATCACATCGTCATTTCCTATATTAACTGCAGCGCAGATATTAAGGCACTGAGCGATATCATCTGTACCAGCAGTAATGCAGAGAAAATTGTGGAGAGCCTTCCTGCTGAGCAGAAAATTATCTTCGCGCCGGACAGGAACCTGGGTGCCTACCTCGTTAAAAAGACCGGCCGGCCCATGGTGCTGTGGAATGGGGCCTGTATGGTGCACGAGATTTTCAGCCAGCAGAAGATTGCGCGCTTAAAGATTCGTTATCCTGACGCCAAACTTATAGCCCATCCTGAATGTGAGGAACCCATACTGGCCCTGGCGGACTTTATAGGCTCCACTACGGCCCTGTTAAAATTCAGCAGGCAGAACCACGCCCAATCATTTATCGTGGCAACAGAGACCGGTATACTGCACCAGATGCAGAAGGAGTCTCCGGGCAAGACCTTCATTCCAGCACCGCCCGACAACAACTGTGCATGCAATGACTGCCCACACATGAAGCTGAATACGCTGGAAAAGCTTTACCTGTGTATGAAGTATGAGCAGCCGGAGATTATTATGGGCGAAGATATACGGTTGGCGGCCAGGAAACCTATTGACCGCATGCTTGAAATCAGTGCAGCGTACGGGTTGTAGGCGGCTTATCTTCCCATGTAAATCATAAGGATTTGCACATCGCTGGGGTTAACCCCGCTAATCCTGCTGGCCTGGCCGAGCGTGCGTGGCCTTATTTTTCTGAACTTCTGCGATGCCTCGGCGGAGAGCGAGCTTATACGATCGTAATTGAAATTATCCGGTATGGCCAGGTTTTCCAGGTGCGTCATTTTACTGACCAGTTCCCGTTCCTTTTCAATATAAACGCCATATTTAAGCTGAATTTCGGCCTGTTCCAGCGTTTCCCGGGGATATTCAGCCATTTCTTCCGATAATTCCGGCAATGCTGTTATTAATTGCTGGAGGCTGATGTTAGGTCGGAGGATGACCTGCGCCGCTTTCTGTTTTTGCTGTAAGGGAGCCGAACCCTGTTCGCAGAGCAGTTTTTCTATGGAAGCCGGGTCGATGGTGTATGCCGAAAGTTGGGATTTGATGTCGCTAACGGAGGTTAGTTTTTGTTCCACCTGGTCCATTCTTTCGCGGCTTGCGAGGCCCAGCCGGTAGCTTTTTTCCGTCAGCCTGAGATCAGCGTTGTCCTGGCGGAGAAGCGTTCGGTATTCCGCTCTCGAAGTAAACATGCGGTAAGGTTCTTCGGTGCCTTTGCTGATTAGATCGTCGATGAGGACGCCAATATAGGCTTCGCTTCGCTGCAAAATAAAAGGGTCGCGGGTCGTCACCCGCTGGTGGGCGTTGATCCCCGCCATCAGTCCCTGGCAGGCTGCTTCCTCGTAGCCGGTGGTGCCGTTTATCTGCCCGGCAAAAAAGAGGTGGCTGACGATTTTTGTTTCAAGGGTGCTGGTGAGCTGCGTAGGGGGAAAGTAGTCGTATTCAATGGCGTAGCCCGGCCGGAATACCCGGCAGTTTTCAAACCCCGGAATAGTACGAAGAGCTTCGTATTGCACATCTTCCGGCAGGGAGGTGGAGAACCCATTGACATAGATTTCTACTGTGTTCCACCCTTCCGGTTCTACAAATATCTGGTGGCGGTCCTTATCGGCGAACCGGTTTATTTTATCCTCTATGCTGGGGCAGTAGCGTGGTCCTGTTCCTTCGATACGTCCGGTATACATGGGGCTCCGGTCGAACCCCGTTTTAAGCACTTCGTGGGTATGTGTATTGGTATAGGTTATCCAGCATTTGCGTTGTTTTTCGGGGCTGATGCGGCTACCGGGAAGAAAAGAAAAACCAACAATTTCATCGTCACCCGGCTGGTCTTCCATAAGGCTGTAGTCGAGGCTTCTTCCGTCAACTCTTGGAGGCGTACCCGTTTTCAACCGGTCCGATTCAAAGCCAAGGGATACCAGTTGTTCAGTAATTCCGGTGGCGGCTTTCTCTCCCACCCTTCCGCCGCCAAATCTTTTTTCGCCAATATGGATAACGCCGTTCAGGAAAGTTCCGCTGGTGAGTACCACTGCTTTGGAATGGATTTCATTGCCCAATCCGGTGACAACACCGCAGGCTTTACCGTCTTTAACTAAAATGCCGGTGACCATGTCCTGGTAGAAGTCGACATTCCGGGTCGCCTCCAGTTTTTCCCGCCAGGTGATGGAAAATAGCATACGGTCGTTTTGGGTACGCGGACTCCACATGGCGGGCCCTTTCGATTTATTCAGCATCCTGAACTGGATGGTGCTGAGGTCAGAGACTATTCCTGAATAGCCACCCAGGGCATCGATTTCGCGCACAATCTGGCCTTTGGCAATACCCCCCATTGCCGGGTTGCAGCTCATCTGGGCGATGGTCTGCATATTCATCGTCACCAGCAGCACTTTGGAGCCCAGGTTAGCAGCAGCAGCAGCGGCTTCGCATCCCGCATGACCCGCCCCCGCTACAATAACATCATATTCAGGAAACATGCTGCAAAAATACTTCGTTCTGCTGGTAGTAGGGGAAAATTGTACCGGGCAGTTGCGTGTTGTACTGCGGTACAAGGGAGCGACACATCGAGGCCCGGTTGAAGGCAACTGCCACGCCCCCTTATGTTCCACGTGGAACACCTCCCAATTGATTGGCCAAAAAACTGTTTCACGTGGAACGCTCAAAATAATTTTGAAGTAACTTATTTTCCATCGCCCTGATCTCACGACTTAGTAATTCGGATTTATCGTCATAACCGGCTAAATGAAGGATCCCATGAAAAATGACCCGGTGTAATTCCCGGTAATAGTATTCGCCGTGCAATTCTGCATTTTCTCTGACCCTGTCCAGGCTGATATAAATTTCTCCTTCAATGGCCTCACCGGGGCCGGATAAATTAAAGGTGATGATATCCGTGTAAGTTCGGTGTTTCAAAAAGCTGGCGTTGATACGCAAAAGGTAATCGTCGGAGCAGAAAACATATTGAAGACGTGCCAGCTTTAAGCGCCTGGTGCGAAAAAAAGTAAGGATAAATTTTTTAAGGAGTGCCCGCTGCCGGAGTGGAAGCGCGAGGCTGAGAAAATTAAAATGAATGACCGGCGATTCATCCTTAGGCATTTCCAAAAGTCGTAATTAATTAGGAGGGATAGCACCTAGCTTTGCAGCAAGATGATAAGAAGACTGTCGGAAATAAAGGTGGGAAAAAAAGTTGTGATCAAATCATTTGAGAATAATGATATTTTTTTAAAACTCATGGAAATGGGTTGCGTGCCCGGTGAAATCATTCGGGTGGAACAAGTCGCTCCGCTTGGGGACCCTATGGCGATCAGTGTTTCAGGGTATAGCCTGAGCCTGCGCCTAAATGAAGCGCAAAACATTTTCGTGGAAGAGATGGAGGACCGTAAATGATGTTAAAAAGCTGACTATTAGACAAGTATGAAAATTGGGCTGTATTTTGGTTCTTTCAATCCCATCCATATCGGGCATTGCATCATTGCTAACGAAGCCGTCCAGACTACCGACCTGGACAGAGTCTGGATGGTGGTATCCCCGCAAAATCCTTTTAAGCCAGCTGCCTCGCTGCTGAATGAATACCACCGGCTGCATCTCGTGCAACTGGCTACCGAAGAGAATCCGCTGATCTTTGCCAGTGACATCGAATTTCATTTACCCCGGCCCTCCTACTCGATAGATACCATTACCTACCTACATGAAAAGCACCCTGGGCACCAGTTTTCAATCGTGATGGGCAGCGACGGGCTTCGGAACCTGGCAAACTGGAAAAATGCGGCCGTACTGGTAAAAAAGTGCCCCCTCTACGTATATCGGCGCGACGGTTTTGAAATGACCACTCCATTGCCGGCAACCATAATTCCTATCGAGGCACCGCTTCTGCAAATATCGTCTACCCATATACGTGAGAAAATAAAATTGGGAAAATCGGTGCGCTACCTGGTACCGGACAAAGTGCTGGAAGAACTTGAGCGGTATCATTATTACCGTTGAACGGCGTTTTTAGTTTTGGCCGGTACACCCACTAGTTATAAATTGTACGCATTACATAGCAAATATTTCGGGCCTGATGGTTCTCCTTCGCCACATTTCTTTTCTCCGGACCGTTTTTTTTTACAGCATCACTGCCTTTGGCGGGCCGCAGGGTCATTTCTCGATGATGCTGAAAACATTTGTTCACCAGCGTAAGGATATTACCGAAGAAGAGCTGATCGATTTTAATTCTTTTTGCCAGTTGTTGCCCGGCGCTTCTTCCACACAGACGGTTACGCTGATTGGTTTTAAAAGAGGGGGCATACCGCTGGCCGTGCTTACACTGGTTATCTGGGTACTGCCGGCCTGCATACTAATGGGGGGGTTTTCTTTCCTGCTTGAATATTTGGATGAAGGCTCGCTCAATACCGATATCTTTAAATTCATCGGGCCGATGGCGGTGGGCTTCCTGGCCTTTGCAGCCCGTTTCGCGGCGAAAATTGCTATCAAAAATAAAATCACTGCGATCATCTCGT
>JBBROE010000041.1:0-30540 GCA_038229695.1 Chitinophagales bacterium | reverse complement strand
TCTTCGTCCTTATTTTCAGACCGATCTCAGGTTCACGGGCTGCTGTCTAAAAGGCGGCAAAATATACCACGAAGTGGGAATTTTTACCTGTGCAACAATATCTTAACTTGGCCTGACATAAAATTATACTGATGAATCCGAACCAGGCATTATGGGAAAAGGGTGATTTTACCAGGATTTCTGCAGCCATGCGGGAGAGCGGGCGGGCATTGGTTGATAAGTTGGATATTAAAAAGGGCATGAAGGTGCTCGACCTTGGATGCGGGGACGGAAGTACGGCGTTGCCGGAAGCGCTGTTAGGAGCCGATGTAACCGGTATAGACATTGCCCGCAACCTCGTTGAAGCGGGCAACCGCAGGGTTAAAGAAGCCGGGTTGACCAATTGTGTATTCAGGCACGGAGATGCCATGGATCTACAGGGTGTAGCCGATCAGTCATTCGACCGGCTTGTCACCATTTTCGGGGCCATGTTCGCACCCAGGCCCGACGATGCCGCGAGGGAAATGGTACGTGTTACCCGAAAGGGGGGAAAGATTTTTATGGGGAACTGGATACCGGGTGATCCCACGCTGGTAGCGCAGATCCTGCGCATCAGCAGTGCTTATCTGCCACCGCCGCCTGAGGGTTTTGTAAGCCCGATGTTGTGGGGTAAGGAAGAGCAGGTGACTGCGCGTTTTGTGAAGGCCGGCATACCTGCGGAAGGAATTACTTTCCGCCGGGAGAATTTTCCTTTCGTTGCGGATTTTCCGCCTACCGAATTCCTCCGGCTTTTCAGGGATTTTTACGGACCTACGATGAATGCTTTCGAAGCTGCGACCAAGGACGGGCGGGACAACCAGCTGCGCGGCGAGCTTGAAGATCTTTTTGAAAGCCAGAACAACAGTGATGACCCCGCCAAAACAAAGATCGATGCGACGTTCCTGCTCGTAACTGTCCAGTGCTGAGCACCGGTTTTAAAAACGGCCGGCGCTTCTTCAGGCGAAAATAAAGCTGGTGGAAAACTTTATGGCTGCCGGGTGGCGGAAAGATCCCAGATCGTAAGCGAACGGATGATTGCTTTACCGCCTTCAGCAAATACCGAAAGCCCGGTGGCCCCCTTTTCCGGGTATACCGGCACGGTAAATACTTTTTCGCCATCCTGGAAAAATACCTCGACGGACGACTTGTCGAACAATAGCTTTATTTTAATAACGCTGTCTGCTGCTGCAGCACCGGCCCGCATCGCCCCAGGGGACCGTAACGGTGTGCCTGGGGATGGATTTTTATCGAGGTAAAAAGAATGGGAGGCGTCATCATAACCGGTACGAATAACCGCAGACCCCCGGCCTGGGGAAGACGTCCCGCCTGCTTCAAAGCCGACGTGGGTACCGGGCGTAATGCTAATCTCCGCATCCATCCAGTAGGCATTGCCGTTAGTCTCGCCGGATGCAATCAACTGACGGTCCTTCCCCGAAAGCACCATATTACGGATGGTTATTTTTTTTGACCCTGCAAATTTTGAAAGTCGTTTACTGATGATGGCAGTCGGTTGCTGCAACAAAGACCAGCCATCGCTATGCTGACGTGCGCTTAAATCCCGTGGAATGGACATCTGACCGCGCCAGGGGAATGTAGCCTGTTTGCCGGGCACCAGCCAGCCCAGGTAGATCATTCTCCCGCCGGGGACATCGTTCCATGGAATCGCTGCATAAAAGCAATCGCCAAAATCCACCGGCCGGATAGTGTCAGGCTCGTCGGCCGTAAATTGCCGCCCATCAAAGTTGCCCATAAAATATTGTTCAAACACTCCGCGGTCTCCGCCTGCAGCAGAAACACACAGCACCCATTTCTTTTCACCCGTCCTGTTTTCCACCGGCACCTGCATCAGGGCAGGACATTCCCAGTTGGCACCGGTATATCCCGCCGGGCCGAACTGGCTGAGGAGTGTCCAGGCTTTCAGATCGGGGGAGGTGTAGAAGGATACTTTATGTTCGCTGGGTAAAGCTACTGTCATCAGCCATAGCTTCAGCTGTTCATTCCAGGTTACGCTGGGATCGCGGAAGTCTTTCTTTTGCAAATCAATGACCGGGTTACCCGGGTAATTGGTAAAGGTCTTACCGGAGTCATTACTGAATGCAACAAACTGTGATTCTTTTTTCAGGTTCGGCTGGTCAGCGGTATAAACGATGACCATACAGGGACCCTGTTGGCAAAAGCCGCTGCTGTTGTGGGTATCCCAGACTGCGGACCCGGAAAAGCGCCAGGTGGTGTCTTTTCCTATCGTTTCAGGAAGCGCCAGTGGCAGGTGTTTCCAATGAACGAGATCGGTGCTCACGGCATGCCCCCAGCTCATATGTCCCCATTCATTTCCAAACGGATTCTGCTGGTTATAAAGATGGTATTTGCCACCGAGAAAAATTAATCCGTTAGGGTCATTGGTCCAGTTCCTGGAAGGCGTGAAATGATACAGCGGCCTCCACTGCGGCGTGGCAACTCGTTGCTGGCTGCGGCTGCTTGCCATAGCCAGGAGCAGCACGGCGAGGGTTACCGATTTGCTTACCGTGTGCGTTGCCGCTGATAGCTTCATGAGCTTAATTTTTTAGGAAACGAATTTGCCGTTGTGATTTTTTTGTGCCGCCTGTTGTGCCAGCAGGGCAAGTTCAGTGGCCAGTAAACAATGTTCCTGGGTCATGGCGGTTTCGGTGCGGTTGATAACGTCATCAACCAGCTGTTCTCCGAAAGGCAGGGAGACTTTACTGCAGTCGATATAGGTAGTTTCCTTTTGATTCACCAGGAACAGGTGATTACCACCGTCTCGTCCTCCAATGTCTATATTTTTTCTGACTTCAATAAAACCTTCCGTGCCCAGGATAGTCAGCCGGCCATCTCCCCAGGATTTCAGCCCGTTCGGGGTAAACCAGTCAACACGGATATACCCATGTCCCCCGTTACCATTCAGCATAACATCTCCAAAATCCTCGAAGCCCGGATATTGTGCGTGATTTACATTGTCTACCTGCGCTGCGATAATTTTTGCCTGCGTGGAGCCGGTAAAGAAAAGATACTGGTCAAACTGGTGGGAACCGATATCGGTGATGATGCCCCCAAATGGCCGGTGATCAAAGAACCAGGCCGGCCGCGTTGGCGCATCCATTTTATGCGGGCCGAGCCCGATCGTTTGAATCACTTTTCCAAATGCGCCGTCTTTCACCAGCTCGCCCGCTTTTACGGTGGCACGGTTTTCAAAGCGTTCGCTGTACATAATCGAATAGATACGTTTGGTGGCGAGTTGAACCTTTCTCACCTCGGCCAGCTGATCCAATGTTGTAATACCGGGCTTATCCACCAAATAATCTTTTCCATGCTGCATCACCTTTACCCCCAGCGGGGCGCGTTCCACCGGTATGATGGAACTGAGGATAAGTTGTATGCTTTTGTCCCCGAGAATTTCATCTTCCCCGGCCGCAATTTTTACGGCAGGATATTTTTTTACGAAGGCATTGCGCAGGTCCTCTTCCTTGGCGTATAAGGCTACCAGTTCGCCGCCACCACGGATAACTGCTTCTACCATGGAGTAGATATGGCCGTGGTTAATGCCAATCACCGAAAAGCGGATACGTGGTGGCCCCGCGTAGGGTGCAGGACCGGCATTGGCAACAAAATGATGGGTGGGCTGACCGGCAGGCGAAGGAAAAGCCGGGAACATCGCAAGGCCGGCGGCGGAGGCAGTAACCTGCTTGAGAAATTTCCTTCGGTTGGAGGCTGAGGATTTCATATGTGTAGTATTAAAGACCGGGCCACTGAAAAAAGCCGTCGTTATTTCAAATGTACTTAAAATACTCAGCGCTGGTAATAAACCAGCGATGCCGCCAGTTCCAATCCCTGTTTTTGAAAGGTCCCGCCGGCTTCCCGGTAGGTGGGATCTTTATACACCAGGGCAGCCTGTAACAGGATAGGATAAAAATACGCTGCGGCATTATAGTGGCCGATCTGCTGATAGGTCCAGGGTTGGCGGCCGAGTACAAAAGGAAGCAGCCAGTCGATCGCTTTTTTGATACCTGCGCCTTTCGACGTAGTATACTGCCAGAGATCAGCGCCGTGCACAGCAGCAAGGGTAGCGACGGTACACCACCCGCGCAGATCCATGGAGCTGTATCCCAGCCCGTTTGTTCGTTCAAGTTCGAGGGGCTGGCGCCCGTCTGCGCTGAGCTGGCTGTCCAGCCGCACTTCGCTTTCCCGGAGGAGCGAGGAGGCACGGCTGTCGTCTCCCGTGAACAGGGCAAAGTCGATGGCCTGCGCGTAATACCAGGTGCCATGATTATTTTTTGCGGCGTGCTCATCGCGCCCGTTTTTGCTCGTCAGCAGCCAGTTGAGATAGGCCGCAAACCACTTTTTTAAGGCTGCTGCATGCGTGCTGCTCCAGGCGGCAGAACCCTGCAGCAGGACGGCCGCATCCGTAATCTGCAGGAGCGAAACGGTTTCGATGATGCCGATACCGCGGCCACTGTTGACGCCCGGGATAGCCTGTCCAAAATCGAGGTTTGGATGCATGCGTGTGGCATCATTGATGAACCAGGTTTCCAGCAGGGTGGTAGCCTTGCGGGCATATTTTTCATCGCCGGCCGCATACCACGCCAGGGCCAGCAGGCGGCTCGCATCGGCTAATCTGCCGAGATCGGTGCGATCGGTAATTTTATAGATTTCGGGGTTGCGTTGGCCATCCCTTCTCAGGTAAGGCTTCCCGTTAGGTTTGCTGCTGTCGTACCAGAAATAGGGCGCCTGGCTCATATAATCGTGCTTGTCGCCGCTTTCCGGGGTAAAGGCTTTGTCCATCACCGATACGGGTTGCATTGTCAGCAGGCTGTCGGCAGCTGTGCGCAGGCGCTTCACCAGGTCAAGGGCGTGGGGATTGTTTTTAGAAAGGTCTTCTTTAAATAAGCGCAGGGAAGAGGCCGGCGTCGTCAGTACGGCGGGTGGCTGGCCGAAAACCACTGCACAATTCAGGCAGTACAAGGCGAATACAATTATTTTCATGGTAGCAACGGGTTGATGCAAAAAAATAAATGTACGGTAAATTATGAAAGCGCCGTGCGGAACAGCTGCGCGGTGCAACAAATGGGTTATCCTATTTTTTTTTGTTGCTGTTTTGCTAAAAATATTAGTAATTTGTGCGATGGCCCGAAACGCCGAAAGACATGTTGCCCATTTTGACCTCGACAGTTTTTTTGTGTCGGTGGAGCAGTTGAAAGACGGTCGACTGAAAGGCAGGCCGGTGGCCGTGGGCGGAACCGGTGATCGAGGCGTTATTGCTTCCTGCAGTTATGAGGCGCGCAAATTTGGCGTCCATTCCGCCATGCCGGTCCGCCTGGCGAGGCGCCTCTGCCCGGAGCTGACGATGGTGAAAGGCGATTATGAATCCTACAGCAGGTATTCGGCGATCGTTACCAACATCATTGCCGAAGCGGTGCCGTTGTATGAAAAGTCGTCTATCGATGAATTTTATGTGGAACTGACCGGGATGGACCGGTTCTTCGGTGCCGTACAATATACCAGTGAACTCGGCCAGAAAATCAGGAAGGAGAGTGGCCTCTCCATTTCCCACGCGCTGGCCTCTAACAAGCTGCTCAGTAAAGTCGCTACCAATGAAGTGAAACCTGCGGGGCACTGGGTGGTGCCGTTCGGGAAGGAAAAGCAATACCTGGCGCCAATGCCCATCCGGAAATTACCGATGATTGGCGAGAAGACCGGCGAGCTGCTCCGCCAGATGGGCGTATCAACCATTGATCTCCTCAGCCGGATTCCGCTGGATATGCTGACGAGCCTGCTGGGCAGTAACGGGATGGAACTTTGGCGGCGTGCCAACGGCGTCGACGAAAGCCCGGTTGTACCTTACCGTGAGTCTAAGAGCATCGGCACCGAAAATACGTTTGATACCGATACCATCAACCCCGCCTTCCTGCACCGTCAACTTGCCCGAATGACCGAAAAAGTAGCCTTCGAACTGCGCAGTAACCAGCAGCTGGCGGGCTGTATAACCGTCAAAATCCGGTACAGCGATTTCCAGACAGTCACCCGGCAGGCGACCATTCCGCACATGGCATCCGATCAGCTGCTGATGCAAAAAGCCCGTTCCCTTTTCGATCAGCTGTACGAACGGCGTATGCTTGTGCGGCTCATCGGCGTACGGCTGAGCCACCTTGTTCCGGGCAGCTATCAAATCCATCTTTTCGATGATACCCAGGAACAGGTCATGCTCTGCCAGGCCATTGACAGCATCAAAAAACAATTTGGAGAACAATTCCTAATGCGTGCCTCATGTATCTGAATTGTAAAACCTATTACAGTTTCAAATACGGCACCTGGGAAACGGCTGAACTGGTCACCGCTGCCGCCGATCACGGGCTGGCTTCCCTGGCGCTCACTAACATCAACAATACCTGCGACGCCTGGTATTTTGTGAAGCAATGCCGCGGTGCCGGCATTCGCCCGGTACTGGGCGTGGAAATCCGCAATGGTAACCGGTTCTGTTATATCCTGCTCGCGCGCAATAACGATGGGTTTTTCCGGATCAACCGTTTCCTGTCCCGTCACCTGGAAGAAAAAAAACCATTCCCGGATCGACCGCTCCTGGCTGAGGATATATTCATCATTTATCCTTTTGGCTACGATCCGGCTTTACTGGCCGCCAATGAATTTATAGGGGTACAGCCTACGGAGATCAACAAATTATTTACCATACCGGTACACCTGTATGCGGCGAAGTACGTCATCCGCCAGCCTGTCACGGTCCAGGACCGGTCGCATTACGAACTGCACAAACTGCTGCGCGCCATCGATCTTAACGTCCTCGTCACCATGGTACAGCCGGAGGATCTGGCCCGGCCCCACGAATTCTTTGTTGCCCCCGCCAGGCTGGTGGCAAAATTCGGCCGCTATGCGTTCATGGCCACCAATACGCTGCGCCTGCTGGAAGATTGTACCATTGACATCGAATACGGCACAGATAAAACGAAGCAGGTGTACACCTCGTCCCCGGAGGACGACCGCAGGCTGCTTGAGAAACTGGCTCACGACGGCCTCCTTCGCCGCTATGGACCCAAAAATACGGAAGCGCGGAAACGGGTGGCCGGTGAACTAGCGGTTATCAACAACCTCAAATTCAACGCGTATTACCTGATCACCTGGGACCTGGTGCGGCAGGCAAAAAGCCGAGGATTTTTTCACGTGGGCCGGGGAAGCGGGGCCAACTCAATCGTGGCATACTGCCTGCAGATTACCGAAGTGGACCCCATCGCCCTTAACCTTTATTTCGAACGCTTCCTGAACCAGTTCCGGACCTCGCCGCCCGACTTCGACATCGACTTCAGCTGGAAGGATCGGGATGAAATGATTGATTATGTTTTTCGCCGCTACGGTGCGGAACACGTCAGCCTGCTGGGTGCTTTTGCCACCTTCCGGCGGGATGCCGCCATCCGGGAGCTCGGCAAAGTCTTCGGCCTGCCCAAATCCGAGATCGACCGGCTGCAATGGCTGAAACAGCCGGAAGACGACATCCAGGCTACCATCCTTCGCAATGCGGCCCTCATCCTTGGCTTTCCCCAGCACATGAGTATCCACGCGGGGGGCATGCTGATCAGCGAAAAACCGGTGCACCAGTATACGGCGACGGTAATGCCGCCAAAGGGTTTTGCTACTTCGCAGGTGGACATGCACACCGCTGAAGACATCGGCCTGTACAAACTCGATATCCTCAGCCAGCGCGGTCTCGGTCATATCAGGGAAGCCGTGGACCTCGTGCAGCAAAAAAGGGGCGTGGCAATCGACATCCAGCAGGTGAGCCGCTTCCAGCGGGATGAAGCCATCAACGGCAACCTCCGCAAAGGCAATACCATCGGCTGCTTCTATATTGAATCGCCGGCGATGCGCCAGCTGCTCGCTAAACTGGATTGCCACGATTATCCCACCCTGGTCGCCGCGAGCTCCATCATCCGGCCCGGCGTATCGCAGAGCGGCATGATGGAACAATATATCTTCCGGCACCACAACCCGGAAAAGTTCAGCTATATCCATCCCCGCATGAAGGAGATTTTGGAAGAAACCCATGGCATCATGATCTACCAGGAGGATGTGATTAAGGTGGGTCATGAATTCGGCGGGCTCGATAAAGGGCAGTGCGACCGGCTCCGTAAAGGCATGAGCGGGAAGTCGAGAGGTATCGACCCCTTCACAGAGCTTGAACCGCTTTTCTATGCCAATTGCCGCGGAAAAAATTATAGTGAACAGGTAATCGCGGAAGTGTGGCGGCAGATGAAGAGTTTTGCAGGCTACGCATTCAGCAAGGCGCATTCGGCATCCTTCGCCGTGGAAAGTTACCAGAGCCTCTTCCTGAAGACCTATTACCCGGTAGAGTTCATGGTCGCTGTAATGAATAACAACGGTGGGTTTTACAGCAAAGAGGTGTACTACCAGGAATTGCTGAAGACAACAGCCACCGTACTTGCGCCCTGCATCAACCACAGCGATATCCTCACCAATATCACCGGGAACACCGTCCACCTCGGCCTCTGCCTGGTCGATGGGCTGAACACCGGTTTCATGGAGCAGGTAACCGAACACCGCCGTCTCAAAGGACCTTATGCCTCATTACCGGAGTTTATAGACAGGCTGCAACCCGAGATAGCACAGCTCAACCTGCTCATCCGCATCAACGCCTTCCGGTTCACCGGTAAAAATAAAAAGGAACTGATGTGGGAAGCTAACTTCCTGCAAAAGCATTCCCGGGGAACGACCATGCCCGCCCTGTTCAACCCTGCACCGGTCACTTTTATCCTGCCGCAGTTACAGCAGTCCCCGCTGGATGATGCACTCGATGAAGTGGAACTGCTGCATTTTCCCCTACGAAACCCTTTTGATATAGCTGCGGATAGGCCTGATCGTTATATGTCGGTATCTGATATGGCCGGCCGGGAAGGGCAGGTGATTACCGTGATGGGCTACCTGGTAACGGTGAAAGAAAGCCGTACCCGGCATGGTGACCAGATGATCTTCGGCACCTTCTATGATCACCATATGTATTGGCTGGATACCCTGCACTGGCCGGCGGTGCTGAAAAGCTATCCGGTTACCGGAAGGGGATTTTATGCCCTGACCGGCAAAGTAACCATCCATTACGGGAAACTAACCCTGGAAATAATTTCCTCGCAAAAACTGGGCATCGTCGACCGGTCCGACCGTATCAATGAACTATTTATTAAGGATCGGAGTTACCTGGAACACATCCGCCTGGTAGCCTGATCCCGGCCAGAAGAGGTTTGTACCCGGAAATCCGACTGCCGGCATGTTTTTATCCGACCTGCCAACGGATACCCGGCGCCGGCGCATGGCCCCCTAGAAAATAAAGGCGTAAATTTTGATGAAATGACGCTATGCAATCTCCCAGGAAGCCAGTAATCACCATCAATGGCGGCTCTTCAGGCATCAAGTTTTCCTGTTACGAAACCCTCGGCGGACTCTCCCTGTTTTGTAGCGGGGAAATAAAAAACAAGGGCGGACAGGATCCTGTCTTCGAAGTGCAGTACGCAGGAGAAAACAAAAAACCCATGCCGGTAGCGGGGAAAGGAGACCATGAAGTGCAGGTGCTGGCCGGCTGGCTGCGCACTAACATGCCGTCTCCCCTCGCCTTAGCCCACCGCGTTGTGTATGGAAGCGACTTCGCCTCCCCGTGTCTCATTGATTCGGCATTGCTGCAGCAACTGGAAGAGCTGGTGGATCGTGATCCGCAACACCTGCCTGCGGAACTCTCCATGATAAAATTATTTATGTCAGTGTTCCCGGCGGCTACACACCTCGCCTGTTTTGATACGGCATTTCACCGGTCTATGCCCGGGCTGGCCACGCTCGTTCCGCTGCCGCGGTTGTATCGCGATAAAGGCATCCGGCGTTATGGTTTTCACGGCCTGTCTTATACCTACCTGTTGCAGGAACTGGAACGGCGTTACGGAAAAGGAACGGCAGACGGAAAGTTGGTATTGGCCCATCTCGGCGGCGGCGCCAGCCTTGCTGCGGTTTACCATGGCCGTTGCCAGGATACCAGCATGGGTTTTACCCCGGCTGCCGGCCTGCCCATGCGTACCCGTACGGGCGACCTCGACCCCGGCATCGCCGAATTCCTGATACGCACTGAAAACATGGATGCGGCGAAGTTCCGTAAACTAATTAATGAAGAATCGGGGTTGCTGGGAATCTCCGGTACCACCGGCGATATGCAGCAACTCCTGGAGCGGGGTGCTACCGATCCGGCGGCCCGGATGGCCGTGGATTATTTCTGTTACCAGGTCAAAAAATGGATTGGTGCTTATGCCGCAGCGCTGGAAGGCCTCGAAACCCTCGTTTTCTCCGGCGGCATCGGTGCAGCCGCATCGCCCGTCAGGGCAAAAATCTGTGCCGGCCTCAGTTTTCTTGGCGTCGAACTCGATGAGCAGGCCAATGCAACCGGTCAGGGCATTATTTCGAAACAAGGGTCAGCCGTCCGCGTGCACGTAATGCCCACCAACGAAGAACTGGTGATGGCGGCACAGGCCGTGGAGCTGCTGCAGCGATCGGAATGGTTAGCGCAACCCGATAAAAATTGACCATAAAACCTTATCACATGACAACATTACCCAAGCCGGCCAAGAAGAAACCCTTATCCCCCGGGCTGCTCCAGCAAATGAATGCCTACTGGCGCGCTGCCAATTATTTATCTGTGGGGCAAATCTACCTGTACGACAATCCGCTGCTTAAAAAGCCGCTCACCCTCAAAGATATTAAACCCCGTCTCCTCGGCCACTGGGGTACCACACCCGGACTGAATTTTTTGTATGTCCACCTTAACCGGCTTATCAAAGAAAATGATCTCGACCTCATATATATCACCGGGCCGGGGCATGGTGGTCCCGGCCTGGTCGCGAACACTTACCTCGAAGGTACCTATACCGAACTCTACCCGGATATCACCCGGGATGAGGCGGGCATGAAGAAATTGTTTCACCAGTTTTCCTTCCCGGGTGGCATCCCCAGCCACGTGGCACCCGAAACACCCGGCTCCATACACGAAGGCGGTGAGCTGGGCTATTCTCTGGTTCATGCCTACGGGGCCGTGTTTGACAACCCGGATCTTATCGTCGCCTGCGTGATCGGCGACGGAGAGGCGGAAACCGGTCCACTTGCGGCGAGCTGGCATTCTAATAAATTTTTAAATCCCGTGCATGATGGTGCTGTAATTCCCATCCTTCACCTCAACGGGTACAAGATTGCCAACCCCACCGTATTGGCGCGGATCCCTCACCATGAACTGGACCAGCTGCTGGAAGGCTATGGCTATACCCCGTACTGGGTGGAAGGCGATGACCCGGAAATTGTTCACCAGGCGCTGGCCGCTACGCTGGGATACCGTGCTGGCCAAAATAAAGGCAATACAGGCCGATGCCAGGCAGAACGGTTTTAAAGATCGACCTTCCTGGCCCGTCATCGTTTTTAAAACTCCGAAAGGCTGGACGGGACCGGATAAAGTAGATGGCGTGCAGGTGCAGGGAACCTGGCGATCGCACCAGGTTCCTTTGTCTGAAATGGCGACCCACCCGGAACACGTAAAACTGCTGGAGGAATGGATGAAAAGCTATAAACCGGAAGAACTGTTCGATGAGAACGGCACGTTCCTCCTGTCGCTTGCCGGGCTGGCCCCACAGGGTTTACGGCGTATGGGAGCCAACCCGAACGCAAACGGGGGACTGCTCATGCGCAATCTTCACATGCCTGATTTCCGTTCGTATGGCGTAGACATCGGTGTGCCCGGAACAAAGGAAGCCCAGGCAACACTCCTCCTCGGCGGCCTCCTGCGTGACGTATTGAAGCGCAGCGAAAAAACCCGCAATTTCAGGATCTTCGGACCCGATGAAACTGCGTCCAATAAACTTACGCGCATATTTGAAGAAACGGGCCGCACCTCCACCGCGGAGATAATCCCCGGCGATAATGACCTCTCCGCAGACGGAAGGGTTATGGAAGTGCTCAGTGAACACCTTTGCCAGGGCTGGCTGGAAGGATACCTGCTAACGGGCAGGCATGGTCTTTTTTCCTGTTATGAAGCTTTTATTCATATCGTTGACTCGATGGTTAACCAACACGCGAAATGGCTGAAAGTATGTAGTCATATTCCCTGGCGCAGGCCCATTGCCTCCCTCAATTACCTCCTCACCTCCCATGTCTGGCGACAGGATCATAATGGCAACAGTCACCAGGATCCCGGCTTCCTCGATCACGTGGCCAACAAAACGGCTGATATCATCCGCATCTACCTGCCCCCCGATGCCAATACGTTACTCTCCGTCGCCGATCATTGCCTCCGCAGCCGGAATTATATCAACGTCATCATTGCCGGTAAACAACCAGAGCTGCAATGGCTCGATATGGACGCAGCCATAAAACATTGTACGGCAGGGATGGGCATCTGGGAATGGGCCAGTAACGACCGCGGCGCCGAACCGGATGTAATCATGGCCTGCGCTGGCGACGTCCCCACCCTGGAAACGATTGCGGCCGTCCAGGTCCTCCGCCAGCAGCTGCCGGAAATCAAAATCAGGGTGATTAACGTGGTCGACCTACTCTCCCTGCAACCGAATAGCGAACACCCCCATGGCTGGACTGATCGAGATTTCGATATTCTTTTCACGACCAGCAAACCGGTCATCTTTGCGTTTCACGGTTACCCGTTACTGATACACCGCCTAACGTACCGCCGTACCAATCACCGCAACATTCATGTGCGCGGGTACAAAGGCGAAGGCACTACCACCACGCCTTTTGACATGGTAGTAATGAACGATATCGATCGGTTTCATCTCGCCGGTGATGTTATCGATCGCCTGCCGCAGCTCGGCGCAAAAGGCGCGTATTGCAAACAATTCCTGAAGGATAAACTCATCGAACACAAAAGCTATATCGACATCCACGGCGAGGATCTCCCGGAGATCCGGAACTGGAAATGGGAACTCAGCAACCCAAACAGTAGTTCGTGAAATGGGGTGGGGGCCGGGCCGCGGATCTTCAGGCGGCCGTCGTTGCGTCGCACTCGTGTACGGCTGATCATTGTCCAGCGAAACCAGCCGTATACTGCCATGCCTCGGTAGCTGTGCAGGTCCGGTATCAGTCAACAGTCAATGCCGGTAAACATTCCGGTCAATCCGCGCCTTTTAGTTTCGATTCCTCCTTATTTCTCCGTTATTTTATCCTATGATCCAGGTACTGCGCCGCCCGTTCGTCTTCCTGCATGCCGCCTGGCTCGCTGCAGCCACCGGTTTTGGTTTCTTCGTGCCGTCCATGCCCGGCAGGATAGCGACGGCAACAAGGGTCAGCTTTATCCGCCACCGGCTAACGGGTGATTTTATATCCGAAGGCGTGGCCGTGGCTGATATTAACGGTGACGGGCAACCGGATATCATCGCCGGGTCCACCTGGTTTGCGGCGCCGGACTGGAAGGCACATGCCATCGCCCGGCAGGTGACCTATGATCCGGCCACCGCCTATAGCAATTCATTTCTCAATTTTTGCCTGGATGTAAACCAGGATGGCAGAATAGACGTTATTCGGATCAGCCTACCCGGTGAGGAGGCAGTTTGGTACGAAAACAGGGGTGACCGGGCAGGGGACTGGCCCATACACCTGATCCTCGCGCATGCCGGCAATGAGTCCCCGATGATGGCGGACATTGACGGCGATGGCCGGAACGACCTGCTTTGTAACGAGCCCGTAACCAGGGAAATGGTATGGATGGAGTCGCCCCACAAAAAAGGAGATACGGCGTGGACGAAACACCTGATCGCCGGTGATGGGGCGGAAGGAACGGACCGGTATACCCACGGCCTCGGCTGGATAGATATGAACGGCGACGGCAGGAAGGACGTGGTGATTACCAAAGGCTGGTGGGAATGCCCCCCGGATCCGGCAATCACATACCCATGGCGATTTCATGCCGCCGGCCTGGGTAAAGATTGTTCGCAGATGCTGCCGCTTGCCGAAAAGAGATCGGCCGTCCCGGTGGTGATTACAGCGTCCGCTCACCATTACGGGATCTGGTCGCACCACGCCGTTCCCGGTGGGGATCCCGGCCATGGCTGGACGAGCACGCTGATCGACTCTTCCTTTTCGCAAAGCCATGGCGTGGCCCTTGCGGATATAAATGGTGACGGGTATCGCGATATTATCACCGGCAAACGATATTTTGCCCACAATGGGAAGGACCCGGGTGCATTCGAACCCGCTGTACTGTACTGGTTTGAAAACCTGCAAGGCAGCCAGCCCGGCTGGAAAAAACACCTCGTTGACGACAATTCAGGGGTGGGGCTACAGGTAGTGGCGGCAGACATGAACGGGGACGGGCTAACCGACATCGTGGTCAGTAATAAAAAGGGAGTTTTTTATTATCAGCAGGCCGGGGGAAACTATCGCAAAGGCATAATCAGATGATCCGCGATACATCCGGAATACATCCTGCGTAGAGCTGTTAAAAATTGACTAAACAAGGGAATATTTCATCAAATTGCCAACTGCTTAACCGCGTCCGGCGTATATTTTGTAACAATGCGAAACATGAAAAAAGTAACTTACCTGGCGATTGCTGCCGGCCTGGTCCTGGCAGGTTTCTCCTGCAAAAAAAATAACAGTACCGCGACACCCCCGGTGGTCACCCCGACTGACACCCTTTCGGCTGCCGGCGAACTGAACCTGATACGGGATTCCCTTTACTTGTACAGTAAAGAAATATACCTCTGGCATGAAGTGATTCCGTCTTATGCGGTCTTCAACCCCCGGCAATATACCGGTTCCACTGAATTGGCTGCTGCCCAGGCGGAAATGGCTGGCATCCGGGCCCTGCAGCCGCAGGACAATAAACACAGCTATAGTTTTGTAACCACCCAGGCTTCTTCCGATGCGATTCAGACCGGGAACGACCAGGACTATGGTTTTTTTATCAAGGCTGCCTCGATTGATAAAGCGAACCCGATAGATTCTATTTACTGGTTCGTGGAATACGTGTACAAGAATGCGCCATCCGGTACGGCCGGTGTTCAGCGCGGCTGGTACATCAGCAAAATTAACAACACCGCTATCGGCTACGACAATGCCAGCGTGGCCATTTTGAACGATATATTTTTCGGCACCACCAGTTCTTCTGCCAACTTCACTTTCACCCGGCAGGATGGTACCACGGTAGATGTTCCGCTGACAAAAGGAAGTTATACGGCCAACTCCGTGTTGTACACCAACGTGACCACCAACGGCAACAGCAAGATTGGTTACCTGGTATTCAACCAGTTTTTCGGCGCCCCTTCTGTTGCCGAGCTCAATAGCGCTTTTACGGATTTTGCCGCTAAAGGAATCAATGAACTGGTTGTTGATCTTCGCTACAACCACGGCGGGTCCACCAGTACCCAGGATGCGCTGGCTAACCTGATTGCCCCATCTTCCGCTGCCGGTAAAACGATGTACACTTATGTTTTCAACGATTCGCTCCAGGCCGGCAAATTTCCCCTGCTGAGGAGAAAAGCCGGTTTCAGCAATGTATCCTTTAAACCGGCTGACAATACGGTTAATTACCAGAAACCGGGAGGCCTTAGCCTCTCGAGGGTTTTCTTCATCACCAGCCGGCAGACTGCTTCCGCCAGTGAATTGCTGATTAACAACCTCAGGCCATATATGGACGTGAAACTGGTGGGAGATACCACCTATGGAAAACCGGTTGGGTTCTTTCCGGTATCGCTCTTTAACTATGCGATCTACCCCATATCATTCAAAACGGTCAACAGCGTCGGCAGTGCCGAATATTATGATGGTTTTGCGCCCGATAAGCAGACCCCGGATGGCGTAAACCGCAATTGGGGGGATCAGAACGAACCGTCACTTGCCGCCGTGCTCCGTTATATCAGCACCGGTTCCTTTGGGCGGGTAGCCGGGACAACCGACCAGGAAAATGCGAAACTATTCAGCATTCAAAAGCAGTATGAGCCGTTAAGCGCCTCCCTGTATAACCAGCAGTTCATCGGGATGTATACCACCCGGAATAGCCGGTAAGCAGGTAAGCTTTTACCGTTTTGCAATATCAGGAGAAGCCGTAAGGCTTCTTTTTTTTATGCGGGATCACCGGGACTTCCTGGCTGAATGCCGTCGGGGTTTGGTGCTGGCGGTTGGACACGCTGATGCTGTTATGGAACTTTGCTGGTGGATCCCGAGCTGACGCCGGTCTATTTCCCGGCCGGTGATACGGTCAGTGCGGCCATTCGTTTTTTCTATAGTCGATTTCGCCGGAACGGTGGCCTGCCCGCGGCCTTCGACGGAAGCACCTAACAAGAACAGGATGGAAACGCAATACAGGCAGGAATTCTTTTTCATATAGGTAAGACCGTACGGGGCTGAGAAAGTACACAGCAGCCCGGTTAAAGAATTCTAAAAAAGAGGGATTAAGAAACCAGGTTTTTTTCGATGACCTGCAACAAATCATTCATCTCGAAAGGCTTTGCAATAAAATCATTGGCACCTGCCTCGAAAGCCGACCGCTCAATATCTTTACTGGCAGAGACAAGCACAATGGGAATGCCCGAGGTGAGGTTATTTTTCTTAAGCGCTTTGCAGATATCACGGCCGTCTGTTCCCGACATCCAGATATCCAGCAGTAGCAGGTCAGGCAGATCGTTTTCCAGTTCAAGTACCCTTGCCCCGTTCAGCGTGGTGGCTACCTCATAGCCTTCAAACTCGAGCATCATGCGCATTACATCCAGTATGGCCGGATCATCATCTGCCACCATTACTTTTTTTGTTTTAGTCATTGTTTCCATGTGGTTGGTTAGATACAGATGTTCTGCAGTTAAAATGTTTAGCCGGTCAAAAAGTTTATAATTCCCGATTATTTTATCACCGGCAGGGAGAAACAAAACGTAGATCCTTCCCCTTCATTGCTGTTAACCCAGATTTTTCCGCCCTCCCGCTTGATAATTTCCGAAGAAATATAGAGCCCTAGACCAAGGCCGGGGAACGTGTGCTGTAAATCGCCGCTGACGCGGTAAAACTGTTCAAATACTTTTTCCTGCTTTTCTTTGGGAATACCAATCCCGAAGTCCTGTACACAAAGTACCACTTCCCCGTGCTCCAGGCTGCAATGAATGATGATTTTAGTAGCCTTCGGCGAATATTTAATGGCATTGGTAACCAGGTTGGTGATCACCTGGCGAATCCGGTCCCGGTCGCCGTGCACCGTACCCGATCCTGTATGCATTTCTTCCAGTTCATGCTGGTCGGTCGTGAGCCGCAAATCTTCTACCAATTCTTTCACCATGGGATAAAAGTCAAAGTCCACATCATTAAACTGTAGCTTTCCCGCGCTTATTTTCGTTACATCCAGGAGGTCGCCGATCAGGTTATTGAGCCGGTTAATCTGTACATTCATCCGCGCCATCATCGCGGCTTCCTGGTCCTGGCCTTTCCGGGTAAGCATGCGTTCCAGGATCTGTGTATAACCCTTTATGCTGGTTACCGGGGTCTTCAACTCATGGCTGGCGATACCAATAAAATCATCTTTCTGCTGCTGCATGTGCTTCTGTTCGGTGATATCTATACATGCCCCTATATAACCGGCGAAACTGCCGTCGTTCCGGTTATACGGCTTGCCGGTAGCATGACACCAGTGAATAGTTCCGTCAACATGGTGAATCCGAAACTCGGCATCAAAATTTTTTTGGCGGCGGAATGCGTCCTGGAAACTATTTTCGGTTTTCTCCCGGTCTTCTGCGAGAACGGGAGTTAACCAACCCACACCCATATTTTCTTCCAAGCGGTTGCCGGTCCAGTCAGCCCAGGTCTGATTGACGTAGGTATTTGCGCCGTTTTCATCAGCCATCCAGAGGGTGATGGGGGCCGCTGTGGTAATGTTTTTTAACAGCTGCTCACTGTTGGCCAGTGCCTGTTTTGCCGCGAGCTCCGGACGAAGGTCACGCATTACCGCGCCGATGGCAATGGGAAGGCCTGTAACGGGGTCATCAATCCGGAAACAGTTATTGAAGACCGGGAACACTTCTGCGTTACCGAGGTGCCGCACCATCATGATACCCGCCCATTTACCTTTTTGCATGGTGGAGGGTAATACATCGTTTTCCACCAGCGCAAATTCTTCCGGTGGGTGAAGCGCCGAAATGTGCGTGTGCTTGACCTGTTCGTCATGTTCAAAGCCCAGCAACTTTTTCCCGGCTTCGTTCAGGTAAATGTTAAAGCCGTCCATATTCAGCAAGGCGATCAAATCCACACTGTTGTCTACCAGCGAACGCAATTTTTGCTGTTCCTCTTTTGCTATACGCTGTTCAGTGATGTCAAGGAGGGTGCCCAGTATACGTATGGGTTTCTCTTTTTCATCATAGATTACCCTTCCTTCGACCCTTACCCAATACACCGACTGGTCTTTCCAAATCACCCGGGCTTCGTACTCCAGCTTTCCCGTTGCCAGCGCCGCTTCATGCGCTGCCTGGCGAATACCCATATCTTCCGGGTGCATCACGGCAATATAATCCTTCCTGGAAACCGGGCGGTCAAATCCAAATATATGGGCAAACCGTTCTGTAGTGATCATTTCACCGGACAGCAAGTCAAGGTCAAACGTACCAAGGCCCACTACATCAGCCGCCAGCCTGGCTCTTTCTTCGGCGTCAGAAAGCTGTTTCCTGCCCCTGACCTGGTTGGTAACTTCAATAGCAATGGCAATCACGCCGGTGATGACGCCATCCATGTTCCGGAACGGTTCGTATACAAAGTCCACAAACACTTCCATCGTTTCTCCCATTCGCTCCAGCACTAGCGGTAGTCCATACCCCCGAAATGGCTCACCGGTCTCCATCACGCGTGCAAGCAATTCTTCAAAACCCCTGCCCCTGGCATGAACGAGCACATCAAAAATGGGTTTCCCGAGCAACTCGTTTTTTGATTTGTGGTAAAGCGCCGCCATGGAGCCGTTGATGAGCGTAACCCGGTACTCCGCCCCCTCAACGATGGCAATGCCTACAGGAGCCTGCATAAATATCGAATACAGCTGTTCCTGCTGCCGCCGGAGGGCTTCCACCCCCGCTTTCTCTTTCTCGGTGATTTGATACAGTTGCGTAACATCATGCGGCGAATGAATGAAATAAGCCACGTTTCCTTTGTCATCGAGCACAGGACTGTTGCTGCTGGTCCAGTACCGCTCCTCAAAGTCCATAGTTCCGGGGACCGGGATATCATACCGGTAATTGCTCATGACATGCGTAATTTTCGTCGCAATGGCCTGTTCAAAAGAATAGATGGTCCGCTCTACATTTCTCGATTCGTTATCCGTGGGGTTGGCTGGGAAGACGCCGAACACCGGTTTGCCGATAATATCCTCCCGGCGGGTGTAAGTTGTTTTTAAATAAGCGTCATTTACATCCAGCATGGTATAATGGGGACTATCGTTACCGATGATCAGCATGGCTGCGGTACTCTTGTAAAATATTTCTTTGTAAGCTCCTTGGGGAAGTGTGACAGACATGCCGGCTACCATTATATTTTTTGACAAAACAAGTTCCGTTGGCGGATACCTAACAGGTCCATTTTAACAACGGGGATTATCAATCCGCTAATGTATAAAATTTTATGCGATCTGAGCCAGCACTAAACAAGTTGGCTTTCGTTACAAGTAAAATCATCGGAATTAAGGGGCATTAGTGCTGATATCTTATCATTGCATCATGGAACATGTGAATATTAAGAAACTGGCGGCGATTCTGAACCTTTCCATTTCGGCGGTCTCGAAGGCATTGCGCGACAGCCATGACATCAGCCGGGAGACCAAGGAGAAAGTGAGGGCGATGGCCAAGACACTTAATTACCAACCCAACCCGCATGCCAGCAGCCTCCGGCAGCACAAGAGCAAGACGATTGCCGTCATCGTTCCCGAGGTCGCCAATAATTTTTTTGCACTCGCCATCAACGGTATTGAGTCGGTGGCCCAGGAGAAAAACTACCATGTACTGATTTACCTGACCCATGAAGACGTGAAAAAAGAGATGGCGCTCACCCGCTATCTCCATGGCGGCCGTGTGGATGGCGTTATCATTTCAGTATCCACCGCTACCGCGGACTATACCCACCTGCGGCAACTGCAGGACAACGGTCTGCCGCTCGTATTTTTCGACCGGGTGGGGGACGAATTCGAGACGGGTAAAATCACGACTGACGATTACGAAAGCAGTTACCTGGCTACGGAACACCTCATCCGGCGCGGTTGCCGCAAACCTGCTCACCTCGCCATGACGACAGATATGTCAATCGGCAAAAAAAGACAGGCTGGATACCTGAAAGCGCTTGAAGACAATGGCCTGACTTTCGGCAGTCAACTCATTCTTCGGTGCGGGCACGACCAGGAGCAGAACCGGAAGGCGATCACGCACCTGCTGCGAACCGGCCGTCCGGACGGTATATTTGCGGCCGTAGAACAATATGCCCTCTGTGCATATGCATGCTGCCGCAGTGAAGGGCTGACGATTCCCGGTGACGTGAAAATCATCTGTTTCTCCAATTTGGGTACGGCAGACCTCCTTAATCCTTCCCTCACCACCATAACCCAGCCTGCATTCGACATGGGCAAAGAAGCGGCCCTTTTACTTTTCCGGGCGCTTGAGAAAAAGCATTCCCCGCTCGGCGCCGAGACCATTGTCTTTAAATCAGTGTTGCAGGAAAGAGACTCCACCGCGGCTGGCAGAACGGCAACCCCTAAGCGTAAAAAAAGATAACCCCTCAGGTAGACATCCGGCGGATAAGACCCACCGAGGTGGTCATCTCCGGCAATACCGGCACCGGGCTGCTGGCCGGCTGCACTTTGAGGAGTTGCAGCAGTTCTGCCACAATCGCTTTTCCCGTTCTTTCCGGGAATTGTTCTACCGTCGTCAGCGAGGGCGTTACAATCGCTGACCTGGGATCATTCGAATAGCCTACGATTTTCAGCTTCGCAGGCACGGGCACATGCATTTCCTTGGCAAAATGCAGTACTTCCAGCGCCGTAACATCGTTGGCGGCAAAAATACCGTCGGGGTAAGGCTTCTTTGCAAACAATTTCCGCATTGTTTTCCGGGCATTCTCGGCATTCAGTTCATGGTAGAAAATGAGGTCGTTGTCGATGGCCACATTGAACTGGTCCATTGCTTTTTTAAAACCGGTAAACCGGTCGATATAGATACTGCAGACCAGCGGCCCGGAAATGTACGCTATTCTTTTGCAGCCCAGTTCAAGCAGGTGTGCTGCCGCCAGGTAGCCGCCGCGCACATCGTCACCCTTGATGATGCAGGCCGGGTAAGGGCGCACGGGCACGCGATCGTAAAAAATGAGGGGTACGCCGTTGCTCGTAAGGATATCGAAATGACTAAAATCTGTAGTGAACAGCGTGCACGCGGCTATTACGGCATCCACCCGCGACGTATAGAGCGTGCGGGTGAGTTCCTTTTCCATCTCTACAGAGTCGTTCGACTGGCAAATAATCAGATTATACCCGTGCCGGTGCAATTCGTTTTGTATAGTAGTGATGATCTCTGCATGCACATACATAGAAATGCGGGGCACGATCAAACCGACGCTGTTGGTTTTGCGGGTCCGCAGGCCGGCAGCCATGGGATTGGGCTTGTAGCCAACCTCTTTCACCATCGCCATTACCCGGCTCCTGGTGGCGTGATGTACATGCGGGTGATTGTTGAGTACGCGGGAAATCGTAGCCGGCGATAATCGCAGCGTTTTTGCGATATCATGGATGGAGTTTTTCTCCGAGAATTTCTTCTTCATAGGCAGTAACCGCATGAGGTTATTTGGGGCTGAAAAAACGCCAGCTTAATCTTCCAGAAAGGCAGACTATTCATGAAATCGGTTTCAGAAAAATCGGACGCACGCGTGACCTACCGAAAAAAAATTTATACTCGTCCACGCAAATTCCCGTCCGACTCCTGTCTTTCCCCAACCGGGCTTCACCTTTTCCCCTGTCAAACTTGCTGTAAAAAAATGAAATCGTTTTCAGGAAAAGTATATTTATTTACTTAAACGTTTTCGTAAATAATGAGGCCTTAATCAACCGTTAACACCTTTTTTTAAAACTGGAATGCCTAATTTTCTTTCCGGTTGGGGGGTATTGTACTTCCTGTTCCGGCAACCCGTTTTCTCACGATTTACAAAAAGCCATATGAAAAATTGTTTGTATTGCCTTATTGCCCTGCTGTTGTTCGGGCCTTACCTGCCGCTCTGTGCCCAGCAAGATGTTATCGGTAACGCCGCCATTCAAGCCCATCCCCGTATATTACTGTTGAAGGGAGAAGAAAAAAATATACTGGCGGCTATCAGCCGCAACAACAGCCTTTCTACCGTTCACCAGGCCCTCATCGGTGCATCGGATCAGTTGCTGGGCACCGTTCCCGTGGAACGTATAAAAATCGGGCGGCGGTTGCTGGATAAATCCCGGGAAGCGTTGCGGAGAATCTACTTCCTGTCGTATGCCTACCGGACCACCGGCCAGGCGAAATATGCAGCCAGGGCTGAAAAGGAAATGCTGGCGATTAGCGCATTTTCCGACTGGAACCCGTCCCATTTCCTGGACGTGGCAGAAATGACCATGTCGATGGCAATCGGGTACGACTGGTTATACGATTACCTGCCCGCCGGGTCGAAACAAACTATTAAAAATGCGATTCTCGAAAAAGGCATTAATCCTTCGCTTGACCCAAAGAATAACCGTAACTGGCTCACTGTTGAACACAACTGGAACCAGGTCTGCAATACCGGCATCGCCTATGGGGCCATGGCGATCTATGAAGACCAGCCGGCGCTCGCCAAACAGGTCATCAACCGATCCATCGCTTCTGTTCCGGCTGCCATGAAGGATTATGCCCCGGATGGTATTTACCCCGAAGGCTACAATTACTGGGGATACGGCACCAGTTTTAATGTGATGTTCATCAGTGCGCTGGAAAAAATGTTTGGAACCGATTACGGCCTCAGCGCCCAGCCCGGGTTTCTGCATACGGGCGCCTTCCTCGAAAATATGACCGGCCCCACGGGACAGCCTTTCAACTATTCAGATTCCGGGCCAAAAGGCGGCATGGAACCAGCCATGTTCTGGTTTGCTGCGAAGACCCGTGATCCGTCACTGCTCTGGGTTGAAAAAGGATACCTCGATAAGCCAGCTGCCACTTATACCGGAAACCGGTTACTTCCCGGCGTTATACTTTGGGGAAGGGAGGCGGACCTTGATCATATTGCGCCGCCTGACGCCACGACATTCATTGGTCGCGGAAAGAACCCCATGGTCCTGATGCGGACCTCCTGGACCGACAAAAACGCCATTTATGTAGCCATTAAGGGTGGGTCGGGTTCCATCAACCATGCCCATATGGATGTAGGGTCATTTGTGATGGACGCGGAAGGCGAACGCTGGGCCATGGATTTTGGAAGCCAGGAATATGAATCGCTCGAATCAAAAGGGCTGCAGATTTTCGGCAGAACGCAGGATGCACAACGATGGACGGTATACCGTTATATAAACCAGGTGCACAACACCCTTACCATAAATGATAAGCACCAGTGGGTCGCCGGGTTTGCGCCATTGCTCACCGCCTCTGCCACGGCGGGGTTTATGAATGCCATATTTGATCTGTCCGGCGCCTACCAGGGCCAGTTGCAAAAAGCTGAACGGGGCGCCGCCATTATAGACAAGGCCTATGCGGTTATACGGGACGAATTGACCACCGGGGATACCATCACCACCGTGCGCTGGACTATGCTGACACCTGCGAAAATAACTATAACGGGTACCCATAGTGCCGAACTCGCCCAGCACGGCAAAACCCTGCGGCTTGAAGTGAACGGCCCGGAGGGTATCGCGATGAAGACCTGGCAAACGGATCCGCCGCCGCACGACTATGATGCCCCGAACCCGGGCACCACGTTAACCGGGTTTGAGGTGACCCTGCCGGCAAGAACAACGGCGGCATTTACCATAACGCTGTTACCCGGAAAAGTCGCTGCGGCAAAGGGAACTGTTGCCAGGCCACTTGCTTCCTGGCCGAAAGACAGCAGTAAATAACTTATCCATTCTTCAAAAATTGCTGTCTGTGGGGTGACCCGGCACACCCGCCGTCACCTTAACTGGCGGCCGCCATACACTATGATTAAAAATACTGCCATGAAGAAAATGTTCGGCCTCCTGGCCCTTCTACCGCTGATCCTATCCCTTGCCGCGCAGCAACAGAACCTGCTGAGCGGACGGTACGATGCTGCCCGGCTGAAAACCTTACTGGTGCCGGCTGCAGCATGGACCCCTTTTCCTAAAATTACGGATCGTGAAGCCTGGTCAAAAGCCGATCCGGCTCTCCTGCGCGGGTACTATGAAAAAGGACTCACTTTCCTGAATTATGAATGGCCCTCCATACCGGCCACGACCTCGCTGCTGATTGAACGGACGGGTGACCGCGCCAGGTTCGAAGCCATTAGTTTTAAGAAGCGCCAGGTGCTGGGAACGTTGGTACTGGCCGAGATCTACGAGAACAAGGGCCGCTTCACTGATCAGATCATCAACGGCGTTTGGTCGATTTGTGAAGAATCCTGGTGGGGTGCATCCGCGCATTTGCCGAAAAGTCCTGCCTATAAAGGCCTGATGGATGTGACCAAACCATTCGTGGAACTATTCGGCGCTGAAACAGCCACCTTCCTGGCCTGGGTAGATTATTTCGCGGGCGACAAGCTGGATGCCGTTTCCCCACTGGTCAGGAAACGCATTTATTACGAAGTGAACAGGCGGGTATTTGAACCGCTCATGACAACGCCGCATGGCTGGATGACATCCAATGCCAATGGCCGCCGGCCGAATAACTGGAATCCATGGATTTGCTCCAACTGGCTGAACGCAGTGCTGCTGCTGGAGAAAGATGATACCCGGCGTACAGCCGCCGTAGCAAAAATTTGCCAGGTGCTGGATGAATTTGTGAATCCTTACCCGAACGACGGTGGTTGCGATGAAGGACCCGGCTATTGGGGGGCAGCAGCGGCTTCGTTATACGACAATATTGCCATGCTGAACCTGGCTTCGGGTGATGCTTTCCGCTATGTGTTCGACGATCAGAAAATAAAAAATATGGGCAGGTATATTTACCGCGTGCAGATCAGCCCGGTATATTTTGTTGACTTTGCCGATGCCAGCCCCAAACCCGGGATGGCAGCCAGTATGATCTATCGTTTCGGGAAGGATATCGGTGACAGGGAAATGATGCAGTTCGGTGCTTATTACCGCAGTCCGGAACCAGCCGGTGAAGCCAGGTTTCATTATTTCCGGCTGTTGTTCGAATTATTTATGCAGGATGAATTTAAAAACGCGAAAGCGGCGCTGCCGCTACCCGCTGACGCCTGGTTTCCTGACCTGCAGGTAATGACGGCAAGGGATCACGAGGGCGACACCGCGGGATGGTTCATTGCGGCCAAAGGAGGCAACAACGATGAAAGCCACAACCACAACGATGTCGGCAATTTTATCATTTACTATGACGGCCAGCCCCTCATCATCGATGTAGGCAGCGGCACCTACACCGCCAGAACATTCAGCAGCCACCGCTATGATATTTGGTTCAACTGCTCCGATTATCACAATCTTCCGGATATCGGTGCTGAAAAAGAACCGGCGGGTCCGGCGTACAAAGCGGCTTCCGTGAAATACCGGCGAGATAAAGATGCTGCCGGGCTGTCGCTTGACCTTGAGGGCGCTTACCCGGCCAAGGCCGGAATTAAAAAATTCACCCGCTCCGTGCTGCTGCGGAGAGGGAAGGACGTGACGGTGACCGATGAACTGGCTGCGGGCAGTGCTGTAAGCGTCACCGAACATTTTATGACCTGCTACCCGGTGTCTGCTGCAAAGGCCGGCCAGCTGTTGATTCATTACGCGCCCGCGGAAGGGCCGGCAAAAGACTTTGTGCTGAAATATGACGCTGCCCAACTAAAAGCCACGGTAGAAAAAGTGCCGCTGACGGCCATGGAAGATAAAGGGGTGCGGGGTAACTGGGGAGACAATATTTACCGGATCAGTCTTTCCGCCCTGTCGCCGAAATCAGCAGCTAAGTTCAGTTTCACGGTCAGTAAAAATAAATAACCGGGTCGGTTGCCGGTGTCCGGATGAAGGGCGTTACCGCAACCCTCCAGGGCGGGTCCCCTTGACGAAAACCGCCGGGAAGAGGGAGAACAGCAAGGGGGCTATCTGGTTATACTGATTATTTTTCCTGGACCGATATCTGTGGCCGGACTGTCGCGGTTGCCTTCCAGCGTATTGTTTTTGATAAGCAGTAGGGATGTTGCCCGCGAGGTGATGCCATGCCCGGCATTGTACCGGATGATGTTGTGACTGATGGTGACCCGGTCATTGCCCTTTCGCAGGAATTCCGCCATGATACCGCTGCGGTCGCCCGCCTCGATGAGGTTGCCCGTTATGGATATGCGTTCTGACTCAGTGAGCAAAATGCCATCACTGCCGTTACGGGCAATTTCGCAGCTGTCTATTGTAACATCACGGCAATGATCAAGCGCTATTCCGCATCCTTTTGGCGACGTGGTGAGCCGGCTCTGCCGGATGGACACTTGGTTGCAATGCAGTAAATGCAGGTTATGTAGCAGGGTCGGACCCGGCGGTACCGCCGCCCCATTTTCATTGAAATTACAGTCTTCCACCGTTATGCCGGTGCCCCCGCTGATGGACACGCCGCTGAACGTGGCATTGCGCACCGTTACCCGCAGCAGGCGGATGTTGGTGAGCTGGCCTTCGGCGTTACCGCGAAACAGGATGCCGCCACGGTTATAGCCACCCCGGTACGACCGGTAAGTATTGGGATCTGGACCCGGATCGGTGCGGGCGGAAGCCTCGATGACCAGGTCGCGGATCAGCACATCGTGCAGCAGGGTGTCTTTGTTGATCATCGTTTCCCGCTCGCCGGAGGATGGGTCCAGGAAGAGAATGGTCTTACCACCCTGGCCTGAAAGTTGGGCACCCGAAGGAACAACAAGGGTATGGGGCAACCGGTGAATACCATTTTTAAGGAACAGTATCCGGCCCGATGCGGCGGCTTCATTGAGCGATTCCTGTACGGGCTGCCCGGGTTCGATCACGAGGGCGTTTACCGGCGGAGTGGCAGCGGTGCTGTCCCGTGCTCCTGCGGGGTAAGCGATGCCGGGAATGCGGATGGCGATGCCGGGTATTTTTTTTATCATGCCCGGTGCGCGCACTGAGGTTAGCAGGCTCAGGCTGTATTTTTGGGCCATGGAATCCGCGGCCTGTTTCACCAATGGAAGGGAGAGGCCCATAGCCGCATAGTGGCGGTAAACATATTCGTAGTCGTCCCGCAGTACCCGCGAGCGATCAGCAAGGGTACAGTAGCAGAAGGGTTGCTTGCCGAGCACGTAGCCGGCGGTATATTCGAACCCGGTTGCGATCCGGTTTTCCGCCATCGGGAAGAAGTCGATCCCCTGGGTATAGGCGACCTGCGCGGCGCCGGCAAACTCGCCGAGGCCCAATTGTACATGGCCCTGGTCGCGCGGGCTCTCCTGGCATTCGCCGTTGGGGTAAATGTATTTGAAGAGGCTGCCGTTGACGGTGCCGTATTTGAAATGTTTAATGGCGTTGTTAAAGACCGGCCGGTTATCCGTAAAAATGGCGATGGCCAGCATGCTGTGGATGATGGCGCCTTCCCAGTTGCCATTGGCTTCGGGGTAATAGGGCCGCAATAACGGGTAATAGACCGTCATCAGCATATTACTGAAATTTTCCACTTCTTTTTTCGGCCAAGCGGCACCGGTATACCGTAATATTTCTGCTGCATTACAGAGGAGGTGGCCGGTCCAGGCGGCGAGCAATTTGGCATCGTTGTAATCGAGATCCCAGAGGGTGGCCGACCAGCTGTTCAGCAGGTTGATGGCTTTTTGGGCGTAGGCGTGATCGCCGGTGATATACCAGAGCAGTGCACAGGAATAGGCCTGGTTGGCCGATTTCCTGAGGTCGTCCCCGCCAATGTTAGGTTTTCCATAGGGGCCGCGCAGGACGTGGGTATGGGCGGTAAAGACCGGTGTTGCCGCCGCGGCAGTAACCAGCGAATCAAAAGCCTGTTTCCAGGGTTGCTTACCCTGGCGAATGAGGGTCTTCATGTGGTCCAGGTCACGGACCTGCTGGTTGATGCCGGGGTGGACAAATGGCTGCGCGTTGAGCGCGGGTGACGCGGCCAGCACGCACATGGCCAGCAGGAGGACGTATTTTATCATGTCAGTAGTTTTGGACAATAAAAAAGGTATTTACTAACCGCAGCAGTTAATAAATACCTCACTGGACCAGTACCTGTTTACAGGGCGTATCGTTTCATACTGATGACGGCGCTTCCGTTGGCGTTTACGGAATTAATAAAAATGTAAGCGCGGTACTTTCCGTCCGCCGTCTGCAACCACACGCCGGCTTCAGCTTTGAGGTTGATGGCGTAATTCGGTTCCCCGGTCAGATCTAGTTTCTGGAAATCAACATCGTCGATATATATCCCGTACTGTTCATGGGCGAGGTTAAAATCCTGGAGGTTGAAAACTTTAAGCAGCCTGGTGCTGTTGGTGGCGCCGGCCGGCAGGGTTATCCCGGGCAGGTATTGCGTATCTGCCGCAGGTGAAACCAGGGCATGGTTGAAAATGCTGGTAGAGATATTCCGGTAGAGGTAAACAAGGTCGATTTTATTAGGTATGGCTGCCGCTGCTGCAGCGGTATACACGGTGCTGTCGGCAATGGAAATGTACATGGCGTTGCCGTTGCTGACTTTCATGTTCAGCGTAATATCCATTTTTGCGATGGTATACGGTCCCATTACGGTGGAAATGCTTTCGCCGTCGCTGCTGGTGGCCGTGAATTTAATAGTAACCGTTTTGCCCCTGGCGGCTTCCGGGATAACGTAATAATATCGCAGGGTGGCGGCGGACGTATCGCGGTTATAGGTAACCGTGGTAGTAGTACCGGAGGTCACGGAAGGGGTACCGACGGTAACGCCTACATCCTGGCCGCTGGTGTTGGTATAGAAAGAGCGGTTTTCCATATAGGTACCGGCTGCTCCGGCGATAGATGCTTCAGCGACGCAGGCAACCAGTTTTCCTTTGGTGGGGACGATTGCCATGGCGTAGGCAAATTCAATGGTGCTGCCTACGATATTGGGTCCAAGCGTTCTTTTGATGGCTTCGTTTTGCAGTTTGTCGGACACTGTTGGTACAGTATACACCTGTTTTTTACAGGAGGCGACAGCGAAAAAAGTCAGCAGCAGGAGGCTGGAAAATCGGGTATATAAAATGCTGTTTTGCATCGTTGATGTTTTTTAGTCGTGAAGGCTTACCGGGGTTGCACGCTGATTTTTACGGTGTATGGTTTTTTTATCTGCCGGTCCCCGGAGATGACTGTCCAGGAGCGGGGGTGGGTAGTATCGGAAAAGTCGGTCTTACCCGTGATTTTAGGATCCAGTTTACAATCCTGTGCAAGGCTGAACTGCGGGTACAGATTTTTGAGGTCGGTACCGAACTGGACGGTCACGGCAACTGTCTGCGCCGTGGTGTCTATCACGGCGGCACCAACGCGCACACTTACATAATCCGTTCCGAGCAGCTCAAAACTGCTGACGTAACATTCTTTCCTGGTGGTGATGAGTAATCCGTCTTCATCCACCGGTTTATCCTTGCTGCAGGCGGACCAGGTACAGATGCTCATTATTCCCGCTGCGGTGACGATTAGTAATTTTTTCATTTTCGGCTGTGTTATGATTTGCAATGGGCAATTTATCTCCAGGGAACATTCTGGGTCAGGTTGGGATTCTTATCTCTTTCTGCCGGCGGTATGCGGAAGATATAATCCTGTTGGTATTCCCGGTCAGCGGTATTCTGGAAATAGCGGCTCTGGTTGGCACCCCAGGTATCAATGCGCCAAACACCGGCGCTGCCGGGGGGACCCCATACTCTTTCAATCGCTCTCCAGCGGCGGAGGTCGAAGCTGCGTTGTCCTTCACCCATGAGTTCCACGATTCTTTCCTGTTCTATGGCGTTGAAAAAATTCAGGTATGAACCGGTTTTGGCTGCGGCGAGCGGGGGCAGGTTACCGCGGCGGCGGATTTTGTTGACGACGTCGATAGCATCTGCCTGCGGACCGTTCACTTCGTTGGTCGCTTCTGCATACATCAGGTACACGTCTCCCAGCCGGATGACGGGCCAGGCATAATCCCCGTCACTGCGGCCCTGGCCGGCATAATTGCGAAGAAATTTACGGAACACATAGCCCGAGTTACAGCCATCGGTGTTGTAGGTGATATAGTTTACGCCGCCGATTTTGACGAGTGCGGCCCAGGTTTGATAAATGAATGGAACTGTACCGGTGGACACCTGGGAGGCGCTGCCGGGGCTTACTTCGTAATCCCACATGATGGTAGACTTCATGCGGTAGTCGCGGTCAAGGTAACT
>JBBROE010000040.1:0-30751 GCA_038229695.1 Chitinophagales bacterium | reverse complement strand
ATACAAACATCGGTTTGCTGAATGACGGGTTGCGCAGCCTGATGTCATCGAGCAGGGTTTGTGTCTGCAGGTTCTGGCAGCCGAGGCTGAGTATGGTAACACCGCCGACATTCGGGTGATCGGCGTAGGCGGCAAGTAATTTTCCGAGTGTGCCGGCATCCTGCCGGGTTCCGCCGCAACCACCCTGGTGATTGAGAAATTTTATACCATCCACATTTTTAAAGAGCCTGGCCGTAGAAGCGTTATCTGCGTCCCGGAAATCGATCTCCTCTATGCCGTGGCCGGCTGCATACGCTTCTGCCAGTTGCCGGGTGTAGCTGCTGTATTTCCGGGTGGCGGCATAACCCAGCTGCTGTTGCATGGCATCGCGGATCACGTCGAGGTTTCGGTTTTCGCAGAAAACGGTGGGTATGAATAGCCAGTAATTGGCGGTCCCCACCCTGCCGTCGGGCCGGTGATACCCGTTAAAGGTCCGGCCGGCGAATGAGGAAACATCCGGTGCGATCCAGTTGTAGCTGAACGGGCGATATGCGAACGGGTCGGCTGCGTGGCGGGTATTGGCGGTTGTCATTAATCCGCCCGCGGGAATTGTTAGCTGGGCCGTTCCCACGAGAACGCCGTACATAATGACGGCATCGCCGGGTTGCATATCGTGTTCAAAAAATTTATGTTTTGCGCCGATGGGTTCTTTGACGACATAATTTTTCCCGTCACAGGTAACGGTTTCTCCTGCAGCGAGCGGCTGAAGGGCCACCACCACATTATCGGAAGGATGAACTTTTAATACTTTTTGTACCATACATCGATGCTTTAAACTGATGGCTGCAGTAGCTCCTGCAGGGCGAACCTGGTGCCGCGGGTGCTGATGGTGTCCATAATAAGCTGAACAGTTTCTGTTAATCCGGGCAAAGCCGCCGGTGCTGTACCCCACAGTGAAACGTCGCTGAGTGCGGTGGCGGCAAAGTTACCGCTATCAACAGTATTCCACAAGTAGTGAAGCTGCCCGGCTTTGTCGTCGTTGATGGGATAGGTTGTTCCGCCCGCGTTTCCCGTATAACTGTCATGACCCGATGGTTCTGACTTCATAAAGAGCAGGTAAGCAGCCAGCCCCGCCGCCATGTATTTGGGAACGGTGTGAAGGGCAGCACTATATTGTTGCAGGAGCGGGAGGTTCCGCATTTTCATCTTCGAACTATACTGGAGCGAAATACTCAGCCACCGGTGATCGAGAAAGGGATTTTTGAAGCGGTCGAGGACCTGGTCCGCAAAAGCCTGTGCTTCCGCAACGGGTATGGACGGCCCGGTGATTGCCGGGATAATTTCCTTATACATGAGCGCGTGCAGGTAGCCGTGAAACAGCGGATCCGCCATGGCTTCCTTTACTGTTGTAAAGCCCATCAGTACCGCGATGCCACAACCAAAAGTATGGGAACCGTTGAGGAGGCGAAGTTTCAGTTCCCGGAACTTATTAATATCAGGCGCCAGTACCACACCCTTATCGGCATGGCGGAAAGTCAACAGCTGCTGCGTGCGATCGCGGCTGGTTTCAATTGCCCATAACCGGTAGACCTCAGACATGATCATCAGCTCATCGGTATAACCCTGCTTAACCTCAAGTGATTGCTGATCGGTTTCCGGCAGTTTGCCCGGCACGATGCGGTCCACCAGGGAACTGCAGAAATCGTTATGATCCCGGAGCCAATTGCAGAAGCCATCACCAAGGCGGTTGGTTTGGGCGAGAGACAGCACGATTTCCTGCAGCTTCTTCCCGTTATCCGGTATCAGTTCGGTGGGAATGATGACCATCCCTGCGTCGGGGCTGCCATTTAAGGCGGAATACCGCTTCCATAAAAATGCGAGCAGCTTCCCCGGAAAAGTACGGGGCGGATGGGCGTGGATGTTATCTTCCGGGTCGAGCACAATCCCGACTTCCGTGGTGTTCGAGATGATGACCTGCATCCCGGGATTGGTGGCACAGTCGAGTATCGCGGACCACTGGCTGGCTGCGCTGAGGACGCGGCTGATAGAAGCATTGATGACTGCCCTGTTTATCTCCCGGTTTTCACTCGTGCCGCGTATCCACTGGGTGAATAACTGATCCTGCTCGCGGAAGGAATCCGTACCACCCTGGCTGGTCGACTTTACGACCACGATTCGCCCGTTGAAAATACCCTGGTTGTTGGCTTCATTGATAAAGTAGTCGGGCAGTCCGCGCAGGAGCACGCCAGTTCCGAACTGGAGTACCTTTTCCGGCAAACCGAGCAGGGCTTCGGAAGGCACCTGCAGGGTGTCCGACGGACTAAGCTGTGATAAGAGGGAGGCGTTAAGATTCATCAGTCGGTGGAAGTTTAGGATCGGAGAAAAAAACCATAACCGGAGCGACCTGTGACTGCCGGCTATTGCGCGCCGGGCACCTGCTGCAGCAACCAGGTGACAAGGTCGGTGGCGGCCGCGTAATTCTGGAAAGAGGCCGGCAGGCGGCGGTTATCGATGTATTCATTATACAGCCAGGGATCGCCCACGGCAAAAACGGTACCCTTACCATATTTTGCGGTGGCCATCAGGATGTTTCCTGTGCTGTCTGTATAATAAGCCCTGGCCGGAGCCTTCAGTTGCATCGAGGCCATTTCCTTGATATAAATCTTACTGACATCCGGGAAAATGCGGTCGCCGGGTTTGATGGCCAGGCGGCCCATTTCAAATTCGTTACCGGTGACGTGGTTAATGCAATTTTCCTGGAAGCGTATGCCGAATTTAGCCGCGAGCAAGTTGAAATGGGTGAATTCTGCGTTACCCGAATCATTGGCCATCAGCAGCAATACGCCGCCGTTGTGTACCCACGCTGCAATAACAGCTGCTTCTGCGGGCTGCATATAATTAGGCGACGTAGTTTCTTTGTCCGTGTCCGGGTCCACGATGATGTATACCGCGCTGTTGTGAAGATTGGTGGCGGTGGGTGCCGAAGCGAGACTGTCGGTGACGGCGCCCTTTGCCCTGAACAGCTGGCCAAGGCGTGAAAAACCGCTGTTGGCCTCATCTTCCCAGGTGTAGTGAAAACGTTCCGGCTGACCCGAAGCCGATTTTTTAAATTCGTGGTTGTAAAAATAATCAAGGGCCACAACCGGCGATTGTTTCACAAAGGGCGTTGGCCGTGACAGGATGGGTGAGGCCTGCGAACGGGAATTGCGGGCTGACCTTCCGTTTGGGCCCAGCAGGGCCGACAGGGGAAACAAAAGTAGCATCGGTATCGCAAAACGGGTCATAAGCACTTATTTAAGGTTATAGACATCCCCTGGCTGACACCTGGAGCGGCAGCAGGGCAGTTGAAATATAAATAGAAAAGAGGAACCGGTAGAAAGGGTGCTGGCGCAGCAGTGCTCTTCCGTCTTGCAGCCTTGAACATGTCGAAAGCATCATTCCTGGGGTTGGTATTCATGATAAGCAAGCATTGCTGGTCTCTGTTCTAAAAATAAATATCCGCTCTTTCAGCCAAAAACAAGCATAAAACGCGGCCACGGTGTTATTTTTTTTCATGCAATCGTTGCCGGAAACGTTATCATTTTCTGCAGCAAAAAGATAGGTGGCAATGCACTCACTGCGCGTCCAATCAAAGGTCGACCACGGTTCTTTCCCGGTTGCTTACATACGCGGCTTCAATTAAGCGGATGATATCCAGCCCCTGGGATGCGGTGACGGGGATTGGGGCACCTTCCCGTATAGCGCGGTAGAGTTCGTCATAAAAATCACCGTAGTTACCTTTCAGGGATGGTATATATTCCCGGGTGAGCTGGCCGTCGATGACGGTATGCAGCAGGCCTTTTTCGGCCGGTGGTTCCACGCCCCAGTCAGCTCCGCCTGGTATTTCGTGGGCCTGCAGCCGAACTTCCTGTACATCCGTTCTCGCCTTGATGAATGAGCCTTTCGTGCCGTGGATAGCATAGGAAGGCAGGGGTTCCCTGACGAGGTAGCTGCTTTTGATTCGTACGCGGAGACCGGGATAGTAAAGTAACAGTTCCATATAATCGTCCACCTTCGAACGCTCGCGCATGATGGCGATGTCTGCGAATACAGACTGCGGCATACCGAAAAGTTGCAGTGCCTGGTCGAGCAGGTGGGCACCAAGATCATAGAGCAGACCGGTGCCGGGGCCCGTGATTTCTTTATGCAGTTTCGGGCCCGGTTCTTCCTTGAACCGGTCGTAATGAATTTCCGCCTCTACGATTTGGCTCAGCAGGTTGTCCTGCACGATCTTTTTTACGGTGCGGAAATCGCTGTCGTACCGCCGGTTCTGGTAAACGCTGAGGATGCATTTTTCCTGGTCGGCGACTTTGATGAGATCTTCCGCTTCGTTCACGGTAACGGTGAACGGTTTTTCGACGACCACATGCTTACCGGCCAGCATGGCGCGGCGGGCATAGTCGTGGTGCGTTGCGTTGGGGGTATTGATGACGACGAGTTCAATCGACTGGTCGGCCAGCATTTCATCGAGGGAGCGAAAGATATGAATGCCCGGGTAGGCAGCAGCGGCGAGATTTTTGGATCTTTCCCAGACAGCCGATAACTGGTAATGCGGGTTCACGGCAAGAAAGGGCGCATGAAAAACCCAGCCGCTCATGCCGAAAGAGCAGAGGGCAGTTTTGATGGGCGTAATGGTAGTAGCCATATTCATATTAATGAGGTGTGGTTAATGGAGGAGGTCCGCCAGTGTGCACCCCCGCGGAATGGACCTGCAGAAGAATCGCGCGGGCATTTCGTGAAAGCACAGTGAGCGGTTCGGAAATTATTTTTTTTAAAATTCTGCGATTAATAAAATTATATGTTAAATTGCTGTTATTAAAAATTTCGAAAAGAATCTTTTTAGTCTTCCGTCCTCACTTGATACCGTCTTTCAATCCCAAATCTTAAATCTTTTATTAACCTCGATGAATTGGCTCTCAGAATAACCGGTTGCTGAAGATAAGTGTAAAAATAACACCAAAAATGTAAACGATTGCATTGGTGCTTGCGTAAGGATTGTATATTTTTTTATATCACAATTTCTATTAACCAAAAACTGCCATTATGGAAAAGCGTGTACCAGCGCCCTCTCCCGGAAGACAACTCTTTCTGCCGGATTTCAGTCCTCATTATCTTAAAAAACTGGCTCTTCCTCTCCTGTTCCTGATGTTCAGTATCGGGGCGCATGCGCAGACCAAGGTGCATGTTACCGGTATGGTGAAAGACGACAAGGGTAATCCGGCAGAAAATGCCAGTGTTACAGTAAGAAGCACTTCCATCGGTGTGTCGACCAATGCGAATGGTGCATTTGCGATTGATGTACCCAATGAAAAATCTGTGCTGGTCATTTCCTACCTCGGATTCCAGTCGCAGGACATCACCGTAGGCAGCCAGCGCAACCTGTCAGTTAGCCTGGCGCAGGGAAACAACACGCTGAACGATGTTGTAGTGGTGGGATATGGTTCCCAGAAAAAAGTAACGCTAACGGGTGCGGTGGCCACTGTAAAGGGTTCCGAACTGGTGAAGTCGCCCGCTGTCAATTTATCCAATTCCATAGCCGGCCGCCTGCCGGGTGTGATTGCCGTAAATGCGAGTGGCGAACCCGGCTATGACGGGTCGGCTATCCGGATCCGCGGGTCAAATACCCTGGGAAACAACGATGCCCTCATTGTTATTGACGGCGTTCCCTCGCGTGCAGGGGGGTTGGACCGGCTAAACCCGGCCGATATTGAAAGCATGTCTGTCCTGAAAGATGCCTCGGCCGCTATCTATGGTGCCCGGGCAGCCAACGGGGTTATCCTCATTACCACCAAACATGGTAAGACAGGCAAGCCCGAATTATCTTACAGCTACAACAAAGGCTGGGCGGCAGCCACCATCCTGCCTAAAATGCTGGATGCCGTGGAATACACGACCATGGCCAACGAAATAGAAATTTATAAACTGGCTCCTTCGCAATGGGCCGCAGCATCAGCCGCTTTCAAAGCCACCGGGAAATATACCGATGCCGGCGGGAATGTATCCACCGCCCCATTCTCTCCTGACGATATTAAAAAATATAAAGATGGCTCCGATCCCTGGGGACATCCCAACACCGACTGGTTCAAAACGGTGCTGAAACCCTGGTCACCCCAGAGCCGCCAGAATCTCCAGATTTCAGGTGGGTCAGAAACCGTTCATTACCTCGCTTCCCTGGGTTATGAAAACCAGGACGGGTATTATAAAAATTCAGCGACCGGTTACAAGCAGTATGATATGCGCATCAACCTCGATGCCAAAATCAATAAATATGTCAGCACTTCGCTGGGTATTACTGCCCGCCAGGAAAATCGTTTTTTCCCGGATAAAAGTGCCGGATCGATTTTCCGTATGCTGATGCGTGGCTATCCTACCAAAAATGCTATCTGGCCCAATGGACTTCCGGCCCCGGATATTGAAAACGGTGAGCAGCCGGTCGTCATCACGACCAACCAGACCGGCTACGCTAAAGACACCCGTTATTATTACCAGACCAACGGCAAGGTTGAAATTACCAACCCCTGGGTAAAAGGATTGAAATTTACGGTGAACGTAGCAATGGACAAATATGTACAGCAGGGAAAAACATGGAACAAACCCTGGTACATTTATAACTGGAGTGGTTTCCAGGCGGATGGTGTAACCCCCATCATGACCAAGGTACAGAAGGGACCGACCACGCAGGCAACCCTTAACCAGTATACGCAGGACCAGCTCAATACCCTGTTGGAAGGCATTGTTTCCTATGATCACAGCTTCGGGCCCCATGCCATTACGTTACTGGCCGGTGTGACGAAAGAACAATCCAATGCCACTTATTTCAATGCATTCCGGCAGTATTTTGCCTCCACTGCCATCGACCAGTTGTTTGCAGGCGGCCTGACCGACCAGCGCACCGGTGGTGCAGCCTGGGAACGCGCCCGCCTCAACTATTTCGGCCGTGTGGGCTACAACTACAAAGAGAAATACATTGCTGAATTCTTATGGCGATACGATGGATCCTATATGTTCCCGCAGGCACACCGCTGGGGTTTCTTTCCCGGGGTAACCGCAGGCTGGAGAATTTCAGAAGAAAGTTTTTTCAAGGATAATGTCACCGCCATCAATTCGCTCAAGATCCGCGGTTCCTACGGGCAGCTGGGAAATGACCAGGTATATTTCAATGGTTCACTCCGGGAATATGATTACCTGCCCACTTACGCCTACAATACATATGTAGTGGGTAACCAGGTTTCGCAGACCCTGTACGAAAACGGCGTTCCCAATCCAAACCTGACCTGGGAGGTAGCCAACAACTATGATTTGGGACTGGAAGGCACGGCGCTGAACAACCGCCTGAACTTTGAATTCGATGTATTCCAGAATCACCGGACCAACATCCTCTGGAGAAGAAATGCCTCCATCCCCCAATCAACCGGCCTCACCCTGCCTGCTGAAAATATCGGGAAGGTAGACAACAGAGGTTTTGAATTTAAAGTGGGCTACAGCAATTCAATCGGCCAGCTTCGCTACAATGTGAGTGTCAACGGGGGCTACGCTAAAAATCAGATCAAGTTCTGGGACGAAACGCCCGGCAGACCAGCCTACCAGCTCTCCACCGGCCATGTGTTGCCCACCGACGTTGGCAACCCGGACGATATGCTGCTGTATCAGTATGACGGCGTGTTCAAAGATCAGAAAGATGTAGATGCCAATAAACTCGATTATACCGGTGTCGGCGGTGCCGGCAAACTGTTTCCCGGCAGTATGAAATTTAAAGACGTGAACGGGGACGGAAAAATCGATGCATTGGACAGGGTAAGAAGTAACAAGAATCGCCAGCCTACTTTCCAGGGCGGTTTTATCCTGGGCTTAAATTACAAGGACTTCGACCTGTCGGTCCTCTTCCAGGCGTCGACCGGTGCTGAAATCTTTGTGCAGACCGAATCGGGTACCATCGGCAATTACCTCCAGTATAGCTACGATCACCGCTGGACCATCGACAACCCCAGTTCCGTTGACCCCAGGACGGTAGACCGGAACAACCAGTATTTCTCCAACCGGAACACCTACTACATGATGAGCACCGATTATATCCGGCTGAAAAACTTTGAACTGGGCTATACGCTTCCGTTAAGCCTCGGAAAGAGGGCCGGAATCAACCGCCTGCGGATTTATGTAAACGGACTGAATATGCTCACGTTCTCTAAGTTCGGTGGCATCTTCGACCCGGAATCCACCAACAGCAGCGGCCAGTACTACCCGCAATCTAAAATCATCAATACCGGCGTAACTGTAACTTTCTAAATTAACGATCATGAAAAATATAATGAAACCCATTTTTTTGCTGGCGGGATGCGGTCTCCTACTGACCTCCTGCAACAAAGATTTCTTAAACACGCAGCCGCTGGACAAGGCTGCTGCCGGGGCAACCTGGTCGGATGCCAGTCTTTCGGAGTCCTTCGTCACCAATATTTACAATGCGATGCACGATGGTATCCTCAACCAGGAATCCATGGACTGTATCAGTGACAACTGCCTTTATAATTTTGGCAGGGCAGACATCATGGAATCGAACATCAGCCCAACCAGCACCGGCTGGGTAAACAACACCTACGAATGGGGTGAAATGTACTCCCGGATCAGGGCGGCTAACCTCGCCTTGGAAAACCTCGCCACATCGCCATTCGATAAAAGCATGGTTGATCGCCTGAAAGGAGAAACCTATTTCATGCGGGCCTATTGCTACAACCAGATGCTGCGTTACTATGGAGGCATACCCATTATCAAATCTTCCTATTCGCTCAGCACGCCTGATTTCAGTGTTGCCCGAAACACCTACGATGAATGTGTCAAATTCATTGTAAGCGACCTCGATTCGGCTTCCCTGCTGCTGAAAGGCAAGACGCTCGCTGCCGGCCGGGCCACCAATGAAGCGGCTATGGCGCTGAAAGCGCGTGTACTCACTTATGCTGCCAGTGACCTGCACGATATGCCTACGGCTAAAACAAAATCAACTTTGCTGAGTGGCTATGCTCACCCCGAACTCCTTGGTTATACCTCGGGTGACCGGGTAGCCCGATGGACCGCTGCGCGGGATGCTGCCAAGGCCGTGATCGACCTGAATAAATTCGGCTACCAGCTGGATCTTACGGCACCGCAATCGAAGGATGCCGCCATCGCTTCCTACACCAATGTATACCTTTCAAGGAGCGGAGGTGAACGTGAAACCATTTTTGCGAAATATTATATCAACGCCTCCACAGACGACTGGGGCGCCTGGTACGTACGCAACAACGGCATGAACGGCTATCATGGCTGGACTTCCACAGAGCCCACACAAAACCTCGTAGATAATTATGAGATGATGGATGGCACGCCGTTCGACTGGAACAATGCTACTGAAGCGGCCGCTCCCTACGAAAACAGGGATCCCCGTTTCTATGCCACTGTATTCTACGACGGCGCAAAATGGAAACCACGCACCACGGACGGCGCTGCCATTGACCCTTTCGGGGAATTACAATTTGGCACCTACCAGACGGGCAGCGCTTCCGCTCCCAAAACATACTTCGGCCTGGATACCAGGAACAGCTCACTGGAAAACTGGAACGGTACCCGCACCGGATACTCTATCCGGAAATTCAGTAACGATGATCCTTCGATAGTGGACATGAACCAGAAACAGCAGGTTCCCTCTATTCAAATCCGGTATACCGAAGTGGTATTTAATTATGTAGAAGCACTGATAGCGCTGGGTGATGAAACAACGGCAAAAACCTGGCTTAATAAAATACGTTTCCGCGCCGGAATGCCCGCCATCACCGAATCCGGATCTGCCCTGGTTGCCCGCTACCAGAACGAACGCAACATAGAAATGGTCGCCGAAGAACAGCGATTCTATGACGCCCGCCGCTGGATGATAGCTCCGCAGACACTCGGCCAGAAGGTTAGGGTAATGATCGTCACCGGGACCCTGAATCCCGGAAAGACAGTATCAGTATACCGGTATGATAAAAGCAATTACACCTATACCTATAAGGTGCAAAACATAGAATCCGGAGTGGAAAACCGTTCCTGGAATGACAAGGTTTATTTCCCGCCGATTAAACTGGATGAAATCAACAAGAACAGCAAGCTCATCCAAAATCCGGGGTACAATTAACACGTTCCAGATTTATTATCAGGCGATGCCGGCTTAACGCCGGCATCGCCATTTTCTACCGTTCAGTCCGGGTGACCCTTTTTGCCGGGGGTTTGCGTACCTTAGCCACACAACGCGGCTTCCTCACCACTCATGAAAATACCTGTGTACGATTTGAAACACCTGCTGCTGCTCTCCTGTTCCGTATACCTGCTTTTTACAGGATGCACCGGGAAAGGAACGGTACCCAACGCACCGGATCATCCGACCCCCAAACTTTTCACCCTGCTTTCCCCGCAGCAGACGCATGTTGATTTTTCCAACACGCTTACGGAAAACATCAATGCGAATGTAATGATGTACGAATACATATATAATGGTGGCGGTGTTGCCATCGCCGACCTCAACGGGGATGGACTGGCCGATATCTACTTCAGCGGCAATATGACGGACAACCGGTTGTACCTGAACCGGGGAAACATGCAGTTTGCTGACATCACGGCCGAAGCCGGCGTCGCGGGCCGCCCGGGTCCCTGGAAAACCGGGGTTACGATGGCGGACGTCAACGGCGATGGAAAAGAAGATATCTACGTTTGTTATTCGGGAAAGTTAGCCGGGCCAAAACGAATGAACCAACTCTTCATTAACAGCGGCAACGATGCATCCGGTACGCCGCATTTCATTGAATCGGCAGCCGCCTACGGCCTGGCAGATTCTGCTTACAGCACGCAGGCGGTTTTCTTTGATTACGACCGGGACGGCGACCTGGATATGTTCCTGCTGAACCATTCTCCCAAACTATTGCCCATCCTCGACGAAACCACCACCGCGGCAATGCTTAAAGAGGATAACCCGATGAATGGTGTCAGGCTTTTTCAAAACAACAATAGTCATTTTACCGATATAACGGTGAAAGCAGGCATCAGCAGTTCGGCACTCACATATGGATTGGGAGCAGGTATTGCAGATTTTAATGGGGATGGCTGGCCGGATATTTATGTATCCAATGATTATGGCGTACCAGATTATTTATACATCAATAATAAAAATGGAACATTCACCAACCGCCTCCAGCAGTCGGTCGGCCACACCTCCAATTTCTCGATGGGTAACGACGTTGCCGATATCAACAACGATGGTTCGCCTGATATCGTAACGCTCGATATGCTGCCCGAAGACAACCACCGTCAGAAATTATTATTTGCCCCGGACAACTATGAAAAATTTGACCTGAGTCTCCGCTCCGGCTTTTATTATCCATACATGCGTAATATGCTGCAGCTGAATAATGGCAACGGCACCTTCAGTGAAATAGGACAGCTCGCAGGGATGTCGAACACCGACTGGAGCTGGTCACCCCTGCTGGCAGATTACGACAACGACGGTTGGAAAGATCTCTATGTCACCAACGGCTACCTGCGCGATTACACCAACATGGATTTTATGAAATACATGGGTGATTACCTGCGCGATCGCCAGGTAATGCGGCGGGACTTGCTTGAGCTGGTGCAACAAATCCCATCCAGCCATATCACAAATTATATGTTTCGTAACGATGGCCAACTCAGGTTTGCCAACACGGGCGCCGACTGGGGGATGGACACGGCTTCCAACAGCAACGGTGCAGCGTATGCGGACCTCGACAATGACGGCGACCTGGACCTGGTGGTCAATAATATCAACCAGCCCGCTTTTATCTTTCGCAATGAAAGTAATCACCTCCTGAAAAATCACTTTCTCAGCATTCAGCTGAAAGGCAGTGGAATGAATACCGATGGGATTGGCGCAACCGTCCGACTTTTTGAGAAAGGAAAAATACAAACCCTTACACAGCAGCCCGGGCGCGGCTTCCAGTCTTCCGTCTCCCCCATACTCCATTTCGGAACCGGCGTCGATCAAACTATCGACAGCCTGCTGGTGACCTGGCCGGGTGGAAAGCAGCAATTGCTCAATTTGGTAGCTACCGACAAACTGCTTGTACTGGAAGAAAAGGCCGCGCAGCCGGCAAGACCGCCCGCACCTGCGCAGAAACCGATTTTTTCCCCCGTAGCCAGCCCCGTAGCCTGGAGTGACCCGCTGAATACGGTCAATGATTTTAAACGGCAGCCGCTGTTGGTTAACCCCTTGTCCTTCGCCGGGCCCTGCCTGGTGAAAGGAGATGTAAATGGTGACGGCCTGGAGGACATCTATGCTGGCGGTGACGCGGGCCAGGCCGGCGCGCTGTTTATTCGAGATAAGTCAGGCAGCTACACCCGTAAAAATATTCCTGCGTTTGAAGCCGATAAAGGAGCTGCTGACGCAGATGCAGTGATCATGGATCTCAATGGAGATGGTTTCGCAGATATTTATGTGGCCAGCGGCGGCTATAACAATTATACCCCGGGCGATTCCCTGCTGCAGGACAGGCTTTACCTGAACGACGGCAAAGGAAATTTCACGCGTGCTGCCGGCGCGCTGCCGGGTATGTTAGTCAGCAAAGGCTGCGTTCGGGCAGCAGATATTAACGGTGACGGACAACCGGATTTATTTGTCGGCGGCCGTAGCATTCCGGGTCGTTACCCCGAGGTGCCGCAGAGCTTCCTGCTGATCAATGACGGACATGGTCATTTTACCGACCAGGCGAAGGCTATTTGCCCGTCGTTGTCTTCCATCGGTATGGTAACGGATGCAGTCTGGCTCGACCTTAACGGCGACAACCGCAGTGACCTGTTACTCGTAGGCGAATGGATGCCGGTGACTGTCTTCATCAATAAAAATGGGAAACTGCAGCAGGATTCAACAACGTATTTTGACAGGCCATACCGCGGCTGGTGGAACAAGATCGCCACGGGAGATTTCAATGGAGATGGGAAGACCGACCTGGTCATCGGTAATTACGGCCTGAATTCCCAGTGCCGGGTCAGTACCGCCCAGCCAGCGGATCTTTACTACAAGGATTTCGATGACAACGGTTCGGTGGACCCGTTGCTTTGTTTTTACATCCAGGGGAAATCCTATCCCTACGTAACAAGGGATGAGCTGCTTGACCAGCTGAGCATCATGCGGAACCGGTTTACGGATTATAAAAGTTATGCCGATGCGTCACTGACTGATATTTTCACCCCGGAAGAATTACAGGGTGCAGGACACCTGCAGGCAACCGACCTGGCGACGACCTATTTTGAACGTGGTAAAGACGGAAAATTTCATGCCCGGCCACTCCCCGCTGAAGTTCAGTTTTCGCCGGTTTTCACCATCACGCCGCTGGACTACAATAAGGACGGCAGGCAGGACCTGCTGCTCTGCGGTAACATCAATCATGCAAGGCTGCGCTTTGGTAAATTCGATGCCAATTACGGGGTGCTGCTGACCAATAACGGGAATGGTTCATTCACTTACGTACCTCAATTTAAATCTGGCTTATCGGTACGCGGTGACGTACGGGCAGTGCTGCAGACCGGTAATACGCTATTACTGGGCATTAACCAACAGCCCGTCACAGCCCTTCAAATTAAATGATATGAAAGCGAAGCATGTGTTGTTGAGCCTGCTGACAATTCTACTGGCTGGAGGATGCCGGGAACGGACGCCACCGCCGCCTTTACCCCCCGTTCTCATAAGTGGGGTGTTAAACCGGATGACAGAACTGATGGTCCATGACGTCACTAACCCGCCGCTGGCAGCCCGGTTTTTTGCATACGCCTGCCTGGCGGGCTATGAGATCACCGCAGAGCAAGACAGCAGCAGCCCATCGATGTATGGCGTACTGAACGACTATCCCCTGATACAGCGCCCGGACACCATTAACGGTTATGCCTATACGCTGGCGGCCGTTACCGCCATGCTGGAAACTGCCGGAAAATTACAACCCTCGGGACACCTGCTGAAAACGTACGAGCAACAGTTATTGGATTCATGCCGCAAAGCCGGATACCCGGAAGAAGTGGTGCAGGCCTCACTGGCTTATGCTGTATTTATCAGCAGGAAAATACTGGCCTATGCAAAGGCTGATGGATACAATAAACTCAGCAATCTGCCCCGCTATGCCCCGGAGCATTCCGCAGGTGCCTGGTACCCCACGCCGCCCGCCTATATCAGCGCCGTAGAACCGGAATTCCGCCATGTGCGGCCATTTACCCTGGATTCTCCGCAGCAATTCAAACCAGTGCCCCCGGTCCCCTACTCTGCAGCGAAGAATTCGGCCTTTTATCAACATTACCTCCTGAACAACTACCGCGAAGACGGTTCCGACTCGATTCACCGCGAAATAGCCGGTTTTTGGGATTGCAACCCGTTTGCCGTGGAAGACGAGGGCCACCTTTCGGTCGGTCTTAAAAAAATATCACCGGGCGCGCACTGGATAGGTATCGCGGGGATTGCCTGCGCCCGTTCCGGTCAGTCGTTTGCGTCCACTATGCGGATTAACACACTGGTAGCGGTTGGACTCACCGATAGTTTTATTGCCTGCTGGGATGAAAAATACCGGAGCAACCGGATTCGCCCTGAAACCGCCATTCGTGACCTTATTGATACCAAATGGAAGCCATTGCTGCAAACGCCGCCATTTCCGGAATACCTAAGCGGGCATTCCTGCATCTCCGCCACGGCTGCCACCATCCTTACCGCTTCGCTGGGCGATCACTTCAGCTTCAGGGATACCGTAGAAATGAAATACGGACTCGTTCCCCGTGTGTTTCCCTCTTTCCAGGATGCTGCTGTTGAAGCAGGGATGTCGCGCTTTTATGGCGGCATTCATTTCATGGATGCCATCGACAATGGCCGGGCTCAGGGATTGGCGGTGGGGAACTGGGTGTTGAAAGCAACCCAACATACGAAATAAGCACGGTTTAATTGTTCTGATTGTTCAATTCCTATCTCTAAAACACTGGCAGCATAGACAGATCGGTTAGACGATAACGTTAGTCACGGGCAGGATGCAACGAATAAGTTCCGGCCGGGGTGGCGTGTGGCGCAAATTGCTCACCTTAGGTTCAGTTGCTGGCGGAAGCGTGGGGAGAAAGCAGTGAAACCTGTGGTCCCGGGTTGGCCGGCAGCAGGTGAGCGACAAACCCTTCCTGTTGCAGCACCTTTACAGCTATCCGTAATACCCATGTAAAACGACTGTTCCGTGCCGGGCAGAACGTTTCAAGCTGAAGAAATATCCGCTGAAACGCTGTTGCAGTAAGCCTTTCAGCCAACAGCATGTCATGATGAACGGAGCGGAGCATAATCCCAAAAATTGCAGGCGTATAATGTTCGAGTATAACCTCAAATTCATGATGGGCGGCATTGGGCAAAGGTAACATGCAGGAAACGTAGGCAATTGTTTTCATTGTACAGCAGGTGTATACACTTATAATACCCATAAACGTGCCACAGCCGAACCAGCGTATTGTTGATTAACCGGCCAATAAAAAAGTGGACGGCTTTCGCCGTCCACCCCCTGTCAATCTTTTGCCCGGAAATCAGGAATGCACCTTTTCCGTATTCATCAGTTTGTCCGTATACAAATTCGATTTTTCCTTATTGCCATTAATATCATATATGCTGGAAAGCAAATCGTAGGCATCTTTAAGGGCCCTTTTATCATCCATTTTCAGTTTGCCCTTCGCACCCAGCAGTTCGTCTATTTTCTCGAAGTAAGGAATGGCCTCTCCAAACTTTTTAATTGCCGCGGTGCGCAAATCATTCTTTTTCTTAAGTTCTTCCGGTTTCAATTTAACCGCGCCGTTGGGACGAATTTTCTTTGATTCATTGTAGATATCGTTGGCCTCATTGAAAATCACTTTACCGAGCACCAGGTAACCGTTTACATAGTCTGGTTTCAGCTCGACTACTTTTTTCATGTTGGTTTCCACTTTGTCGAAGATTTGTTGTGCATTCGGCGGTCGCTTGGCGAGACTTGTATCATAGGCACTGGTGTACAGGTCTACCGAGTAGTTGAACAGCGTCAGGTAATCCGAAGGATTTTTGGCGAGCATCTGCTCATACTTGTCGTAGAGCTTCTGTTTGTTGCCGCCATCCCGGATCATCTGCATTTCGTATTCTTCCCAGGTACTGTCCTTTTGCGGAAAAGCCTCACGGGCCAGGTTCAGGTATTTCATGGCAGTAGAGTCATCTTTCTTTTCCATGTAATAGCCGGTCAGCCAACCATAAATCTGGTCATTGTTTTCACCGTTTATTTTGGCGTTCGCCAGACGGGCGTAATACGTCGCCGCCTCATCTTTCTTACCGGCTTTCTCTGCCGTGATGCCCGTGTAGAGGATTACCGTGGTATCGAGTTTAACACCAGTCCACCCATTGCTCGTCATATAATCGCTGACAGCCAGGCATTTTTTGAACGAGTCATAGGCCTGGGCATTCTGGTTTTCTTTAAATTCCGCGGCTCCTTTGCTAAAATAATACTGGTAGAGTTCCGTGAGGGGTTTGTAGTTTTCAAGGACCAGCAGAAGATGCTTATCATCGAGTGAAACATATTTTTTGAACGCTTCAAAAGCCTGCTGCCTCGCCTCGGGGTTGGCGGCTTCAAGTGTTTTATCATTCCCTATCGCTTCATAAATCTTTCCCTTATAAAACCAGGCATCCCCATTTTTTTCGTTTTTGGCGTCTGCCAGCAAGCCGTCGATTTCTGCTTTTGCCTCTGGTAACTTGTTTTTTGTCAGCAGTTCTTTGGCCTTATCGACCTTTTGGGCAAACAACCCCAGACCGGCAATGGCAATCAACGTAGTCAGAAGAATCTTTTTCATTTATATGCTTTTTATGGTTTTAAGCTCGTAAAAATAATGATTTTGGAAAGAATTTGGTTACGGTGCCGGAACTTCGCCGGCCTGGCTATCGTCTTCCGTGCCTGCTGCCTCATCAGCACCCGGCAATGATCCCGGCAAGGGCGTTTCTTCATTCATTTCGGGTTGCAGCGGAACCTCTTCCCCGGCCACTGGTTGTTCATGCTGGTCGAGTTCATCGAGCTTGGTGATGGCGGCTATTTCATCTCCATCATCCACCCGGATCAGCTTAACTCCCTGCGTAGCGCGTCCCTGTTCGCTAATGCCTGCGGCAGGCATCCGGATGGTTACCCCGCTTCTGCAGGTTATCATCAAATCTTCTTTCTGGTCTATATCCAGGATGCCAACCAAAGAGCCCGTCTTCTCCGTGACATTGATGGTTTTAACCCCTTTACCACCCCGGTTTGTTACCCGGTATTCTTCAATGTTGGTGCGCTTTCCGTAGCCTTTTTCACTCACAACCAACACTGTTTTCGCGGTATCCCCCTTACTCACACAGATCATACCAATTACCGCATCGTTGTTATCGGCTACTTCTATGCCGGCTACGCCGATGGCGCCGCGGCCCGTTGGTCTCACTTTGTCCTCCGGGAAGCGGATGGCCCGGCCACTTCGCACTGCCATCATGATTTCCGATTGCCCATCGGTAAGCCTGGCTTCAAGCAGCTGGTCGCCCTCGATGATATTGATTGCGTTTACGCCCGATTGTCTTGGCCGGCTGAAATCCAGCAATTGTGTTTTTTTGATGATGCCAAGTCTTGTGCAGAGCACAATATTATGCGCGTTTACAAATTCGGTATTCTTCAGGTCGTTGACATCTATGACCGCGCGGATCTTATCATCCGGCTGCAGCTGGATAAGATTTTGTATCGCTCTTCCTTTGCCCGTCTTTTCTCCTTCCGGGATCTCATAAACATTGAGCCAGTAACAGCGGCCCTTCTCTGTGAAAAAAAGCATGGTGTGATGGGTGGAAGCGACGAACAACTTTTCGATATAATCCTCGTCTCTTGTTTTGCCACCCATATGACCACGTCCGCCGCGGCGCTGTGCCCGGTATTCTGTAGCCGACGTTCTTTTGATGTATCCCAGGTGCGAGATGGTAATGACCACGTCTTCCTCCTTGATAAGATCTTTTATTTTTACTTCATCGTCCAGGTAGGTGATTTCCGTTTTACGGGCATCCCCGAATTTTGTTTTTATTTCTTGCAGTTCTTTCACGATTAGCTCAAAGCGAAGCGGCTCGCTTTCGAGCAGTTCCTGCAGGTGCTCAATCAGTTTCTGCAGCTCGTCATATTCAGCCCGGATCTTATCCCTCTCCATCCCGGTAAGCCGCTGCAGCCGCAGTTCCAGGATAGCCCTTGCCTGTGGCTCATCGAGCCCCCAGCCGGCGTTAAGCAATGCTTCGCGTGCATTTTCTGGTGTACTGCTGGCCCTGATCAGCGCAATCACTTCATCCAGGTGATCCAGCGCGATAAGATATCCCTGCAGGATATGGGCTTTTCTCTCCGCCTCACGCAGTTCGTACTTCGCCCGGCGAATCACCACTTCCATCCTGAAATCGACGAACTCGGCGATCATTTCTTTCAGGTTCAGGGTTCGGGGGCGGCCTTTCACCAGGGCCACGTTATTGATACCATAAGAAGTCTGCAGCTCTGAGTATTTGTACAGCTGGTTGATGACCACGTTGGCAATCGCATCTCTTTTGAGATCGATGACTATCCTGGTTCCTTCCTTGTTGTTGGATTCATTGTTGATATGGGCAATGCCCTCGATCACTTTTTCGTTGACCAGCTGGCCGATTCTGTCGCACAGCGCATCCCGGTTTACCTGGTAGGGCACCTCGGTGATGATGATGCTGTCGCGCCCGCTGGCTTTGGTATCTACGTGCAGTTTACCCCGGAGCACTACCCTGCCGCGGCCGAAATGCATCCCGGAGCGTATGCCTTCCATACCATAGATGATGCCGCCGGTGGGAAAGTCCGGCGCCTTCACATATTCCATCAGCTCATCTATCGTAATGGCATTGTTGACAATGTAGGCGGTACAGCCGTCGATCACTTCCGACAGGTTGTGGGGCATCATGTTGGTGGCCATCCCTACGGCAATGCCCGAAGCCCCGTTCAGCAGGAGCTGGGGAATCCGCGTGGGGAGCACCACGGGTTCTTTAAGGGAATCGTCAAAATTGAGCTGGAAGTCCACCGTTTCCTTCTCAATATCTTCCAGCATGGCTTCCCCCATCCTGTGAAGTCTGGCCTCGGTATACCGCATGGCCGCGGGAAAGTCACCATCCTGGGAACCAAAATTTCCCTGGCCATCTACCAGTGTGTAGCGCATATTCCATTCCTGGGCCAGCCTGACCATTGTGTCATAAATGGATTTATCGCCGTGCGGGTGATATTTTCCCATGACCTCACCGACGATACGCGCAGATTTTTTGTAGGGCTTGTTACTGTTATTCCCCAGTTCGTTCATCGCGTACAGCACCCGGCGGTGTACCGGCTTCAGACCGTCCCGAACATCGGGCAGGGCGCGGCCGATAATCACGCTCATCGAATAGTCGATATAAGCGGTCTTCATCTGTTCTTCAATGTTCACCGGGATTATCCGGTTATTGTCCTGTGTTTCCGGCGGGGCAGTATTTTCGTCCATTTTTTTCGTGCTTTAGCTAAATTTTGGGGTCGGTTAAATGCCTGTGTATAAGCCGGTAATCCGGGTTCTTACAGGGTCTGCAAATCTATCCTTTTTGCGGCGGATAACCTGTTAAAAAACGGCTGATTTGAAGTATGTTTTTCCACGAATGTGCACAGCGCCCGGGGTGCGCATCCACGGTCATGCTGACGTATTCATATACGCAGGGAAGCCTGGGCCTGCCGCAACCGGGCTTATAACTTTTCGTTCCCCAGTTTTGGCGTAGAATTCGCTTATTAGTAACTTTATACCCCATTCCCCGAAAAACCCAGCCACTACCCTTTAAGACATCAATCAGAAGGATTTTTGTCATCTCAACGTTCATGTATGATTTACTATCGCCTGCTGAGGGATAATAAGGAATCAGGCCCCTATTCTGAAACGGATATGATCGCCCGCGGATTCAAACCGTATGATCTGTTATGGGCCGAAGGCAGGAGTGCGGGCTGGCAGTATCCCAGCGAAATTCCTGCGTTTAGGCAATACGCACCCATCGTCGAGGAGCAGCCGTTCGATCGTTTCTACAAAAAGAAACCGATCCAAGACAGTTCAGCTACTGCTGAGCCGGTGCAGGTTTCCCGATCTTTTTCCCAGCCGGTTTCCGTCGTTGAGCACGGCCCGGTAACTGTTCCGGGTCAACGCCATATACACGTCACCCTTCCCTCGGGCAATACCGTTAATCTTACCAGGGTGATGTCTGCCCGGGAGACCACAAACAATAGTAGTCCCGGTGAAGAGGGAAGAAAAAAAATTACTGCGCCGGCTGCCTTTGCCCTTCCACTTCTGGCCGAAGAACCGTCGGCGGTAAAGCACCCGCCGCAGGTTCACCGTGGTTTTCTGTCGGGCATTTCCACGGAATTACCGGCACCATTGCCATCAGCGGCTTTTGACGACTCCGGGCGTCAGGCCGATAGGCCAGGCAGTCCGGCTGCTGCGTTTTCATGGACGATGATCCTGGGCGCGGTTACGGGCATTGCCACGTTAGTAGGACTGGGTATCATGATTGGCCTATCCCTGAACCGTGATAAAGCCGGAACAGCCTACCAGCAGGGCATGCGGAAAGCCGGCCAGCCCGTGCAACCTGCGGCCAGTCTACCTGACGCGGCATCTCCTTCCGTGGCTACGGTAACCGTTCCCCCGGCTACGTCCCGGGTTCAGGAGCCGGTTCCGGAAACAATAGTGACTCCGAAAATCCTGCCACCCGTTGCGAAACATCCTGCCGTTGCCGGAAGCTTAGTAGCGGCTGCTCCATCATCCGACAACGGCACAATCAATAATACCCACAGCGACCAGGAACGCATGGTTCAGCGCCGGGATGATGCGGTGTTACCGGTAAGGTCGGTGGCCCATCCTCCGGTACCGGCTACGCTGCATGTGGAGAAGAACCTGCAGCTTTCGCTGAACGATTTTAAAACGGGTGCCTTCGGTGGCATTTCCAACCTGCGGTGTACGCTTTCCAACACATCTGCCTATACCCTTGAATCGGTGACCGTGGAAGTAAATTATATCCAGGCGAACAACAAAACGTTTAAAAGCGAGGCGGTCATTTTTAAAAATGTTCCCGCAGGCGGACAGCTTACCATCGATGCGCCTTCAAGTCCGAGGGGCGTAAAGATCGCGGCTAAAGTAATAAAAATTGAACCCCGGGAACCGCTTCCGAATACGACAGCCAAGTCTTAATGCTGCGGTCATTATTGCCGTTGTACATTACCGTTAGCACATATAAAAAAAGGTCATACTTTACGGTATGACCTTTTTTATTTTATGCAACCCGGTTACACGGTTTCCAGTTTCCAGCCATCCCGGTAGTCACGTTTTACGTATTGATTGGCTTCATCGAAATTGGTGATTTTCATATTCTGCGCATCCCACAGCAATTTTTTTCTTCCGGGGTAACCTTTCCCGTCGGGACCTTTCACCAGGTAACTTCTCAGCGCCAGGTTGCCCATCAGAATGGTTTCGGTGAGCGGACCTGCATAGTCAAAGTGCGAACTGGTTTCCGCGTTTCCGTACCCGGCGATACAGGCATTAACCCATTGCACATAATGACCTTCCGGAACACGCGGAATGGTCTGCGGCACGTTGATTTCTTTCATTTTGGCGGTCGGCAACAGGGTCGGATTTGCCCCGTAACAATCGCACATCATCTTACCCTTTGTTCCGGTGATGATCACGCCGCCATCGTCTCCCCCCATCTTTTCGTTGGGTCCAAGTTCATCGGGCCGGTCAGGCCGGATACCACCATCCATCCAGTACAGGTGTACGTCAGGCTTCCCGTTTTTCATAGGGAATTTAAGTTTTACGGATGATGAAATGGGGCAGCTTTCCGGGTAATAGGCAGGCGTCCACATCTTTTCAAAGACAGTACCCTCGCTGCATTCCACTTCCGATGAATATTCGAGCCCGACTGTTTTGAACGCCGGGTCGATCAGGTGGCAGCCCATATCTCCCAGTGCACCGGTGCCGTAGGCCCAGTAGCCACGCCAGTTGAAGGGCAGGAATTCTTTGTGGTATTCTTCAAACTTTGCCGGCCCGAGCCATAAATCCCAGTTCAATTCCTTGGGAATGGCATCAGGCGATCCTTTGGGATTGCCCATACCCTGAGGCCATACCGGCCGGTTGGTCCACACATGGATATCCGTTGCGTCGCCGATTAAACCGGCGTTGTACCATTCCTGCATGAAACGGACCCCATCGCCGGAAGCACCCTGGTTGCCCATCTGAGTAACCACTTTCTTTTTTTTCGCGGCCTGGGTAAGCATCCTTGCCTCAAAAATATCATGGGTCATTGGCTTTTGCACGTATACGTGTTTGCCGCGTGCGATAGCAGCCATGGCGGCCAGCGCGTGTAAATTATCGGGTGTGGATACGGATACCGCATCAATATTCTTATACTCCTTGTCCAGCATTTCTCTCCAGTCCTTATAACGTTTTGCCTTGGGAAAACGCGCTACAGAATCTACTGCCTGGCGGTCGTCAACATCACAAAGCACGGCGATATTAGCTTTCGGACTTTTTGAAAACTCAAACAAATCGCTTTTCCCTTTGCCGCCCACGCCGATACCGGCGATGATAAGCTGGTCGCTTGGGGCAACAAACCCGCGGCCGAGAACATGGCGCGGAACAATGAAAAATGCTCCTGCGGCCAGGCCGGTATTGCGAAGAAAGGATCGCCGGGAAAGTTCCTGTTTACTTTTTTTCTTATGGCTCATGTATAACTGTTGTTGGTGAAGAATTGTAAAATGGGATACCCTTTAACCGGTATCCGGAACCTATCGCCGTAAGGCTTAGGCCAGCGTGGCCTGCAGGCTGATGTCCGTATTCAGCAATTTGCTGATGGGGCAGTTTTTCTTGGCATCGTCCGCACATGCATCAAACTTTTCCTTGCTGATGCCCGGCACAGTAGCCTTCAGTTCAATGTTGGATGAAGTGATGGCTCCATTATCAAGCGTAACCGTTGCGGTGGCTTCCATATTGTCCGGGGTAAAACCCGCCTCGCCCAGCACAAAGCTTAATTTCATGAGAAAACATCCGGCGTGTGCGGCGGCCACCAGCTCCTCTGGGTTCGTGCCGACACCCTGTTCAAATCTTGATTTGTAGGAGTACTGGGTCTTGTTAAGTGTTGTACTTTGCGTCGTAAGGTTACCGTTACCGTCTTTTCCTGAACCGTTCCAAACGGCTGTTGCTGTACGTTTCATATTTTATTTATTTTAAGTTTTACGCATTGAAAAAGTAAAAAAATGGATACTGTTGCCTGGGATGATTTTGAAAAACTGGATATCCGCACCGGAACAATAGCGGAAGTTAATGATTTTCCAAAAGCCAGAAACCCCTCTTACCAATTATTAATTGATTTCGGTCCGCTCGGGTTTAAAAAATCCGCCGCCCAGCTGGTGGACGGATACAGCAAAGAGGACCTTACCGGAAGGCAGGTCATTGCCGTGGTGAATTTTCGGCCTAAGCAAATTGCGAATTTTTTCAGTGAATGCCTAATACTGGGCGTCTATGAAAGCGGAAATAAGGTAATTTTAATACAGCCTGGTCAACCCGTTGCCAACGGAATGAAAATAGGATAACCTATGCCTGACTTTACCTCAATGTATTATCATTCCCCGATCGGTGTCCTTCGCATCAGTTCCGACGGGCAATGTATATCGGAAGTGCGTTTTCTGAAAGATGATGAACCACCGTTAGCTGCCCCTCCTGCCGGCCCTTCACTTCCCCTGCTGCAGGCGTGCATGGAACAACTGATGGAATATTTTAATGGCCATCGCAGGCGCTTCGACATCCCGGTTCGCCAGGAGGGCACCGCCTTTCAGCAGCAGGTCTGGAATGAATTACTCACGATACCATTTGGCAAAACCATTTCTTACCTGACACTCTCCAAAAAGATTGAGCATACCAAAGCTATCCGTGCCGCTGCGGCCGCCAATGGCAAAAACAACATCGCCATCCTGGTACCCTGCCACCGCGTGATTGGATCGAACCAGGACCTGGTCGGGTATGCAGGTGGCCTCTGGCGGAAAAAATGGCTGCTTGCGATGGAAAACAAAATCGCCTGGGGTGTACAGACGCTGTTCTGAGCGCCAGATCCGGGTGCCCAAACCGCGTAATCGTAATGATCATAAAATGCCTGTCATCGATATAAGAAAAGGGGATATAACAAGGGAAGCCTTCGATGCCATCGTAAATGCAGCAAACAGTACGCTTCTGGGCGGCGGCGGGGTGGATGGCGCTATACACCGTGCAGGCGGACCCGCCATCCTGGACGCCTGCATGGAAATCAGGCGCCTGCAGGGCGGCTGCAAGACCGGTGAAGCGGTGATCACCACGGGTGGCCGGCTCCCGGCCAGGTTTGTTATTCATGCAGTGGGACCGGTATGGAATGGCGGGAACAGCATGGAAGATGCACTCCTTGCCGGCGCCTATTACCAATCCCTGCGCCTGGCGGAAGAAAACGGGATTCACTCGTTGGCCTTCCCGAACATCAGCACGGGCATCTACGGCTTCCCGAAACACCGGGCGGCAACCATAGCGATTGAAACGGTCACCCATTTCACCGCGAGGTCGATCGAAAAGGTGATCTTTGTTTGTTACGATGAGGAAAATTTCCGTATCTATAAGGACCTGCTTGCCGGCAAGCCGGGATTGAAATAAGCACCGGCTTAGGCCAGGTCGGTCGCCGCAAAAGAAAGCGGCAGCAGCATACTCGCCCTTTCGATAATAAATATCCGCCCTTCAAGACCGCCCAGGATCAGTCGAATCGGCGTATGCACCCGCTGTTCGTACTCCTGGAGGCTCTGCCGGCAGATGCCGCAGGGCGTGATGGGGTGATCGCTTTTATGGGCCGCGCTTCGATAGCTGATAGCCATCGATTCAACCGGGATGTTGGGATGGAGCGTGGCGGCAGCGGAAAGCAACACGCGTTCTGCACAAATACCTGCGGGATAAGCCGCATTTTCCTGGTTGGTTCCTTTAACGATGTCTCCACTCAGCAGCCTGGCGGCCGCACCCACCTGGAAACGGGAATAGGGCGCATACGCTGCTTTTGAAGTCTCCCGGGCGTGCTGCAGCAACCACGCATCTTCTTTATTTAAATCGTCAATCGACTGAAAGGTTTGGTAACTGAAACTGTAATTGGATTTGTTCATGGGGCTGCTTGTTAATTCATGACCGATCGGTTTTTTTTCTTTGGAAAGTACCCGGCAATATTAATGAATACGCCGAAATAACCGGCTCCATCTTACGCCATGATCCCAGCTCATCCAAATCAGCCAGGCTTCCCCGACCACATGGTCTTCCGGAACAAAACCCCAGTAGCGGCTGTCCTGTGAACCATGGCGGTTGTCGCCCATCATCCAGTAATAATTCATTTTAAATGTATACTGGTTGGTTGGCGTACCGTTGATAACCGGCTTGCCTTCATTCCAGGAAAACGTATTGTGCTCGTACACGTTGATGATGCGACTGTAGACGGAGTAGTTGTCAGCGGTAAGGGTGATGGTGACCCCTTTTTTAGGAACCCAGACCGGCCCGTAATTGTCGACCGTCCAAGTCGTGTGAACCGTGTCATAAGGAAAATCAGTCCTGTCCTTTTTCATATACAGGCTGATGCTTTTGGCGAAGCCATCTTTTTCCATTTTCTGCCGCGCATCTGAGGTCAGCAGCATGATAAAATTATCCTTGCCGAGGTCAGCGCGGGGGATCAGCTCGTTCTTATCGGCATCCATGTCCACGTCATAATTCTCTTTCATCGCAGCGGGGTCAAGCACTTGTCCTTTTGTTTCAACATTGTAATACATCTCGGATTTTGGTGGAAAGGGTACGGCAGCGCCATTGATGATCAGCGTGCCGTCTTTCACCTGCAGGCTGTCGCCTGAAACTGCGACACAGCGCTTAACATAGTTTTCGCGTTTGTCGACCGGTCTTACCACCAGCGGGTAGTCTTCAGGGTTAGCCAGTACGATTTTCCTGCCTGCGTCGAGGTTGCCGTTGCCGAGCTGTACACAAACCTGGTAGTACGGTATGGCAGAGAGAAATTCTTCCTTGTTAATCATGGTATCGCCTGCCGGGAAGTTAAAGACTACGATATCGTTGCGTTTCACCGGGCTGGGAAACCACCGCGTGTAGGGTATTTTGATCCATTCCACGTAAGAGCTCTTCAGGCTTCCCGGCAGCGTGGCATGCACAAACGGCACGGAAAGCGGGGTATTGGGAATCCTGGGGCCGTAGGTAAGCTTACTTACAAAAAGAAAATCGTTGATGAGGAGCGTCTTCTCCATCGATCCGGTGGGAATGGTATACGCTTCAAAAACAAAGGTGCGGATCAGGGTTGCGGCCACCACGGCGAAGACGCCGGCATCCACCCATTCGCGCACCGCGGTTTTTTTATAATTCTTTCTTACCGCGTCGGGACCAATATAACGGGTATCCTTGTGGGAACCGAGGTAAGGAAAATAAAACATGGGCAGGAAAGCCGAAAGGGTGTGGGAAAGAAGTGAAAATTTTCCGAATAATTTAACCCATTCAATGAAAATGCCCATGGTGATAAACCATCCGGCGATGGGCACCAGCTGTAAAATTGCCCAATAGGGCGGGCGCTTGGCAGTTTCCTGCATCACCCAGGTATTGTATACCGGAACGAAAGCCTTCCACCCGGGAAGCCCTGCCCTAATGAAAAGCCTGTATAACCCAAAGGCAGGCAGCATCATCAGTAAAAAACCTATCAGGTAAACTACCAGGAAATCGTGTAAGGGCATTGGGTTAAATTTTAAATTCCGGCAAAAATACCATTCTCCGGTAAATGACGACAAACTATTAAATCCGGTGCTTCCTCAACACACTGATCCCGGTTATGGTGCATAGGTAGCTGCAGAAGAATTAAATATTACATTCCCCCCGGAAAAATTTATTTTTGAGGATTGTTATTAACATTTCCTTGGCATGCATTCCTTCAGTATCCGGGATATAGAAAACCTCAGTGGCATCAAAGCGCACACCCTTCGAATCTGGGAGCAGCGGTATGGCCTTTCCATCAGCAAAAGAAAAGAAAGCCAGCACCGTTACTTTGATAATGAGGATCTGAAACACATCCTGCGGATTGCCTATCTCTATAACCACGGCTTCAAGATTTCAAGGATAGCCGGTTATACCCCTGCTGAAATTGTTGAATTTGCGGCCGGCCTTCCTTCCCCGGACCACCACGAGGTTTTACTGCGCAAACTCCTTGAGGCCAGCCTGGATTGTGACCAGGGCCTGTTTGAAAAATTATATTCCCGGGCGACCGTGGCCATGAACCTTGAATCCTGCATGGAGCATGTCATCTATCCTTTTCTCCATAAAATCGGCCTGCTCTGGATGACTAATCATGTGCTGCCCGCACAGGAACATTTCTGTACACACCTGTTCACCAAAATCATCCTCAGCGCTACCGATGCACTTCCGATCGCTGAACCGGGAAGCCAGCGCGTGGCGCTGTTTACCCCGGAAGGAGAAGACCATGAAATTTCGCTGCTCTTCATCCAGTACCTCCTGAAAAAAAAGGGGCTGAAAACGGTAATGCTGGGCCGGCAGGTGCCCATTTCGGTGATAGCAGCCTACTGCGCCGTGCAACCAGTGTCTCACCTGTATTTTCACCTCGTGACCCATTGCAGTAAACTAACGGCCCGCCAGTATTTGGACCAGCTGACCGCGCGCCTGCCCGGCAAAAAAATTCTCGCCTCCGGGCCCGGCCTGAAAGAAATACAATCCTTTGAAAATATTGTGGTATTCAGTTCCCCGGGTGAACTGATGAAATACAGCTTTTAACCCCTGTTATCGCCTGGGAACATTACTGATGATATCTTCCCGCGTTATCGTTTTGCCACTCAGGATAACCAGCCTTTCCACGACATTGCGCAATTCCCTGATATTGCCGGTCCAGTTATAGGCCTTCAGTTCTTCAATGGCTGCTGGTTCCATTAACTTCTTGGCGATTCCATAGTCAGCACAGATATCTTCCAGGAACTGGTCCGTCAGCAGCGGAATATCGTCCTGCCGTTCATTCAGGGAGGGAACATGAATAACGATCACGCTAAGCCGGTGATAAAGATCAAGCCGGAAATTCTTTTCGTTAACTTCCTTCAGGAGATCTTTATTGGTCGCAGCGATGACCCGTACATCTACCATAATATCTTTATCCGCCCCTACACGCGTAATCTTTCCTTCCTGCAGCGCGCGCAGCACTTTGGCCTGGGCACTAAGACTCATATCGCCAATTTCATCCAGGAACAGGGTGCCGCCGTTTGCCTGTTCAAATTTTCCAATGCGTTGTTTGATGGCCGAAGTAAACGATCCCTTTTCATGTCCGAACAATTCACTTTCGATCAATTCACTGGGGATGGCGGCACAATTCACCTCCACAAGCGGACCTTCTGCCCGGCCGCTTTTCTCGTGCAGCCAGCGGGCCACCAGTTCTTTTCCCACCCCATTTTCGCCGGTAATGAGTACCCGGGCTTCGGTTGGGGAAACCTTTGCAATTGTCTCTTTTATTTTTTTGATAGGGGCCGATTCTCCTATCATCTCCTGCACCCGCGCCACTTTTCTTTTCAGCACCTTTGTTTCCGTTACGAGTCTGGTCTTATCCATCGCGTTACGGATCGTAATCAGGAGCCGGTTGAGATCGGGTGGCTTGGAAATATAGTCATACGCTCCTTTCTTCACGGCTTCTACGGCCGTTTCAATTGTTCCGTGGCCGGAGATCATGATGATGGGAACATCCGGGTTGATTTCCCTTGCTTTCTCCAGAAATTCAATGCCATCGATTTTAGGCATTTTGATATCGCATAAAACGACGTCATAATTCTTCTCCCGGAATTTTTTCAGCCCTTCCTCCCCGTCTCCCGCTTCTTCCATTTTATAGCCTTCGTACGAAAGTATTTCGCCGAGTGTTTTACGGATAGCCTTTTCATCGTCTATGATCAGAATTATTGACATGCCCTTAAATTGTTGAGGGCCAAAAGTAGCGAATTCACCTTTAAAATGAAAGCGCGGCCACCTTGTTGTACGGAAGAAACCCGCTGTCACTGCTGCAATAAGTGCATTCCGCCAAATGAAACACCAGTGAGATCGGTAATGTTAAAATAATCGCCGGAGGTAGCTGGCCGTCAATGCGGCAAACGCGGCAACCAGTGCTCCTGCGAAGGCCGTTACAACAATTATCGCCGATGCCGACCCGCCGAAAGGCAACACGGCCGCCATTTTCGCGGATAAGAGGTGTTCATTGCCCATATCAATCCACCATGCCAGCCCGCCCCAGAGTGCGAACAGGCCGAGAAAGCCCGTGAGGAAAGCTGCCAGTGGGGATTGCCTGAGGGTGACGGCTACTAAAAATGCGGCAGCCGATATGGACCACCAGGGCAGGTAAAGACTAAAAACAAAACTGAGCAACATGGTCAGTACAGTGGACAAGAAAAACTTCATATCAAAAAATTAGGATTGATTCCCGGCTTCACCTTGATCAGGGATTAAAAAACATCCGGTACTTTACGGCGGCGCTTTCTTCCTCGCCCTTTTTCATTACCCATAAGCGATAATATTTTCCGGTGGCCCAGCTATCAATAAAATTATCATAATACCGGCTGCCGGGATTTCCTTCCTGTCCCCCGGGATAAACACCATAGGCTTCGGTTTCCGGTGTCAGCGAAATAACCATTCTCCAGCTCGGACCGTGATCGGCTTTAGTGGCATTGATGACATGCAGCCCGCCGCCAATCGGCAGGTGGAGTTTGCTCAGTGCAGGCAGGCGGGTGAGGTGCATCACGTGGGTATCCTTATACAACGCCCAGGAAAAATGCCCCCGCGCTTCGGCCTTGTTTAATTCAGGAACTATTTGCTTAAAGGCTGCAAGCACATCGTCTGACAATGTTTCTTTGGCCGGCGTATTGATGTTATCCGCGAAAGGAAAGGCGCTGTCACGAAGCATTCCTTCCAGCAGGCTGCTTTCAGGGGGCATATAATTTCCGTGAATTTTATCCAGCTCATCCTGCATCACCGTTTTTACCAGGCTGGCCCACAGCAGGGTAAAGATGACGGGGCCTTTTTCTGCCGGGTCAAACCTGAGGTTCCAGCTGGAAAAGAGGTCAAGGTATTTTCTCTCTTCCGCAGTAAGCCCCGTGGCGTTCAGGTGAGCCAGCAGCATCGGCCTGGCCATGGCCGCAAAAATATTGTAGTTGTCGGTCTGCAGATCCATCATATCCTTCGGCGTGATGCCGGTCATGCTGTCCAGTTTTCGGTTAATGGTCAGTCCCCTGTAATTTGGGAAACTACCACCGAGATAATACGGGTAGCTGGTGTCAGCAGGCAACTGGTTGGCACTGCTCACAAAGCCCCGCGCGGGATTTAGCATATGCGGATTTTCCTCCTGCGGTATCATGGCCTGCCACCGGTAGCTGCTGTCTGTGCCCGGCATGATAAAGTCTCCCTGGTGCCGCCATTTTGCCGGGAATTCACCCTGGCACCACATGGCAATATCGCCGTTCTTGGCGGCGAAGGCGCAGTTCTGGCCGGGTGTATGCAGGTTCTTTATCGCATCCAGGTATTCGCTGTAATTGGATGCCCGGTCAAGGAGGTAAAACATTTTAAGTTCATTGCTGGCATCGTGGGCCTTCCAGCGTACGGCATAACT
>JBBROE010000039.1:0-31253 GCA_038229695.1 Chitinophagales bacterium | reverse complement strand
CAAGAAAAGTTATTTAGATTTTAGCTTGCAGCGGCCGCTGCTATTCACCCAATAAACCCGCGACTCACATGATTTTAACGGACACAAGAATACTGGAAGAAATTGATAAAGGCACGATAAAAATTGAACCGTACGCAAGACCCTGCCTGGGCAGTAATTCCTACGACGTGCACCTGGGAAAATGGCTTGCCAAATACCGCGACGAGATCCTCGACGCCAAAAAACACAACCAGATCGATTACTTCGAAATACCGGATGAGGGATTCATTCTCCAGCCGCAGGTGTTTTATCTCGGCGTAACCCAGGAGTATACAGAGACCCATGCCCATGTACCCTTCCTGGAAGGCAAGTCTTCCACCGGCCGCCTGGGGATCGACATTCATGCCACGGCCGGGAAGGGCGATGTGGGATTCTGTGGAAACTGGACCCTCGAAATCTCCGTGAAGCAACCGGTCCGGATTTATAAATTTATGCCCATTGGCCAGCTGATCTATTTTCCGGTGGAAGGCGCCATCGGCGTATCCTACAACCAGAAAAAAGATGCCAAATACAACGGCCAGCCGAACAAGCCAGTAGAAAGCATGATGTGGAAAAACCAGTTCTAAGTCAGGCATTGAGCTGCCAGATGGCAAAGTTCAGCATAGCCGCAAAACTGACCCAGGCAATATAGGGAACCAACAGCCACGATGCTACCTTGTTTATCCTGGAGAAGCCAATAATCGTGCACAGGATAGCCAGCCAGAGCGCAATGATGTCCACAAACCCCCATCCCGGCTGGTGCCGGTGAAAAAAGAGGTAGGACCAGCTGCAGTTAAGCATGAACTGCGCGAAGAAAATGACGATGGACCAGGTACGGCTATCCGACCGGATGTTGGATCTCCAGACGAGGTAAAGCGCAATCCCCATAAGCGCGTATAAGCATGTCCAGACCGGGGCAAAGAGCCAGGCCGGCGGATTCCAAGAAGGCTTCTGCAAGCCGGCAAACCAGCCTTGTATTTCGGAGGCCGTAAACAAACCACTGAGCAGCCCGCCGCCAACGGTAAATAACAGACAAATGACCAGTTTCAGGGTGTTGTTCATAAAATGTGTTTAGGCCATGCCGGATGGCCATGTTATAGTGCAGCCGCACCGAATTTGTTGTAATAAGCCACCAGGAAAGCCATCACTTCATTATAACTGTGCATACCCTCCGGCTGCTCGTTGGCCTTCAGGTATTCGCCGTAAAGTTTGCGGATATAGGGTTCAACCGGGTTTTCATAGGCCTTAAAAAAGTTCCGGAGGGTAATGATATCAGTTTTAACCTGGAGCGGTTTTTCCTTGTTGATATTTTTTGCCAGGACGCTGTCGCGGACATACAATTCCCGGATGGCATAGTTGTACAGGTCGAAGTAAACAGAATAGCGGAATACGGGGTCGGTAGACGACTTGGCGGAAAGGTAGCCCGCGAAATTGGCTTCATTTTCTTTGGCATAGCCGAGCTGGTGGCCCATTTCATGGCAGGTGGTAAACGGACGTACAAAAACGGGAACGGTATTATTGACCTGGGCCTCGCCGGTGAAAGGGTTATAATAGCCCATGTAGCCGAGATAGTCACCCGGGTATTTGTACAGCGAAGTTTTCACGCTTTGCACCGTATAATCCAGATGGGGATACCTGCTGGCCGCCATACGATAGCTGTCATAGGCTTTATCGAACAGTGGTTTCTTGCGCAGGTATACAGATCGCTTCCCGTCGGCAGCCACTGTGAAGGTATCGAGCCGGCTGATCAGTACCCGGGTGACGTTGGCCAGCTCCGAGGTGGAATAGGGCTTCATGTCCAGTCGCATCTGGGCGGCCATACCCAGGCGATTGTAATTCAGTCCCCAGAAAATATTGAACACGCAATAGACCAGCATGCAGTAATAGATTAACCAGCGGATGCCCGACCACCAGTACGTTTTATCAGCCCGCCCGGTAAACAATACAGCGAGGAACCGTACGAATTTATACAGCAGGAAGAGACCGGCCGCGAGGTAGAGAATATCGCCTATGCTGAACGGGATCCATCCGAACAAAAGACGCAGCAACCGGCTGAACCAGGGATAAAAAGCGGTGGAATAATATTTTTCCACGGCTGCAGGAAAGAGAGAAAAAATTTTGATGGCCACTATCGCGATAATCAGCACCAGCCATGCGATCTTGTTTCTGTGCATATTCGGCAAAACTAAAATCTTTTATCTCATAAAATATAAGGGAATTATTCCCTTGCAATCTGATAACAAAAGAAAAACTAATTTGTGAGATGAATATGGAACAAAACAAAAACGAGGATGTCATGCGGCTGCTCGTAAGTGAATTGCGGCAAAGGTTTGCCGTGGTTGCCCAGGGGGGTGGAAAAAAAGCGGTGGGCAAACAACACGAAAAAAATAAACTTACCGCAAGAGAGCGTATTGACTATCTGATCGATAAAGACCAGCCTTTCCGTGAAATCGGCACTTTTGCCGGTTTTGGCATGTACGAAGAATACGGGGGCTGCCCCAGCGGGGGAACCGTTGCAGGCATGGGGTATATCAGCGGCAGGCAATGTGTAATCGTAGCCAACGACCAGACCGTGAAAGCGGGCGCCTGGTTCCCTATTACCGGGAAGAAGAACCTGCGGATGCAGGAAATTGCCATGGAGAACAAACTTCCCATCATTTACCTGGTTGACAGTGCCGGTGTCTTTTTGCCTTTGCAGGATGAAATCTTCCCCGACAAGGAACATTTCGGTCGCATCTTCCGCAACAACGCGAGAATGAGTGCAATGGGCATTCCACAAATCGCAGCGGTGATGGGAGCCTGTGTCGCAGGTGGTGCGTACCTGCCCGTGATGAGTGATGAAACCCTGATGGTAGAAGGCAATGGTTCAATTTTTCTTGCCGGCCCCTACCTGGTAAAAGCGGCCATTGGCGAAGAGGTGGAGGCAGAGTTCCTGGGCGGTGCCGATACCCATACCGCCATCAGCGGCATTGCGGATTACAAATTTCCCACCGAACAGGCCTGCCTGGACCAGGTGAAAAAACTGATTGGCGGCCTGGGCCGATCAACAGCGCCTCCTGTATTCGATCGCATTCAAAGCCGCCCCCCGGTCAAAGATCCCCGGCAGGTATATGAAATAATGGCGCCTGGCAACAGCCGGCCCTATGATGTGGCTGACCTTATTGATTGCATTGTTGATGAACCCGGCCTGGAGCCTTTCAAGCATGATTACGGTAAGACTATCGTCTGCGGTTATGCGCGAATTAACGGGTGGTCAGTCGGTATTGTGGCTAACCAGCGGCTGATCGTAAAAAACAGGAAGGGTGAAATGCAGCTTGGCGGTGTGATATACAATGACAGCGCAGACAAAGCCGCGCGCTTTATCATGAATTGCAACCAAAAGAAAATACCGCTGGTCTTTCTGCAGGATGTTACCGGCTTTATGGTCGGATCAAGAAGCGAGCACAGCGGCATCATCAAAGACGGGGCAAAGATGGTGAACGCCGTAGCCAACTCCGTAGTCCCTAAAATTACCATCATCACCGGCAACTCTTACGGTGCAGGCAATTATGCCATGTGCGGTAAAGCCTACGATCCCCGGTTCATTTATACATGGCCCAATGCCCGCCTCGCCGTGATGGGCGGCGACCAGGCCGCAAAAACCCTGTTACAGCTGCAGGTAGCCTGTATGAAGGCCAGAGGCATTCCGATCGATGTGCCGGCGGAAGAAAAACTACTGAAGGAAATCAAAGATCGGTACGACACCCAGAGCAGCCCGTACTATGCTGCAGCAAGGCTATGGGTTGACGATATCATCGACCCGGCTGAAACCCGCAATGTCATTACCCAATCCCTGGACGCCGTGTCACACAACCGTGACATGCCGGCTTTCCGGACCGGCGTATTCCAGGTATAGCATGAGCTTTCCGATTTCCTTTTTAATGTCTATTTTCACTAAAATTTTACCACAACCGGATTAACATGCTGAAACTGACTGGCCGCAGGTTCCTGGGATTGATCACCGCGATGAGTTTTTTTTTGTTGGCCTGTCACGACGATGCCTACCTGACCATACCGCCGCCGCCCCCGGACGTGTCTTTTACCGAAGAATTTGACACCGTAACGGCCGCGTATGCCCGGGGCTGGAAGGCTATTAATGTGTCTGACCCCAAAGGAACAGGAAGCTGGACCCAGGGCCTCTACAACGATCCCAATGTAACCGGCTTCCCCGCCGCCATCCCGTTCAATGCCTGGTCATCTAAAGGGAGCTATCCTGGTTTTATCGGCGCCGATTACACCAGCACTTCTGCTGATGCAGGCATTATCAGCAACTGGCTGACCTCGCCGGTAACCCTGATGAAGAACGGGGATAAAATTATCTTTTATTCACGCACCGTCATCCTTCCTTCCCCCTCGGATTCCACCGATTATGGCAACCGGCTGCAGGTCAGGGTAAGCAGTACGGGCGAAAGTATCAACGTCGGTTCCGGAGACGATCCCGGGGACTTCACTACCACCCTGCTCGACATCAACCCGTTTTATAAATCGTATCATTCTTCGGCTCCGCTCTTTGAACCGCTGGCTTATCCCTCAAGGTGGACCCGCTTCACGGCAACCGTTGGCGGTCTGAATGGTCCGGTCAAAGGCCGGTTTGCGTTCCGGTATTATGTACAGGACGGTGGTTATAACGGCCGGGGTACCGCTGTTGCGATTGACAGTGTGGCCTTCATCAGTGCCCGATAGCCGCACTTAATCCAGTCATGTTAAGAGGCGGTGGACTATCACTCATCATCCCGTTATGTTACAGCAGGCAATCAGCACCCTGCTGGTGTCCTGCAGAAGTTGGGGGAGCCTTAATTTGCCTCCCCTTTTCCATGAATAACCGGGGGTTGCCGAAGCCAGCTGCTAACCGCTGAATCAACCCCAAAACGTTCCCTGACCCATAAATTATTTTTGATCAAAATAAATGACATGAGGATCCCTATTTACCAGGCAGATGCATTTACTGACAAGCTGTTCGGCGGCAACCCCGCAGCGGTTTGCCCGCTAACCGAATGGCTGCCCGACCCCCTGATGCAGCAGATTGCGCTGGAAAACAACCTGAGCGAAACGGCTTTCCTGGTGCCGGAGAAAGATGCCTGGCATATCCGGTGGTTCACGCCTTCCACAGAGGTAAACCTTTGCGGCCATGCCACGCTGGCCTCGGCACATATCCTGTTCAACGAACTGGGCTTTGCGGGCAATACCCTCACTTTTCATTCGAAGAGCGGACCGCTCACCGTTTCCCGTGCGCCAGAGCAGCAGCTGGAGCTCGATTTCCCCGCCAATCCACCCGGGGCGGTATCAGCGATTCCAACGGGGCTGCTGGAAGGACTGGGAATCAGCCAGGGTAAGGTTTTTACTACTTCTTTCGATTACCTCGTTGTCGTGGACACGCAACACGAAATTGAACAGCTCAATCCCAACTATACGTCCCTCGCAAAAGTTCCCTGCCGTGGTGTAATCGTGACATCGCCGGGAGACACCACCGATTTTGTCTCCCGTTGCTTTTACCCGCAAAGCGGCATCAACGAGGACCCGGTAACCGGCTCTGCGCATACAATAATGGTACCCTACTGGAGCATGCAGCTCGGAAAGAACAGGCTGTCCGCTACCCAGCTGTCAGCCCGGAGAGGGCGGCTGGATTGCGAACTCCGGGGTGACCGGGTGCTGATGCGGGGCAGGGCTATCACCTACCTTACAGGAGAAATAAGGGTCTAACGGCAACGTACAACTGCTATAAAAATACATGGATAAAAAAGAACTCATCGTGTACACGGATGGCTCATCCAGGGGTAACCCCGGGCCCGGCGGATATGGCGCTATTTTGCGTTGGGGTGAAACGGCGAAAGAATTATCGGGGGGATTCCGCAAAACCACCAACAACCGGATGGAACTGATGGCAGTCATCGTTGCCCTCGAATCGCTGAACCGGGAGGGACTGCCAATTACCATCTACAGCGACAGCCAATATATTGTAAAGGCCGTGGAACAGGGCTGGCTGCGCAACTGGATAGCGACGGATTTTAAAGGCGGTAAAAAAAACAGGGATCTATGGATGCGGTTTTATGGACTCAGTAAAAAACACCAGCTGAAATTCTGCTGGGTGAAGGGCCACGCCAGCAACCGGTATAACAACCGCTGCGATGAACTGGCCACTTCTGCGGCCGATGCCGGAAACCTGCCACCGGATGAGGGGTATGAAGGCGGAGTGGCATAACCCAAAAAAACCATCCTGCGGCAGCTGGATGGTTTCTACAACACATAGGGGAAATTTATTGAGCCGGTATCACGGCGCTGGCGGGCTTATGCCGGGCGAACAGGTAGTAACCACCAAACAACAGGGTGCTGAAAAACAAGGTGCCTGCCAGGGAACCACCATAGAACGGAAGGCCATCACCAAGGGCTGAAAATAAACCCGAGGGTGTTAACGGCCGGTTCAGCCCGCGCAGGCCTGAACCACCCATGCCACTCCAGGTAATAAAATTGCTGAGCAGGAAGAAAGCCGTCGGCGCCGCGACAGCAGCAAGGGCCACATTTACTACGTTAATCTTTTTAATGGCGAAGCCAAAAACCACCATCGCTGCTACCAGGAGATAATTGATCCATTGGCCGCTGTAAAATCCGTAAATAGGGGTAACACCGGCCGAGTACAAACCCTGGTAGAGCAGATCAGACAAGAACATCGAAAAAACAGGCAGCGCAAAAGCCCATTTTTTATCTTTTATCGCGGCCCCGCCAAAGATGGCCATGGCCAGCTGTGGAGCAAACCCCCACGGGCGGCCCGGAATGATGCGGTAAACGGCCGCCAGCACAATGAGGATCACCAGCGTACGCACCAGGTCTTTATTTGATTTCAATCTGTTAGTATCCATAATGAGCATCAAAAATAAAATAAATTAAGCAGCAGCACAAAGAAAGATATACATCAGGATTCACAACCCGGCAGGCACCGGAACAGCTGCCCGGTAAATCTCACAGGCGGATAAGGCCCTGCACGCAATCACGGCACCGTTACCGCCGATAAAAGCGGCACCTTTCCCGGCAGTCACCACATGGCCTTGTTCCGCTGCCTCCACCGTTCCGTCGATAACCAGGAAGATATCGGAACCGCTCACGGTAAACGTTTCAGCGGACCCGGCCGGCAGCAGGATACGGCTCAACTCAAAATCTGGAGCGGGCGTATGAAACACGGTTTCATGGGCTCCCGCTGCGTCACCCCGCAGAATATCCGGCACCACCGCCTGAAAAACTACATGTTTCAGGAGCTCGGGAACATCCACATGTTTCGGGGTAAGGCCGCCGCGGAGCACATTATCGCTGTTGGCCATGATTTCCACATTCTGGCCTTCCAGGTATGCATGCAGGAGGCCCGCATCCTGGAAAACAGCCTCCCCCTTCCGCAGCCTTACAATGTTGAAGAGATATATCGAAAAAATACCCCGGTCAATATGATTATCCTGGCGGTTGAAGGTGAGCGCGGCCCGCGCAGCCCAGAAAGCGGGATCCGACTTCTGCAGGTTACCGCTCTGATAAGCAGGTACGATACGATCGAGAACCGGCCGGAGCACCCGGTTAACTACCTGCTGGTCCATGGTCATAACCTTTTCGTACAGGGCGCGGTAATTGCCGCTGCCGAAGACAGGAAGCAGTTCCTCAAATTCCGGTACGGACTGCAATGAGGCCATTAATTTACCAGGAACCAGGAAACCATGCAGCAGCCAGAATTCCCCCAGCGCCACCATCAGTTCGGGTTTGTGGTTATCATCATTATAATTCCTGCGCGGATCATCGCGTGGGATTCCAGCTTCATTTTCCCTCGCAAAGGCCCCGGCAGCAGATTTTTTATCAGGGTGCACCTGTATCGACAGCATGTCTTTTACGTCGAGGATCTTCAACAGGTAGGGCAGCCGCCCAAAAGCCGATTGCGTGCGCGTACCCAGGAATGCCGGGTGCTCCTTTAAAAAGTCCGGCAGCTGTTTTCCACCGGCGATCACAGCAGGCCCATTGATATGAGCACCGAGCCAGTATTCGGCAAAAGGCCGGTGAGCAGTGTTGTCAACACCCAGCAAATCCGGGATATACACAAAGCCCCCCCATTGGTAGTGTTGTACCTTGCCGGAGAGGGAAAATAATTTTTGATCAGCGGTCATAAAATAATTTATCGGGTAATCATCCGGCAACACTTTTTGCCGGCCCGGAAAGTAATAAAAAATTGCCAAAAGCATGGCCGCACACAATGATTTGGGCAGATTAGGGGAACAACTGGCCGCAGACTGGCTGGTGGAACGCGGGTTCACGGTGCTGGAACGCAACTGGCGGCATAGCCGGGCGGAGGTAGATATTATTGCCTGTCGTGCCCGGACGCTGCATTTTATCGAGATCAAGACCCGCAGCAGCAGTGCGTTCGGGTTACCGGAGACCGCTGTGACCACCAGAAAAATACTGCAGCTGATGGGTGCCGGTGCCGCCTACCAGGAGCAATACCCCGGCTGGAAGCGGGTGCAGTACGACATTCTATCGGTGATGCTTAACCGGAAAGAAGATGTCGAATACTTTTTCGTAGAAGACATTTATACCTGATCGCCCTTCCCGGGCGCGGCCTGTTCCTTAATCAGCACCATCATTTGCTCCACCCACCGATAGGTAGCCGGGCAAAATTCCACGTTTTGTTTATAGACATGAACATAATCGGTCAGCTTTTTTTTGTTGTGGTGCGGAAAGCCCGAACAGTCTGCCGGCCGTATCTCATAAATCGAACACTTGTTATCGGTAAGGTTCAGGAACTGGCAGGGTTGTTTAACATTCATCCAGTCGCCATCCTTTTTATCTTTATACAGGTACTTTTCTTTAAACGCCTTTGCTGTCATATCCAGGTGGCTGCTGATACGACGGATGTCGGCGGGATTGAACGTCGGTGTCATGGTCTTGCAACAGTTCGCGCAGGTAAGACAATCGGTCTCCTTCCACACCGTGATGTCTGCGGCCAGGGGAACTGTGCGCAGCGCGTTTTTGTAAAGAGGTTTTTCGAGCTTTGACAGGAAAAGGCGGAAACGCCGCCTGTTGTGCCTTACCTTTTGTTTAAAAGATCGGAGGTTTACCGGAAGCATAGGACAGTATCGTTATTTTTGACCATTCAAATTAATCACTGGCCATCGAAAATAATACTAAACTCTCCAACAGCCTGTTGCCCGGCGAAATTAAGGCGGATTATTTATCAACGGTTCATCCTGGTAAAGCGTATTGACTATGTGGGAAACCCAGAAAAAAGGATTTAAGGCCTGGCTGCAACTGGAGAAATCGCTTTCTGAAAATTCGATCGACGCCTACCTGCACGATGTGGATAAATTCACGTCCTTCCTGCTGGAGAAGAAATTATTGTTAGCCCCGGCGGCTGTTACGCTTCCGCACCTGCAGGAGTTCCTGCAATGGGTGGCCGGGCTCGGTATGACTCCTTCTTCACAAGCCAGGATTATTTCGGGCCTGCGGAGTTTTTATACTTTTTGCCTGCTGGAGCAGCTCAGTACTACCGACCCGACCGTGCTCCTGGAGGCGCCCAAATTAAAACGGACCCTGCCTGACGTGCTGACTTTCGAAGAAATTGAACAGATCGTACACTGCATCAACATGAGCACCCCCGAGGGTACCCGCAACCGGGCCATCGTGGAAACCCTGTACAGCTGCGGACTGCGGGTAAGTGAACTGGTCAACCTGAAAATTTCCAACCTTTTTTTTGAAGCGGGCTTTATCCGGGTGGTGGGGAAAGGCGATAAAGAGCGACTGGTGCCGATTGGCAGCCGCGCCATTCATCATATCACCATCTACCGCGAAAATATACGGTTGCACCTCGCCGTGAGCCCCGGTAACGACGACACCGTATTTCTGAACCGCCGGGGGGGCCGTCTCAGCCGCGTGATGATCTTCCTCCTCCTCAAAGATTTGGTCCGCCTCGCCGGCATCAAAAAAAATATTTCACCCCACACCCTGCGCCATTCCTTTGCGACGCACCTGGTGGAAGGCGGGGCAGACCTGCGCGCAGTGCAGGAAATGCTGGGCCATGAAAGTATCACCACTACGGAGATTTACACGCACCTCGACAGGGAGTACCTGCGTACCACCCTGCAACAATTTCATCCGGCCTTTAATTCCTGAGCCACGCGTAACCGGCGCTAGCCGATAAATTTCCCCGCTGCCCCCTATTCACCTACTTTTGCGGTTAAAACTGATTACTACCATGAAACGCGCATTGCTAGTTTTACTTGCCTGCAGCAGCCTTTACGTTGCTTCCGCACAAACACTGAAAACCCCGGCCCCGAGTTCAACCCAAACGATAAAACAGGAATTCGGCCTTGGTTCTATTGAATTGTCCTACTCGCGCCCCAACGTAAAAGGCCGGAAGATCTTCGGCGATCTCGTGCCTTTCGGCAAAGTATGGCGTACCGGCGCAAATGGCGCTACCACCATCACTTTCAACGAAGAAGTTACCATAGGCGGAACTAAAATAGCACCTGGTAAATACGGCCTGCTCAGCATTCCTGACCAGAAAAGCTGGACCCTCATCATCACCAAACAAACCGACGTTACTTCGCCGGCAGCCTATAAACAATCGGAAGACCTTGTACGGGTAACAGCCAACGCGGAATCCACCACGAACCCGTTTGAGACCCTTACCATGCAGTTTGAAGACGTGACCGCCACCAGCGTGAACCTGGTCATCGTATGGGATAAAACAGTAGCCACCCTGCCGATAAAAACAGATATTGACACAAAAATCACCGGGCAGATCGAAGAAATGATGAACGGGGATAACCGCCCGTATTTCGCAGCGGCCAGCTATTATTTCGACAACAATAAGGACCTGAAAAAAGCCAGGGAATGGGCGCAAAAAGCAACCGCACAAAATCCAAAAGCCTATTACATGTTTTACCTGCTGGCCAGGATAGAAGCTAAACAGGGAGACAAAGCTGCGGCGATCGAAACAGCAAAAAAATCGATTGAGCTGGCTAAAGAAGGCAAGAATGACGACTACGTAGCGTTGAACGAAAAGCTTATCGCCTCGCTAAAATAAATAGTTACCAGGCAAAATTTATTGCGGCAGCCCATCCGGGTTGCCGTTCTTTTTTCCGGTCAGCAATTGCAGTAACATGGCCACCGCCACGACACCCAGGGCCCCGATGGCATTGAGCCATAAAAACCCGATCGCTGATTTCCAGAAAAGCAACACTATCGCCGCCTCCACCATCACTGCACTGATAAAAACGGCATTCCCTTTTACCTGCTTTACGTAGAAAGCCACCAGGAACACCCCCAGGATCACCCCGTAGAAAAGGGAACCCAGCACGTTTACGGCCTCGATGAGGCTGCCCATATTGGTGGCGAACATGGCAATGACAATCGAAAACACCCCCCATGCAAATGTGTACCACTTTGAAATGGAATAGTCGGCTTCCGGTGAGGCGTCCCGGCGAACAAATTTGAGGTGAATATCCACTACAGTTGAGGAAGCCAGCGAATTAAGGGACGCCGCAATACTTCCCCAGGCGGCCAAAAAAATGACCGCAATCAGCAGGCCTACCAACCCCTTTGGGAGGTAGTCGATCACAAACCGCAGGAAGATGTAATTGGTGTCGTTACTATCTCCACCCACTTTGCTCTTGCTGATTAGCCGTGTGAAATCACTCCGTATCTCTTCCGTCTGGCGATTCAGCAGTTTCAGGTTGGCTTCCGCTTTTTCTTCACCCTGCTGCGCCCTGGTAGCTGACACCCATTTTGCCACGGCCACTGATTTTTTCTTGGTCAGCAGGTCATATTTAAGCTGCATCAGCTGCATCGAATCACGGTAAGGAGTATTCGCCATTTTATTCACCTGTACCTGGTTAAAGAAAAAAGGCGCCGGGTGAAACTGGTAAAACGTAAAAACAAGTACCCCGATCAGCAGGATGAAAAACTGCATGGGTACTTTCACAAGCCCGTTCATCAACAGGCCGATACGGCTTTCACTCAGGCTTTTGGCCGTTAGATACCGTCCCACCTGGCTTTGGTCAGTTCCGAAATAAGAGAGGGCGAGAAAGAAACCACCAATCAGCCCGCTCCAGATATTGTACCGGTCATTCCAGTTGAAGCCATTGCCGGAGACGCCGGTGGTAATAACATTCAGCTTTCCCATTTTGCCCCCGACCCGCAGGGCATCGACAAAACCCACCCCAGGCGGCAGCAGGTGTACAACCATATAGCCGGCCATCAGCATGCCGGAAAAAATAATGATCATCTGCAGCTGCTGGGTATAGGCTACCGCTTTTGCCCCGCCACTAACCGTGTAAATGATCAGCAATCCCCCCATAAAAGCATTGGTCAGGTAAATATTCCATCCCAGTAACGAGGAAAGAATAATAGCGGGTGCATAAATGCTGATGCCGGTGGAGACGCCGCGCTGCAAAAGGAACAGCAACGAGGTCAATGTCCTTGTCTTGAGGTCGAACCTCGATTCCAGGAATTCATAAGCCGTGTAGACTTTCAGCCGGTGGAAGATGGGCACAAAACTGATACAGAGTATAATCATGGCCAGTGGCAGGCCAAAATAGTATTGCACAAACCGCATCCCGTCTGTATAGGCCTGGCCGGGGGCCGATAAAAAAGTTACCGCGCTTGCCTGTGTGCCCATGATACTCAGCAGCACGAGGTACCAGGGCATAGTGCGGTTACTCAGAAAATAGCCGTCGAGATTTTTGGTTGCGCTGCTTTTATAAAGCCCATAAGCGATGATGGCACATAAGCTGACGGCGAGCACTATCCAGTCTGCGGTACTCATGAAAAATAGTTGGTAAAGAGACAAAAACCCGTAATGAGTACAACCAGAAACAGCAGCACCAGGATATACCAGGTATTCCAGGATGAAAAAATCGGGGGTTTGTCCCCGGGTGGCATTTCAGTTTGTTTCATACAAAGCAATATTAAAATCAACCCGGCTTCACCGGCCTTATCCGACCCTATTTCTTCTTCCCGCCGATCATGCCGGCAGCCAGCAAACCCAGTGCAAGACCAATGAGCAGGCCGATACGAACCCGCTTGATGAACACACCAAGGAGCAGGCCCAATACAATTGCAATTACAAATCCTATCTCTCTCCTGCTTTGTGGCGACCCGGCCATATTTAAAAAGGTTTTTTATGATTCAGTGCAATGATATTAGCAAGCAGTCGGTAGGCACCCGGAACGCCAGCGGGAAGTTCGCGGAAAAATACCAGGCCCGTGTACACGAAATTTCCTTTCCCGTAGCGGGCGATTATCAGGCTGCCTTCGTCGTCAGCCATACCGTCATCATGCAAGGCGAAAATTGTTTCGTAATGGGGGTCCCAGGCAGCAGCGTGATAGATGCTTCGTTCCTGGATCCAGCCGTCAAAATCGGCATTGGTTATTTTGTTGGGATAATTTAGCACAGGATGAGCGGGCTTCAGCAATTTTACCGCGGCGTGTTCGTCGGTTACTCTTGTACGTGAGATAGAAAATGGGTAGGGACCGATCTTCGCTTTCTCCAGGCCGATATTGTCTGATGTGTTGTACTGGACGATCAGGTTACCGCCGTTTTCTACATACTTCATCAGCTTATTGTAATGCGTAAGCAGGCTGGTCTTTATATTGTAGGCACGCACACCGGTGATGATGGCATCGTACTGTCCGAGGCTGGCCGTCGCGAGTGTGTAATCAGACAACTGGGTAACTTCATAACCCATCTGCGTCAATGCTTCCGGCACAACATCTCCTGCCCCTGCAATATAACCGATTTTCTTTCCTTCGGTTTTGAGATCGATCGTGAGCAGATTCACCACCGGTTTCCTGAAATAGGTGATGGTAGGGATGTGTTCGTAGCGTATCGTCTTCAGCAGGGAGGCATACTGGTGACCACCGGCAGCAACAGACAGGTCGAAGGGTTCTTTCCCGGTCATTCGTTCTGCCGGAACCGGCGTAAGATTAATAGCCGCTTCGGCTTCCTGCCCGCGAAATAAATATGCGCCTGCAGTGGAAACGGTGCCAACCCTGGCATCCCAGCCCTTTTGCTGGCCGAGGGTTACCGCGGGGCTGTCTTCCCTGGTCAGCGCTTGCACCGTGGCATGGGTTTGCAGGGCGACGGGCGTCGCGGAAAGCAGCAGGTCTTTCTCCGGTTCAATAGTAACCGGCGGCACTACGGCAACGGGCTCATACAGTTCCCCTTTAACCGGGTCGGTATATTTTTGTTTTACCGGTTTGATGAGATGAAAATCGGTTCCTTCGATATTAACCAGAAAGTCGGCTGAAAAAGAAGGCGTGCTTTCGGCATTCCCGATAAGTTCCTGGTCATTGATTTCGAAATGGCCTTCCTTCATTGGCTGCTGCAACCAATAGGGCTGTGACAACGGGTGATCGGGTGAAATATATACCCGGGCGGCTAAAGAAAAAGCTTGGTTGCCAGCCAGTGTTTTACCGGGCTCAGCCGAAAATTTATCAAGAGAAATCTTCTTCAGCACCACCGCGTTCCCGTTGCGGTTAATGATTGAAAAATCAACCTCCATACTGTCTGTCTGCACTGCCTGTGCCCGCTGGGTTGTCGCTTCCGCGAACAGTCCGCTGCAGGCTGCTATCAGCTGTACAGTTTCATTTTCTTTTACCTGCTTCCAGTACCCATCGTCCAAGGTGCCGATAAGCTGGTAAAGCCGCACGAGGGATCTGACTGATTTGCCGGGATGAAACAACGAATATTGCCCGACAATGCTGTCGAGCAGTGCCTGTATTTTTGCCGAGCCCGGTACACGGCTCCAGTCTGTTACCACGTCATCCATCAGGCTGTGCACCGGCGGATCGCCCTTCCAGGTCGTAAAATATTCCAGTGCGGCTCCCCGCTGCCGGGCCACGCCAAAACCCTGGCTCTTATGCTGGCTCCTGCTTTCGGCGGCAATTTCCCCATACCCTTTTCCAAGTACCGGGTTGTAGGTACCGGCATCGATTGTAAACTGGTCGTTGCTGGTGGTGTTGGTTCCGCCGAAATTAAAGGTGTTCCAAAGAATCCGTTTTGCCTGCCAGGGCTGCACATATTTTAGCTGTTCCGGATAGCGCGCCGGATCGGCAGCAGCGCTGAACGCTTCCACGGCCAGCACGGCTGATGCCGAATGATGACCATGCCCTGCGCGGCTGTCCTGCGGAAAGCGGGTAATGATCACATCCGGCCTGAACCGCCTTATAACCCAGACCACATCGCTGAGGATCTTGTCCCTGTCCCATTTCTGCAGGGCCTCATCCGTACTTTTCGAAAACCCAAAATCATAGGCGCGCGAAAAGAATTGTTCCGCCCCGTCAATCCGCCGGGCAGCGAGCAACTCCTGCGTGCGAATCAAGCCCAGTTCAACACCCTGTTCGTTGCCAATCAGGTTCTGTCCGCCATCCCCGCGTGTAAGCGAAAGGTAACCGGTACGATACAGCTTTTCCTTTGACAACCAGGCCAGCAGCCTTGTATTTTCATCATCGGGGTGCGCGCCTACATATAAAACACTTCCCAGCACCTGCAGTTTCCCGAGGCCGAGAAGAATGTCAGCAGAAGACATTACAGGTGGGGACTGCGCCCGCGTACCAGTGCCAGCGAGGACAAGTAATATAATTTTAAACCAGCTGTTGCCAAGTCGCCTGTACTTCATTCGTTTTTTATTTTTTTAGTATGGTCAGCCTGCAGCGACAGTATACGGGCAATAAAAAAGCAGTTCATGCGGGAAACTGCTTCAGGTAAATTAACAATAGGCTGCATTCATGGCCGATGTGTCAACAATGCCGCTGCACGGTAAATATACAACAGCGCGCTGAAACTGGTGGCAGTGTGAAGGAGGAAAGGAGAGTGTTAAAAATATTTAAGATGAAGTACCACGCGCCGGTTTTTCGCGCGACCGGCAGCCGTTTTGTTATCGGCCAGCGGGTCGTCCTGTCCATGGCCGGTGGCGGAAAGTTTGTCGGCACTGACTTCTTTTGACACCAGGAACGATTTGACTGCATCTGCGCGGCGCTGGCTGAGCAGCTGGTTATTTTCGGCTTCGCCCGAATTATCGGTATAGCCGTCGATGTCCAATTTAAGATCGGATGTATTTTTCAGGATAGCTGCCACTTCATTAAGGGCTGCTGCGGATGATTTCATGAGAGCCGATTTTCCGCTGGCGAAAAATATCCTTTTGGCGGCATAGGTTACTTTTTCAATGACTTCCACCGCTATTACAGGACAGCCGCTGTTGGCGGCGTCGCCGGCCAGGTCGGGACATTTGTCAACTTCATCATTCACCCCGTCTTTATCGCGGTCGGGTACAGGACAGCCCTGGTACCGGGCCAGCCCTGCCACATCCGTGCACTTGTCTTCCTCATCTGGTATGCCATCCCGGTCAGCATCCGGGACCGGGCAACCCTGGTAGCGGGCCAGTCCGGGTATGGTGGGGCATTTGTCTTCTTTGTCGGTGATGCCGTCGCCGTCGGTATCAGGACAACCGTTAAATTTTGCAAGGCCGGCAACATCCGGGCAGACATCGAGGCTGTCTGTGATCCCGTCGCCGTCAGTATCCTTTGGGGCCTCGGCAACGGGCAGGGGTGGTGGTGGCGCCATCACTATTTTAGGTTCTTTTTTATTGGCAATGTTTCCTGCCACGCCAATGCTGTAATACAGGTGGTTGGCGGTATTTTCCGTAATTCCGAACCGGTATTGGGCATTGATGAAAATATAGGCTTCATCATAAAAATTAACCTGTATACCTGTCCCCAGTGGTACGAAAGCCCCGTAATAGCCCTTGTATTTGGAAACGCCCGCGCCCGCAGAAAGGTAGGGGATAAACCAGTATTTATCCGGCAGCATCTTGGCGTTTACAGATACATCGCCTTCCAGTAACAGGTTGTCGTTGCCGAAAGCGCTTTTACCGGAGATGGGATAATCAAGAAATGACCCAGAAATACCAGCCGAGAGGTCCAGGTACTTCGATATGCCGCTGATGTAGTTGATGGAAAGTCCCGGAGACATGGTCTTGAATTGTCCAATCTGTTTGTCGCGGATGGCACGGTTTAGTCCGTAGGTTTTCAGGTAGCCCCCTCCCCCGAAATCGTTGAACAAAAAGTTGACGCCAAGCACCGGCTGTTTGATATAGTCCTTTTCCTGTGCTGACAGAAATGTATATAAAGCAGGGGATAACAAGAGCAGGGGTAGTAGTAATCTCTTCATAACAAGATGCTTTATGACTAGTGTTAACAAAAATAACGGGAAGGTGCCGAAATCAGAAAATAATTATTAACAGTCGTTAACCTGTCACGAGCGTGGCTTTTTCCGCAGTACCTCTACTTTTACCCGGGCGACACCCCGGCCGATGATGCCAAGTTTCGTGGCGGCGATGCGGGAGAGATCAACCAGCCGGGTATTATTGTGGTGAAGTCTATCGATCACTTTTACATTGACGGAGCGGTGATTAAGCAGGTTGGTTACCTTCAGCCAGGTACCCATGGGGAGCGAATTATGGGCGCAGGTCATTTTATTCTTGTCGTACCGAATGCCGCTGGACGTGAGCCGGCCCTGGAATTTGTCAGCATAAAAACTGGCGGTACCCAGTTCTGAGCGGACCGTTTTATGGCGGCTGCTTTTCCCTTTCGGTCTGCGCTGTGCCGTGGCCGATAGCCCAGGCAGGCAGAGCATAAAGCAGACAAGTACGGCAAATTTATTCATGTGGAAGTGGTTTGTCGGCGAAGTACCGGTCAGCCAGCAACGCGTCCTCGCCATAAATATCCGGGTAGAACACCACTTTTCCGTTTATCCCGTCGCAGCCGAAATACCGGATGAACAGGGGAAGGCGGGTTTTAACTGGTACGGTATGTTTCTCCTTTCGCTGCAACCAGGCCGATAACGTGTCTGTTTTGAAGGCCGGGGATGCCGGCGCCGCAGCGAGGCTGTCGTTACTGATAAGAAAGCGCGCCAGCTTATTCCATTGCTGCACCCTTACGCATCCATGACTCAGCGCCCTGTAGCTGCGGTCAAAGAAATAACGCTGGTTGGTATCATGCAGGTAAACCGCGTATTTATTGCTGAAATTGAATTTAAGTATGCCCAGGGCATTGTCATCGCCGCTTCCCTGTACCACTTTATAGGGTATCCCCTTGTTGTATTTTGCCCACTTGACGGTGGACGGGTATACCTCATCTCCATGGAAGTTTATCAGGCTGTAGCCTTTTTTGCGAAGGTAATTCGTATCTTTTTTCAGGCCGGGCAACACTTCTTTAACAATGATACTTTCCGGAATAGTCCATTGCGGGTAGGTGACGATGTTGGAAATTTTGCTGGTCAGTACAGGCGTCCGTGTTTGCGGTTTTCCGACCACGATCTTTGACGACAGCACCATGGTGTCGTTATTCCAGAGCTGGAGGTAAAAGCCCGGCAGGTTCACCCAGAGATACTGCGATGGCAATGTATCAGGAAGTCGTTTATACCGGTCAAGCGTAACCGCTATCCGTTTAAAGTTATTCCAGGGCGTGTTGTTCAGGCTGGCGGCCGTTTTCTCCGCCACCATACCGGTTACAGGCAGCCCGGCCTCTTTCTGGTAGCGCCGAATCATAGCCTTACCGGGGGTTGAATCCCCTGCAGGCAATACGAAGCCCAGCTCAGCCAGTCTTTTTCCCACCTGTTTCATCATGCCGATGGAATCAGGGGAGGGAAAGTCGATAAACGTTGTAGCCGTAAATTTTACGGAGTCGAGGAACTGCGGAAGGGCGGCCTTCAGCGCCCTGTAGCCATTCAATACCGGCTCCAGCTGTTCCAGTGACGATTTGATGTGGTTGTCGGTAACGGCCTGTTGCAGGTTGCGCGCAAAGGTGGAATCGGTATAAAGAGAATCACTGCGGAGACTGATACTGTCCTTCGGGAGGCGCCCGATGTAAAGATCATGGGCCATATCCAGGTAGGCAGCGGTTAACAATACATCGGCCCTCGCCCACTGGGCCGCATTCTTCTTATGCAGTGAATCGGCCAGCATGCCACCGCGGATAGCAGCCAGCGCTGAAAGATGGTAATCGGATGGAAATAACCCCGCGTGTGCCGACTGTCGGATACAGTCATACATTGAATCGGCGGATGGTGTCCACCGTTCGTCGGTGCTCCACAGCGGTCTGAAGCCGTTTGCGTTGTACACGATATTCAGGGCGCCCGTAGGCAGTTTCACCGAATCATTCAGCGTGCCGTTGGTACTGTTGAGGTAATTGACCGTATTATGCAGCAGTTCGGCTACTTTCTCGTCGATTTTCTCCGGCACCGCAACAACCACAATTTCCGGGGGTTTCTCGGGCGCACTGTTCCGGCAACTAAACATCAGTATCGCCAATAAAGCCACAGGCAGGGTCAATAAGGAAAGTGTAAAATCCCGGTTCAGCCTTCGGTTGTCCATATATTTATGTAAAAAGATACTGTAATTTCGAAAAAACCAAATATATCGATGAATTTACTAAAACATATGCGCTTTTATCTGGTCGTGTTACTCATTTCCAGCGGATCGGTACTCCGGGCACAGGCCGTTGAGCCACCGGTTGGGAAGTATGGGATACCCGTGATTAAAGAGGTCGACATGTACGATGCCACGGTAAAGGCCGACAGTAATAACCAGATGGTAGAACTGAAATCGGTAATACCGCGCCTGGTCTATGATTTAAGGTATGCATCGGATAAGAATTTCATGCGCCGTAACATGTACCCTGCCCGCACCACCTATACCTTTATGCGGCTACCTGCGGCCAAAGCGCTGGCGGGGGTCGAAAAGGAGCTCAATGAAAAAGGGATGGGCCTCAAAATTTTCGATGCCTATCGGCCGTATTCCGTCACGGAGAAATTCTGGGAACTGGTTCTCAATGAAAAATACGTGGCTGACCCGAAAAAAGGCAGCGGGCATAACCGCGGACTGGCAGTAGACCTGACCGTTATTTACCTGCAAAACAGAAAAGATCTGCAGATGCCAACCGGTTTTGACAACTTCAGCGACACGGCTCACCATAGTTTCATGAACCTTCCCTTTGATGCCATGCAGAACAGGAAAATGCTGAAGGACATCATGGAGAAATACGGTTTCGCTGCCATGGAAACCGAGTGGTGGCACTATTCCTGGCCCGACCCGGGCAACAAATATTTCGCGATGGATATTTCGTTCGCAGATTTGAAAAATGACCAGCCCAAAAAGTGATGGCTATCGCCGGTGTTTGGCAACTTTTTCTTCCCCCGTTATCGCACTGCCGCTCCTGATTTGCAGCTGCACGCTGCAAATCCATTCCGGACAGTCCCGGTTGTACAATTCTTCATTGATGCGATGAATAACATCCATCACCGCTTCATAATTTCCTTCCAGGGTAGTGGCAAAAGGGCCCACCTCGTAGGGCACGCCTGATGAGGCGATGATGGCGATGGCCTCATCCACCCATTCATACGGATGGCGATCTTCCACTACCGGCAGAATCTGTATTGATGCGTTTACGGTATAATTGTGCATACTGAATTTATTGCAGGGGTTCAAGGGCCGTTACGGCCTGGAGGTTTAACGGGCCGTAAATATGCGGGAACGTATCGTGGGTGGAGGGGGACCAGTCGTATATAAAACGGCTCTCCAGTTTATCGGTATCGATAACCAGTTTAACCAGGCCCGTCTTCCCGGAGAAATATCGCTGCAGCACACCTTCCACCTGTTCCGCGCTGGCCGAACAATGAATAAATCCTTCTTCCTGCAGGGACGGCGTGGTATAGCATCCTTTTTTTTCGGCAGCTTCCCACTCATCGCGCGTGGTGACATGATAAATTATGGGCATAGGTTCAAATTACAGTTTTCTTTTAATATGTTGTTCCAGCAGCAGCAGGTCGGCCAGTACCATCGCCGTAACCGCCTCCAGTACTACCGGAACGCGAAGGGCGATGCATAAATCGTGGCGGCCCTTCACCGAGAAGCTTTCCACTGCACCGGTTTCCCAGTTGAGCGTCTGCTGTTCTTTTGGCGTGGAAGAAGTTGGTTTTACCGCTATGCGGAACACCACTTCGTTTCCATTCGTTATTCCGCCCACTACCCCGCCGGCATGGTTGGTGGCGGTGTGGCCCGACTGGTCAATGATCGCATCATTGTGTTCGGCCCCGAACATCCGGGCAGCCGCAAAACCGGTTCCGAATTCTACCCCGCGGATGGCGGGAATGGCAAAGACGGCATGGGCGATCAACGATTCCAGCGAATCGAAAAAAGGCTCACCCAGCCCGGGCGGCAATCCTGTCACCCGGCATTCCACGATACCCCCGACGGAATCTTTGTGGTCGATGGCTTTCTGCAATCCTTTTTCCAAATCTGTCTCGCCGGCGATCTCCAGGATGGCGGCGTTCACCCTGATTTCACGTTGCGGTTGTGCCTCGCCGGTAGCGGCAGCAGCATGCCGCAACAGTTTTTTCGCGATGACACCGGCTGCCACAAGGCAAACGGTCAGCCTTCCGCTGAAATGCCCTCCGCCCCGGTAATCTTCATAGCCCCCAAACTTCACATGCGCGGTAAAATCGGCATGCCCAGGCCGCGGTACTGCTCGCTGCTTTTCGTAATCGCCGCTACGGATATTGTTGTTCTCGAACAGTATGGTCAGGGGTGCCCCGGTGGTACGACCATTAAACAGCCCGCTTTTGAAAGTCGGGATGTCGTCTTCCTTCCGTGGCGTGGTACCCTTCTGGCTACCACCTTTTCTTCTTTCGATATCGGGAACGAAATCTTCCGGCGCCAGTTCCAACCCGGCCGGGCAGCCGTCGATGTTGATGCCCGCCGAAGCCCCGTGGGATTCCCCAAAAATATTTACCCTGAAAAAACGGCCAAATGAATTCATTGGTTGTTGTTATAATTGCTGTCAGCTGATTTCTGTATAAACGTTGGCACCCAGCTGCATGAGGTGGGCATAAAAATCCGGGTACGACTTATCTACGGCTTCGGCCCCAATAATCCTCAATTCACCGGCTGCCCGCAAGCCAGCTACCGCACAGGCCATCGCGATGCGGTGATCGTGCCGGGAATGCACTTCCCCGCCAAGGATGGTACCTGCGCTTCCTGTAACCGACATCTCATCTCCATCGAGCCGTATCGCCACCGCCATCTTACGAAATTCTTCCTGCAATGTCAGGGCGCGGTTGCTTTCCTTGTGGGTGAGGCGGCTTGTTCCCGTGATGACCGACGTACCCGTGCAGCATGCGGCCAGGGCGACCAGCGGTGGAAAAAGATCGGGGCAGTCAGTCGCATCAAACCGGAAGGCCGCCAGCGGTCCTGCCTTTACATCTATCCGGTTGTCCTTAACCGTCATATCGGCTCCGGCATCGATCAGCGCCTGGAGCACCGCCTTATCGGCCTGGGCAGAAAAAGGATCCAGCCCCGTCAGCGTAATATTGCCGGCGATCGCACCGGCTACCAGCAGGAAGGCGCCCCCGCTCCAGTCGCCCTCTACGGTATATTCCCGTTCGCCGCTGAAGGGCAGGTGCAGGGCATCATCAAAATGAAATGCCTGGTAGGCCTTGTTGGCGGGCATCTTCATGCCGAACTGTTCCATCAGCCGGAGGGTGAGATCAATATACGGGCGACTTTTGAGGTTGGTAACCGAAATCGTCACGTTATGTGCACCTGCTGCTGAATAGGCCATTAGCAACCCGGTCAGGAACTGCGAGCTCAGCGATCCGTCTACCCGGATGTCGGCCGGAACGACGGGTCCCTGCACTGTCATCGGGAGCCTGCCACCCTGGGTGCTGACCTGTACACCGAGCAGGGGCATCACTTCGTCGAAGAAGTCCATGGGGCGCGAAGCCAGGCTGCCATTACCGGTGATGGATATTCGCTGGTTAGTGAGCGCTGCCAGCGGGGTGAACATGCGGATGCTCAGCCCGCTCTCCCCGCAGTTGATGGTGCCGGATACAGGCCGGACGCCGCCACTATGGACCACTATGGTATCCCCCTCTTTTTTTACGGAGGCCCCCAGTTTGCTGATAATGTCCATCGCGGCCTGGTCGTCATTGGAATGTCCCGGGTTATGGATCACCGTCGTGCCCCCTGCCACCAGCGCCGCTGCGCAGGCGCGCTGCATTGCGCTTTTGGATGCCGGGGCATTCATATTGCCGGACAGCCGGGAAGGTTGAATTACTGCTATCATAATTTCGTGCCGGCGCGGGCCGGGATATTCAGACAAGCGTCAGGCGCCGGTTTTCAATGATAAAATAGTTGCTTTGGATTCGAGATCGGTGATAATTTGCCGGATCTTTTTCAGCGGCACCGGCTCTACGGTTGCTTTCCCGATCTTGCGGAGCAATACATAGCTGATCGACTGCTTCTCCCGTTTCTTGTCCATCTTCAGGGTGGAGAATACCTGCTGCACATCAAAGCGCGTGAAGGCGGGCAACCCGTACCGGTGGATCAGTTGTACCAGGCGATCGGTTTCTTTAAAACCGGTTAACCGGCCGGAAATCTCTGCCGCATAGGCCATACCGATAGAGACGGCGTGGCCGTGCGACAACTGGTATTGTTTCTCCAGGGCGTGCCCGAGCGTGTGCCCGAAATTGAGTTGCTTCCTGTCGCCCTTTTCAAATTCATCCTTCTGCACCACCTTAATCTTCAGCCGTGCATTGCGTTCTACCAGGGCAGCGGCCAGTTTTTTATTTTTACGAAAACTATCGAGGTCATGCTTCTCCAGCAACCGGAACATCGCCGCATCTTTTATGCTGGCATGTTTGATGATTTCGGCAAAACCATTCTGCCATTCTGCTTCCGGGAGCGTGGTGAGCAGCGCGGCGTCGTACAGGAGAAAGTCCGGCTGGCGGACTGTTCCGATCATATTTTTATACAATCCCACGTCGATCCCGTTCTTGCCGCCGACCGAGGCATCCACCATGGCAAGCAGCGTAGTAGGGATAAACCCGAATGGTATGCCACGCATATATACTGACGCCACAAAACCAGTGATATCGGTGATAACGCCACCGCCAAGCCCCACCAGCGTGGTCTTCCGATCGGCTTCCAGTCTCAGCAGTTCCATGAATACCTGGTTGGCTGTTTCCAGCACCTTCTGATCTTCACCGGCTTTGAGTACGATCGTCTTCCATCCTTTCAGCTTTGCGCCGTGGATGGCTATAATGTTCTCATCGGTGATTATGATGCTGCTCTTTTTATTAACCAGGGCGGGCAGGTCGCTGAATGCCGCCTGGAAATATACCTGCGTTTTTGAGCGGCTGAACGAATAGGTAATGGCTTTACTGCTCATCGGCGGAATTATTAAGTAGTGTGCCTGCGCTGGAACTGGCTGCTGCCCGGCGCACTGCTGTACACGTGTGCGAAGCAACGATGCTGACCGGGGTTACTGCTGCCCGGCTCACAATAGCCTGTACCTGCCCGTTAGCTGTTCATCACCCGGTTCTGGTGATTGATGCTTTCCATGTGTACCGCATCCAGGTAGCGGGTGATAAAGTCTTTCCCCAGGCCCAGTTTTTCGCCGCGGTTAAAAGCCCTTTCCAGGATCTCATTCCAGCGGTTGGTTTGCAGGATGGTAATATTATTTTCTTTTTTATACAGCCCTATCTGGTCGGCAATTTTCATGCGCTGCCCGAGGATCTGCATCATTTCATCATCCAGGTGGTTGATTTGCTGCCGCAGTTTTTCCAGGGCTGCATGATAGGCCGCGGAGTTGACGTCTTCCTTGCGCCAGACAATTTCGTTAAGCATTTCGCCGAGGCGTTCGGGCGTCACCTGCTGCTTGGCATCGCTCCAGGCATTGTCCGGGTCGATATGGCTTTCGATCATCAGCCCGTCAAAGTCGAGGTCGATGGCTTCCTGTGCCACTTCGAGGAGGATATCGCGGCGGCCGCATATGTGCGAAGGGTCGTTGATGATCATCATGTGCGGGTTGCGGCGTTTCATTTCAATAGCCAGGTGCCACATGGGTGCATTCCGGTATTCTGTATTGCCATAGGATGAAAACCCGCGGTGGATAAGCCCTATTTGTTTGATGCCTGCTCTTGCCACGCGTTCAACGGCGCCGGTCCATAATTCGAGATCCGGGTTGATGGGATTTTTGATCAGAACCGGTATGTCCACGCCCCGCAGGGCATCAGCCACTTCCTGCACGCTGAAGGGGTTAACGGTAGTGCGGGCACCGATCCACAATACATCCACGTCGAATGTCAGTGCATCTTCCACCTGTTTGCCGGTAGCGACCTCCACGGTGGTGGGCAGCCCCGTTATTTTTTTTGCACGCTGCAGCCACGGCAGCCCCTTTGCGCCAATACCTTCAAAGAGGCCCGGCTTGGTCCGAGGCTTCCAGATGCCGGCACGAAGCATGTCTACTTTACCGGTGGCAGCCAGCTGCTCAGCGGTGGCAATGGTTTGTTCTTCGGTCTCGGCGCTGCACGGACCGGAAATGATCAATGGACGTTTATTCCATTTCTCCTGTACTAAATTGCTCATTGTTGTTGCGGTTGCTTGCATAATATGTGGCTGTAAAGTTACGCGCTAATGGCTAAAAGCGCTTGGATAAAATAACGATGTTGTTGTCAGCGGCCGGGGAAAGCCGGGCCGGTGTTGCGTCGCACCCTGCAACGGCAGTGCAAGGCCGGGCTGCTGCTTCCGCAGGCAAGTGCTTTTTCATTTGATGATCCTCCTTATTTTATTGGCATCTTCAATCAGCTGCAGCAGGTAGCCATAATTTTCTTTTTCCAGGCAGGCCTTGAATTTGCGCAGCTGCGAGATATGTTCATTCAGCACATCAAGCAGGTTTTCCCGGTTCTGCATAAAAATGGGCACCCACATGGCGGGGTTACTTTTCGCCAGCCGCACCGTACTCTCAAAGCCACCACCTGCCAGTTCAAAGATGGCGTCGTCTTCCTTTTCTTTTTCAAGCACGGTATTGGCGAGTGCAAATGAGGTGATGTGTGAAATATGACTCACATAGGCAGCGTGCATGTCGTGGCTCACGGCGTCCATGTACACGAGGTCCATGCCGATATTTTCATAGAGCCCCTCAACGGTTGCAAGGGCATCGGCATCACTTTTCTCCTTTTCGCAGATGACGCAGGTCCTGCCCGTGAAAGCATTCCTTACCGCCGCCTCAGGGCCGCTGTATTCAGTTCCCCACATGGGATGGCTCGCAACGAAGCGCCGCCGCATCGGGTGATCGGCAAGTGCGGCACAGAGCGCCTGCTTGGTAGACCCGGCGTCAGTAACCACCTGCGTACCTGTCACCAGGTCCATGACCCGTTGCATCACGGGCAGCGTCACATCAACCGGAATGGCCACGTAGATGAGATCACTCTGCGGCACCGCTTCTTCAAGGGACAACGATTCGTCGATCAGCCCGAGTTCCTTCGCTTTTTGCAGGCTTTCCGGCGAACGGCCGACACCGATTACCTTTTTAACCAGGCCGCGTTCTTTCATGGCCAGGCTGAGTGACCCGCCGATGAGGCCCACGCCGATGATCGTAACAGTTTCAAACATAATATATCCTCCTGGGCTTATTTATGATGCGCCACGGCTTGCTGCTGCATGGCTGTGATGCGTTCAATCGCTGCTTCAATCCTGGTTACCGGGCAGCAAAGGCTCACCCGTACGTAGTCTTTACCGGCATCCCCGAAAATACCGCCCGGAGTAATGAAGACGTTCGCCTGGTACAGTACCTTATCACTCAGCGCATAGCCGTCTGCGTAAGTACCGGGCACCTTTGCCCATACGAAAAGCCCGGCCTGGTCGCGCGAAAAATCGCAACCAAGATTTTCGAGCAGCCGGAATACCGCCTGCTGCCGTTCGCGGTAAATGGCGTTGAGGCTGCTGAACCATTCCTTACCCAGCGAAAGCGCCTTTGCAGCTGCCAGCTGTACCGGCAGGAACATGCCGCTGTCCATATTGCTCTTGAAGCGCAGGATCTCGTCGATGCGCTCCCTGGCGGCGATGAGCACGCCAACCCGCCACCCGGCCATATTGTGCGACTTGCTGAGTGAATTGAGTTCAATTACGTTTTCCATAGCCCCTTTAACCTGCAGCAGGCTCATGGGATGGTCGTTGAGTATAAAACTGTAGGGATTATCGTGTACCAGCAATACCTGGTGCCGTGCTGCCCAGCCGACCAGCCGGCTGAATAATGCTGCTGACGGCAACTGCCCGGTAGGCATGTGCGGGTAATTGACAAACAGGATTTTTACTTTGCTGACACCTTCCGCATCCAGCCGGTCAAAGTCGGGCGCCCAGTTTTCGGCTGCACTTAGCCGGTAGGGTCTTACGGTTCCGCCGGAAAGCGTGACGGCACTGCGATAGGTCGGGTAGCCGGGATCGGGCACCAGCACTTCATCACCGGGGTTGAGGTAGGTCATGCAGATGTGCATGATGCCTTCCTTGCTGCCCATCAGCGGCAGAATTTCCGAGTCCGCATCCGGCGTGGTGTTGTACCAGGTGGTATACCAGTCGCGGATAGCCGCGCGGAGAACCGGTGAGCCGCGGTACGACTGGTACGCATGCGCAGTGGGTTTTGCGGCTTCATCCCGTAGTGTTGTGATCACGTCAGGGTGTGGCGGCAGGTCGGGGCTGCCGATGCCCAGGCTGATTACCTGTTTGCCCGCTTTGTTGAGATCGTCTATCTCGCGCAATTTGCGGGAGAAATAGTATTCCCCGGTTCCTTCCAGCCTTGATGCGGTGGTTATCATACTGTCCAGTTTCTCTGATTTAATAACAATAATGTGCCCGGTTAAACGGTTGCTCCTTTTTTATACACGCCGTAAATGTTCAGCTCCTCGGTAAGGGAACGAATACTGTCCATCACCGTATTGAACTGGTCGAGGCTGTCGAATTCCATATCTGCATGAAAGCTATATTGCCAGTCGCTCCCGGGTATCGGGAAGCTCTGGAGTTTGCTGAGGTTGATACCGCCATCCGCAATCCGCGTGAGCACTTTGGCCAGGCTGCCGCGCGAATGATCGGTGTTGAAGTTTACGGAAGCCTTGTTAACGCCGGCGGCCGGCGGCACTGTACCCGGCCGCTGCAGGATAAGGAAGCGGGTATAGTTATTCTTCATGGTATGGATGTTTGGGGCGATGAGCTGGAGGCTGAACAATTCCGCGGCAAGTTTGCTGGCGATGGCTGCAATATGTTTACTGCGGTGCTGGTGGACGTGGCGGGCACTTAATGCCGTGTCTTCCGTTTCGATAAGTTTCCAGTCGTGCTTGTCCAGGAACTGGAGGCATTGTTGTATGGCCATGGGATGGGAATGGACTTCCCGTATATCCGACAGCGTTACCCCGGGGTTGACCAGCAGGTGCTGGTTGATCCGGAGATAAATTTCACCGGTAATGACGAGGTTACTTTTTTTCAGGAGGTTATAATTCGGCAGGATGCTGCCGGCAATGGAGTTTTCTATCGCCATCACCCCGCCGTCACTTTGTTTGCGGATCGAGGCAACTTTGATGACGTCCCGGAATGTGGCACAGGGAACGACCTGCACATCCGGACCAAAAAACTGCCTGGCGGCCACCTGGTGAAAACAGCCTTCATAGCCCTGTATCGAAACGGTTGTAGTCATACTTAATTCCTGTTTCCCGTACCGCCAAAAAAAATCCCCCGGGTGTCCGGGGGAGCTCTTTATGTCTGATACAATTTTTTTTATTTGATCAACAAAAGCATCCCCCGAGGCTGCAGAAACAGAAGCCGTAATAAAAACTAAAGGAGGTGATACCGGTTGTCATGATGGATCAAAAGTAAGTCCTAAAGCGGTAGCACCCAAAAATAATTGCGCTTCCGGGACACCGCCTGCGCGATGGATAAAAACTAACATTAGTTATGATAACCGGTTGTTGATCTCCGTATTAATTTTCCGGAACAGGTGGTAGGGTTTATAGACCCGCCAGTTATCTATTTCCATGAGTTCGCAATAGCGGTTGAGCTTGGCCTTCCGGAAATCGTGCTGGGTTTGTTCAGGCATATTGAGGATAACGATCCACCCGTTCTCATCGGTTACTTCGTCGAACCATTCTTCGTAATAATCGCGCGTGTCGCTATGGAAATTGAGGACGTTTTCCGCCACCAGGATAAATTTGGTGACACCCTGTGCGAAAAAGACATCCATCACTTCCCGCTTTAGCTCCATGATGTCATTTTCGATGGCATCATTCCATTCCCCGATGAGTTCTATGATGACGTATTGTTCTTCGTAATCCGCCATGATCACCTTCAGGTAAAGCGTTTTCGATCCGAAATCATCCCACTGCGGATGGATATAATAATTGTAAACGGTTTGTGAAAATTCGAATTCCGAATAGACGCGTCCATAGAATGGCGAACGTTCATCCTCTTCGCTGATATAAATATGGCGCCAGTTGTAAAATGGTTCAATATCCTGCATAGCCTCTCCTTGTTTAAGACATCTTTTCCCGCATGGCTTGCCGTTGTGGCGGCATGGACGGCGGGCAGCCGCTGCAGCAATTTACTGCAGGCCGGGGGGCGATACCAAATATTTTTTATTGCACAGCGCTGAACAAATCCGGGAAGTGATACAGGAGTAAAGTTCCGCCGGCAGGAAAGACAACAGCCGGCCCGGTGGCGTCAGCGGGCGGCTTCCGCGGCTTTTTTTACACTGCCATATTTCAGCAGCAGCGTTCTCGCCGTATCATAATCGGTAAGCGCCAGTATATCCATCAGCATTTTTGTTCCGCGGTCGACCAGTTTGTCGTTGCTGAGTTTCATGTTTACCATCTTGTTGTCTTCTACCCTGCCAATCTGGATCATCACGGCTGTTGAAATCATGTTGAGTACCAGTTTCTGGGCGGTACCGCTTTTCATGCGGGTGCTGCCCGTGACGAATTCCGGTCCTACCACCACTTCCACCGGGAAGTCGGCAGCGGCTGAAAGCGGGCTGCCCGGGTTACAGGTAATGCAACCGGTGCTGATGCGATGTTTGCGACACGCTTCCAGGGCGGCAATGACATAGGGTGTGGTACCGCTTGCCGCGATGCCGATAACGATATCTTTTTCTTCAATGAGCTGTTCTTCCAGGTCGATCCAGCCTTGCGTGAGGCTGTCTTCTGCATTTTCGACGGCATACTGGATGGCCGTCTCCCCGCCGGCGATGATGCCAATCACGCGGCCGTACGGCATGCCATAGGTGGGTGGAATTTCGCTGGCATCGAGGATGCCGAGCCGGCCGCTGGTGCCGGCACCAATATAAAATAACCGGCCGCCATCCAGCATCTTCATGCTGGCCACGGAAGCCAGTTTCTCTATCTGCGGGATCGCCTTTTCTACAGCGAATGCCACCGTTTTATCTTCTTCGTTAATGAACCGGACCACCTGTTCCACACTCATCTTATCCAAATGGCGGTATTTGCCGGGCTGCTCCGTATATTTTTCAAAAGACATATTATGATAATCTGTGGTAGTCAATCAATCCTTCCATGGGTTGCCTTAAAACCCGGCCGAACTCGAATTCATAGCTGTTGCAAAGGTCTTTAATCACATCCTTAAAACCCCAGGCCACGCCGCCGATAAAATGGATCGGGTATTTCCAGCTCTCCCGGTATTTGCAAAGATGGGTAAAGAAAAAATCATTGAGCCCGTCTTCAATAATATTTTCAATCATATAATGGCCGCGGTTTTCTGCCAGGAAAAGAGCGAAACCAGCCAGGTACCGGTTGGGAAGCGGTTTACGGTAAACGTTCTCCAGGATGCCGGCTGCCTCGATGTTGTATTTATCCCGGAATTTATAGGAGATGTCTTCATCAAATGTGCCATACAGGTAATACTGCAGCACTTTTTTACCGAGGTAGGCCCCACTACCCTCATCGCCCAGGACATACCCCAGCCCGGGACTGTTGCGGGTAATTTTTTTTCCGTTGTAGGCGCAGGAATTGCTGCCTGTGCCGAGGATGCAGGCCACCCCGGGCGAACGGCCGCAGACCGCTCTTGCAGCCCCGGTCAGGTCGTGTTCAACAGCCACTGCAGCACCGGGGAACACTTTTTTCAGCGCGGATTTCATGACGGCCGCGTTAGCCGGGTTAAGGCATCCCGTACCATAAAAAAAAACGCCCGTGATTTCCTGCTTGCCCAGTGACGGCAGCAATTCTTCCCTTACCACTGCCTGGAGCTGGCCGCCGCTTAAAAAATAAGGACTCATGCCCTGCGTGGCAAAGGCTTTTTTGCGGCCATTTTTCAGCAGGCACCATTCCGTTTTTGTAGACCCGCT
>JBBROE010000038.1:0-31424 GCA_038229695.1 Chitinophagales bacterium | reverse complement strand
ATGTGTCCATCCGTCCTGGCTTGTTCTACCATAAAGAATAAGACGATAAAGTAAAAACGCCCCAGCATCTTTTCTATATTTATATCACGTCTGTAGGCCGGGGTTCCACCCTGCTGCTTAATGTACCCCCCGACCAGCGCGGGCTGTTTAATGAAAAAGATGTAGCCGCATTAAAAGGCTTTCGTGCCCTCCTGGATAAAAATTTTTCAAAAGACCTGGCTGCTTATGCCAGTGTGAAGGCCTCATCCACCCGCGGTACGGCTGCACGTTTTGCGGCAAAGAATGTGGTTGATGGAAATGATGACAGCTACTGGGCAACTGATGACGGGGTAAACCACGGCAGTATTGAACTGGACCTCAGAAAGCCCCGATCCATTCATTATATCAGCCTCCAGGAATTCATCCGGCTGGGCCAGCGGATAAAGGCATTCAATGTGGAGGCGTGGATAAAAAATGCGTGGCAGCCTATAGCGACAGGGACCACCATCGGGTACAAAAGGATACTGGCCATCACTCCTGTCACCACGCAAAAGATCAGGGTGAACTTCACGGATGCCAAAGCCAGCCCGGTTATCTCCGCGATAAAAATTTACTGAGTATGGTAAAACATCTAGCCATCGCCGTTATCTGCCAGGTAGCCGCTCTTTTGGTGGCCGGCCAGCAGCCCCTCCCTGCATTCCGGGATACCAGGCTACCCGAGGGGCGTCGCGTAGACGACCTCCTGAAACAGCTTACACTGTCAGAAAAGATAAACCTGCTGGGGTATAACAACGGGGCGGTGGAAAGGCTGGGCATACCGGCTTACAACTGGTGGAACGAAGCGCTCCACGGCGTCGCCAGGGCTGGCAGGGCAACGGTATTTCCACAGGCGATCGGTCTTGCTGCAACCTTTCATCCGGCCTTGCTGAAAGAAGAAGCCGGCGCCATCTCCACGGAAGCGCGGGCAAAATACAACCTGGCTGAGGCTGAAGGCCGCCATCAGCAATATATGGGACTTACCTTCTGGTCGCCCAACATCAACATTTTCCGGGATCCCCGCTGGGGACGCGGGCAGGAAACATACGGAGAAGATCCGTTCCTGACTGCACAAATGGGTACCGCCTTTGTCAACGGCATCCAGGGAAACGATCCCCGCCACCTGAAAGCATCGGCCTGTGCCAAACATTTTGCGGTACATAGCGGGCCCGAAGCAGGCAGGCATACCTTCAATGCTGTTGTTGATGAGAAAGATTTGCGGGAAACCTATCTCTATGCATTCAAACGGCTGGTGGATGCGGGGGTGGAAGCCGTCATGTGCGGATACAACCGGTTAAACGGGGAACCCTGCTGCACGGGACAGACCCTCCTGCAAACCATACTCCGCAAAGAGTGGAATTTCAGGGGCCATGTGGTGACCGATTGCGGTGCACTCGACGATATTTTTCTTCGCCACAAAGCACTGCTGAATGGGGTGGAAACGGCAGCCGCCGCCATTAAAGCCGGCGTCAGCCTCGACTGCAGTACGGTACTGCAAAAAGATGTCCAGGCGGCTATTGATCAGCATTTGCTGGCGGTCACCGACATCGACAGTGCCGTTGCGGACTTGCTGCGTACCGAGCTCAGGCTTGGTTTTTTTGATCCGCCTGCGGCGAATCCTTTTTACGGCTATGGTGCCGACAGTATTGGGAATACTTACCATGTGCAGCTGGCCCGTACAGCGGCGCGGGAAGGCATGGTCCTCCTGAAAAATGATCACAACTTGTTACCGCTGGATAAAAAGAAGTACCCGGCCATCATGGTCGTAGGTTCCAATGCCGCTTCGTTGGATGCCCTGCTGGGAAATTACCATGGCGTAAGCGGGCAACCTGTCGATTTCGTGAGCGGTATTGTGAATGCCGTGAGTGCCGGTACAAGGGTTGAGTACGACCTTGGATGTAACTACAACGATACCGTCAATTTCGGAGGCATCTGGGCCGCCGGCAACGCGGATGTAACTGTTGCCGTACTGGGTTTATCGCCTGTTTACGAAGGGGAGGAGGGAGATGCATTTTTATCCCTCTCCGGCGGGGACCGAACGACGCTGGACCTGCCGGTCGCGCATGTGGCTTATTTAAAAGCATTGCGCAAAAGGATCAATAAGCCCATCATTGCCGTCATCACCGCAGGGTCCGCAGTAAACATTAAAGCGATCGAACAATATGCTGACGCGATTATCCTGGCGTGGTATCCCGGTGAGCAGGGAGGGAATGCCCTGGCTGATATTCTCTTTGGCAATTATTCACCGTCAGGAAGGCTGCCCGTGACTTTCTACCAGTCGCTGGCCGACTTGCCTCCCTACACCGATTACGCGGCGAAAGGACACAGCTATCGATATTTCAGTGGGCCGGTCCAGTATCCCTTTGGATATGGGTTGAGTTATACTGGTTTCCGATACCGTTGGCAAATCAAACCCCAGTCGCCCCAACGGAATGCAGACAGCCTGTCATTTACCATTGAGATAACCAATACAGGAAATTATACCGGCGATGAGGTGGTACAGGCTTATGTAAAATATCCAGCCGCTGATCGGATGCCCCGCAAGGAACTGAAAGCATTTTCCCGTGTAACCATTCCAAAAGGGAAATCGACATCCGTACGGTTGGCGATAGCGCTGCGCGACCTGGAAAAATGGGACATGGTAAACCGCCAATGGAAATTATACCCCGGTGCCTACCAGATTGTGCTCGGGAGGAATGCCGATGATGAATTGATGACGGCGGAGATAGATATCCGCGGGAATGAATTGTAATGGTAAGCGGGTAGCGGGAAGGGACAACCGACCATATATTTATTGATGCTGGTAAAAATACTTTTATTATTATTTGCGTGGCTGGCAGGAGGCAAGAACCTGGCGGCACAGGACGACATTCGTCCGCGCATGGTATCTATACCTGCAGGCCGCTTTAGGATGGGTGCGGCCGGAAGCGGCGAAGCAGCCGATCGGTCGCCCGTACATGAAGTAACCATCAGTCATCCTTTTTTACTCTCCGCCACCGAAATCACCAACAAACAGTATGAGGCTTTTGACGCCGGACACAGGAAATTCCGGGGGAAGCAGGGCTTTTCAAAAGAAGATGATGAAGCGGTTGTATATATCCGTTACAGTGATGCAGTGGCGTACTGCGCCTGGTTGACGGCGCGGGAACACCGGCCGTTCCGGCTGCCAACTGAAGCCGAATGGGAATATGCGTGCCGGGCGGGTACCCATACCCGTTACTATACGGGCGATACACTTCCGGCCAGTGATCAGAAAGAACAGCATGACGGGCGTGACCCCGTTCCGGTCTCTCTCCGTGTTGGCGCCAATGCGCCCAACCCCTGGGGTTTATTCGACATGCACGGCAATGTGGAAGAATGGTGCCTCGACTGGTACGGACCGTATAAAGCCGCTCCGCAAACCGATCCGGCCGGCTACGGCAGCGGAACTGCGCGGGTAACCAGGGGGGGAAGTCACAATACGCCGGTGCGATACCTCGAATCGGCAACGAGGCTGGCGAGGCTGCCGGACGACCGGCATTGGCTGACCGGTTTCCGTGTGCTGCAAAGTGATGTCTTCCCGACACCCACAAGTCTGGTATCCCCGAAGCCAGGGGTCAGCCAGGAAAAATACCGATGGCGAAAACCAGATGACCGGCCCTTTTTCGATCCGCCCGTCGCTTATATCATTCCGCCCGATTCCAATAGTGGTGTTCCGTTCTATCCGCACAACCATTGCCCTGCGATCACCTGGTTACCCAACGGGGATGTACTGGCGGCTTGGTTTTCCACTGTAAGTGAATCCGGCCGGGAAATGGTTGTACTAAGCAGCCGGCTGCACGCGGATCGACGGCAATGGGATACGGCATCTCTTTTTTTCAAGGTGGCCGGCCGCAATATGACAGGCACCTCCCTTTTCTTTGACCCCGGAACCAGGCGGCTGTATCATATCAATGGTATGGCGGCGGCGGGCGACTGGCAGGACCTGGCCATGGTCATGCGGACAAGCGGCGATAATGGAGCGCACTGGTCTGCACCCGCCCTGATCGCGCCGGAACATACCGTGCGGCACCAGGTCATCGCCGGGTTGAAAAAATCCAGCCAGGGTTGGTTCATGCAGGCCTGCGATGCCGTCCCAGGCGGTTCCGGCGGCACCGTATTGTACCTCAGCAAAGATGCAGGTGTGCACTGGAAGCCTTCGGCAGCCGGTCACGCGGCAGCCGGATTCAAGGCCGGTGGGTCCGGGGATCTCATTGCAGGTATTCACGGGGGATTTGTACAGCTGGCTGACGGCAAGCTGCTAGCCCTTGGGAGGGGTGATAACCTGGCGGAAGCGGTGACGGGACGGTTAACCATGCCGCTTAGCCATTCCGGCGATATGGGAAATTCATGGCGGTATCGTCCTTCTGGTCTGCCACCGATCAGCAACGGGCAGCGATTGGCGCTGATTCGGTTGCATGAAGGCCCGCTGCTCCTGCTGTCATTTACCGGAGCCTCTGGTATCGCAGGCAGCATGCAAGGAATGGGATGCAAAAATGGGCCCGGTATGCCGGTTTACCGGTTTGGCCTGTATGCCGCGCTTTCCTACGACGGCGGAATAACCTGGCCCGAGAAGAAGCTGCTGACCAGTGGTAAACCCCATCAATATAATGGCGGGGCCTGGACAGGACTGTTTACGATGGATGCGACGCATGCCGAACCAGCGGGTTACCTCGCGGTAACACAGGCACCGGATAATACTATCCATTTGGTCAGCAGCAATCTTTATTACCGGTTCAACCTTGCATGGTTGCTTTTAAATCAGTAACAAGGGTGGCGGTTGTTAAACGCGAAGATTATTTACCGGTGCTGTGCCACCGCATGCTTTCTTACATTATATTGCATGCTCTGACGATTTGCTGAATATTGCCGTACGAGCAGCAATTAGCCTATCCGAGTAGTCTTAATGCTGTAATCCCTGCCCGCCTCCAGCATTCATTAACCAATAAAAACTCACTGCAACAATGAGAAAAATCCCCTTCTCTTTGCTGTTATTACTGTTTAGTACAGTAATGATCGCCCAGACCCGGCTAATCTCCGGCACCATCAAAGACTCAAAAAACGGCAACCCGCTGCCGTCGGTAACGATCAAGGTTCATGGCCGGGCCGTCAGCACCTTAACTAATGCTGATGGCGGATTCAGCCTGAACCTCCCCAACGGGGCAAACTCCCTGGATATTTCGTCCGTAGGTTACGGTTCTAAAAATGTTCCTGTGGATGCCTCTTCGTCCACCGTAGAAATTGTCATGGATGCAAGTTCCGCCTCTCTTGATGAAGTGGTGGTGACGGCATTGGGCATTTCCAAGGAGTCGAAAAAATTAGGGTACGCCGTAACTTCAGTGAATGGTGACCAGCTGAGCAAAGCAAGGGAAACCAATGTAGCGCTGGGCCTGGAAGGCCAGGTAGCCGGGCTCAACGTACACGGCACCAATGGCGGTCCGGCTGGTTCGGCCCGTATCTTACTGCGCGGGGTGTCTAGTTTAACGGGCGGCGGATCCCCGCTGTTTGTTGTGAACGGTATCCCGATCGATAATGCCAACCGCGGATCAGCCGGGGAGTGGGGCGGTTCAGACAACGGGGATGGTATCGGCAACATCAATCCCGACGATATCGAGAGCATGACTGTGCTCAAAGGCTTGTCGGCTTCGGCACTCTATGGTTCAAGGGCCGCTAACGGGGTGATTCTTATCACCACCAAGAGCGGGAAACGCGGGACTGCCAACATAGAATACAATGCTAATTATATCGTGGACCGTGCCATCAACAGCACTGACTTTCAATACCAGTATGGCCAGGGTACGGGCGGCGTGAAACCTGCTAATGCCAGTTCCGCACTGGCAACCGCAAGATTTGCCTGGGGTAGTAAACTCGACGGGTCTTCCTATACCGGCTTTGATGGCAACACCTATAACTACTCTCCTTACAAAAATAATATCGCTGATTTTTACCGGTATGGTCCGTCGTTCACCAATACGGTGTCAGTAAACGGTGGCGGAGACCGCGGTACCTACCGGCTGTCACTGTCTAACCTGGACAATAAGGCGATTGTGCGCAACAGCGGTTTACAAAGGAAGACCGTAAATTTCACCACGGAACAAAAGGTGACCGATAAACTTTCCTTTGCCATCACCGCCAATTATATTGATCAGAAAGCGGACAACCCCCCTCAACTGAGCGATGGCCCAGGCAACCCCAACAATGGGATGTTCCTCGCGCCGAATATCAAAGAAAGCACGCTGTCTCCGGGGTACAATGCCAACGGGCGGGAAATCGTTTTCAGCGATGATAATTATGTGACCAATCCTTACTTCGCCATCAATAAATGGGTGACCACCATCAACCGGAAAAGACTTATTTCTTCGGTAAGCGCAAAATACAACCTGTTGGAATGGCTTTACCTGCAGGGTAAAGTGGGATATGATAATGAGAATGACCGGTCCCTCGGTATAACACCCACCGGTACCGATTACTCCTATAATTCGGCAGGTCAGTCGGGCAATATCAGTCTCACCAACTCGCAGACGTCCGAACTCAACCTGGATGCGCTACTCGGAATAACCCACAAGATTACGCGGGATATTAACCTCGATGCGATCATTGGTGGCAATTCCCGCCGCAATAAATCCGAAAGTGAAAACATCAACGGAGGTCCTTTTGTTATCCCGAACCTGTATACACCCGGTAATGTGCTGAATTATGGGAGAGGTTACGGTTACGCGGAAAGAGCGGTGCATTCTGGCTACTATTCCCTGGATTTCAGTTTCCGTGACTTCCTGACCCTGAGTACAACCGGCCGGTATGATGCTTTTTCAACGCTTTACAATTCCGGTATTCCGAAGAACCAGCGCAATGTTTTTACGCCTTCGGTATCCGGAAGTTTCATCTTCACCCAGTTTATGCATTCGCCGGCGCTCAGTTATGGGAAACTCCGGGCTTCCTACGCCAAGACGAGTGGCGAACCGCAGAATCCCTATATCACTGCCACCTATTATTCTGTGGGCAGCGCCATCAATGGCACGTCCACGGGCAGTTACAGCAACACCCTTCCCAACCTGTTCCTGAAACCGTACACGCTCACGGAATTTGAAGTGGGAACGGAATTGAAATTCCTCCATAACCGCCTCAGTTTGGACGTATCCTATTTCACCCGCAAGACCAGCAACGAAATCATGAATGCCAGCATCAGCCAGGCAACGGGTTACTCGGGTTCTGTGATTGCAAACGGATCCATCCAGAACAAAGGGGTGGAGGTGCTGCTTACAGCTACGCCGGTGAGTTCAACTGCTTTTTCCTGGACCACCAGCATCAACTTTACGTCGGTGAAAAATAAGGTCCTCAAAACCGACAAGGCAGGAAACAATCTTGGCCTTGGTACCTACCGGCCGCTCAACGCCAACACTGCTTATGTAGTCGGGCTGTCCGGTCCGCAGGTACTTGCTCGTGACTACACCTATAATGCCAAGGGACAGATCGAGGTCGATGGTAGTGGCCTCCCGATCCAGGGCGGCCTGATACCGGTCGGCAGCGTGCTTCCGAAATTCTACGGTGGCTTTAAAAATGATTTCAGCTTTGGAAAGATTTCGTTTTCCTTCCTGGTGGATTATAACTTCGGTAATAAAATACTCTCGGCCACGAAGTACTACGCCTTGTACCGGGGGTTAGACAAGCAGACGTTGACAGGAAGAGAAACCGGTATCCTCGTAAACGGGGTACTGAAGGATGGATCTACAGTGAACACCGTCACTGCTTCCGCCCAATCTTACTACCAGCGCCTGGCCAACATTTCTAAAGGCAATGTACTCAATGGTGATTTTATCAAGCTACGCCAGGTATCGCTCGGCTATACCATTTCCGAAAAGGCCTTGTCAAAAGTACCTGTATTCAGTTCCATCCAGATTTCCCTGGTAGGCAGGAACCTGATTACTTTCCTCAAGCATACGGATAACATTGATCCCGAAGCAGGGTTCTCTTCCACCATCGGCTATGCCGGCATCGAAGGCACCAGTCTTCCTTCTGTTCGCTCATTTGGTATCAATGCTAATTTCAAATTTAAAAAGTAGTCAACATGAAAAAAATCCTTCTCCATACCTCCCTGGTCATGTTGTTGCTGAGTGCAGCGTGTACCAAAAAGTTTGACGCCCTGAATACCGACCCGACTAAAGCATCTGCAGGTACTTTCGATCCCAACCTCTTGCTGCCTACTGCAGAACTCAGGTACACCAGTTCCGTAACCGGTTACAGCGGACCCATCCTATTCCAGAGCATGTGGGTACAGACCTTCGCTTCTGCGATCTACCCGGGCTACTACAGCAACGGCGATAAATATGTACAGGGGGGAAGCTATCTTTCCTACCAGGCTTCTACCTGGAATAATGCCTACCAGGCGGCCGGTTACCTCCGGGAGATCAAGAATCTCACAAAAGGAAATTCGGCCCAGAGTAACCTGAGCGGTATAGCCGTAATATTGGAACAGATGTGTTTCCAGACGATAACCGATGTTTATGGCGACGCACCCTATTCCCAGGCGCTCCAGGCAAAAACCGGGGTTGCACAACCCGCCTACGATAAGCAACAGGATATTTACAACGGCATGTTAAACAAGCTGGACAGTGTAATCCCTACGCTGGACGCAGCAAAAGCCCTTCCTACAAACGATGTTCTGCCTTACAAGGGCAGTATCGCCCAATGGAAGAAATTTGGTTATTCCCTGATGCTCCGTATCGCGATGCGACTGACGAAAGCAGACCTCGCTACAGCAAAGAAGTATGCCGAGAAAGCTTTCACGGGCGGCACTTTTGCGTCCAATGCTGACAATGCCTACATCAGGTACGACAATTCCAACGGCTACAATAATGCCAATGCCTCTTCACTGGTGACTGCGGAGGATTACTCCGAAGTGAAATGGGGGAAAGTGCTCATTGATTATTTGAAGGCTACCAACGACCCCAGGCTTTCGGTCATAGCCGAAGTACCTAAACCCGGCGTGGCGAGTGCAGCCAATGAATCCCTGGCGGGTGATAATACCCCATTGCTTCAGCAGGGGATGCCAAACGGCTATGATATGAATGGCGGAGCTACCGATATTTCTCACGCACCCGCGTATCCCGGAGCTACCGGAACCGGGGCAGATGCCAATGCAACTGGCGGTTATTCAAGACCCGCCACTGCCTTATACCTTGACCTGGCGGGCAAAAAGCCACTGAATACGCCCGCTTTCCTGCTCACGTATGCACAGACAGAATTCCTGCTGGCAGAAGCTGCAGTAAGAGGATTCAGCGTGGGCAGTTCTGCATCGGCGCATTACGCCAACGCACTGTCTGCCGCGCTGCAGACTTATGGAACCCTCAATACCTCCGGCACCATCAGTGCCACCACGGCAAATGCCTTTGCTGCTGCCAACCCGCTGGATGTTTCCACTACGGACAACTCGCTTAAACAGATCAACACGCAATACTGGGTTTACGAAGGAACCATTTTTGATTTCGACGAAGCCTGGAGCAACTGGAGAAGATCGGGTTACCCCGTGCTGACACCGGTCACTTATCCCGGTAACTTCACCAATGGTACCATACCCAGGAGGCAGTCGTACCCTACCAGCGAAGCCACTACCAACCCCGCAGGCTATAAAACCGGCGTATCGACACTTACCGGCGGTGATACTTACGCAGCCCGTGTGTGGTGGGATAAATAATCACAACGCTGTTAAATGAGTCAAATCACTAAGGATCATCCCGCCGGGATGGTCCTTTTTATTTACCGCTATACGCATGTTTTACTTAGTTTTATCCATCTTTCCACGACATAAAAAAGCTTTGTCATGAAACTTCGGTTATTGCCTGCCCTCTGCTTTCTTTTATTTGTCAGCGCATCTGCCCAGCAGTACACACCCTCCCCGCAAAATCTAAAAGCCAGGGAATGGTTTAACGATGCCCGCTTCGGTCTTTTTATTCACTGGGGACCCTTCAGCATTCCCGGTGCAGGAGAATGGGTGATGAACGAGCGAAAGATCACGGTTAAAAATTATACCCGGCTGGAAGATTTTTTCAATCCAATCGACTTTGATGCTGCCCGCTGGGTAAGCATGGCAAAGAACGCCGGTATGAAATATATCACTCTTATAACCCGCCACCATGACGGCTTCAGTATGTGGAATACCAAGTACAGTGATTTCAATATTATGCATACACCTTATAAAAAAGATGTCGTGAAAATGATGGCTGAGGAGTGTCACAAACAGGGAATCAAACTATTTTTTTATTATTCGTTGCTCGACTGGCGCCGCGAAGATTACCCGCATGAAACGGGACGTACCGGCCAGCACTCGGGCCGAACCGGCAAGGGAGATTATGCCCACTACCTGGCCTTTATGAAAAACCAGCTCACGGAACTGCTGACCAATTACGGTGAAGTGGCGGGGATTTGGTTCGATGGGTATTGGGATCAGACTGCACCGGAAGGACAGGCCGATCGGTCATCCCGGATCAACTGGCATTACGACGAAATTTATGGCCTCATTCACAAACTACAACCCCAGTGCCTTATCGGTAATAACCACCACCTGACACCCTTTGACGGGGAGGATTTCCAGATGTTTGAACGCGATCTGCCCGGGGAAAATAAATCGGGGCTCAGCTTTCAGCAAGCGTCCGCAAAACTGCCTTTGGAAACCTGTGAAACCATGAACAATTCCTGGGGATTCAATATCACGGATACCAGTTATAAATCAGCTGCCCGGGTCATTCACTACCTAATCAATGCTGCTTCCCGGAATGCCAATCTTTTATTGAACGTAGGCCCGATGCCTAACGGCCGTATACAACCGGAATTTGTCGACACGCTCGCCGCCACGGGTAAGTGGCTCAAACAATATGGCGCCACCATTTACGCCACTACGGGCAATGTAATGCCGGCGCAGCCCTGGGGGGTGGTGACGGCAAAAGGCAACAAACGTTTTCTGCATATCATCAGCGCTAAGCCGGGGAATACGCTGTTTTTTGTACCGCTCGGCGATATAAAAGCGGAACACGCCCGGCTCTTCAGTAATCAGCAGCCCGTAAAGATGGAACCGGCAGCAGGCGGTGTCAATATCTCGTTACCGGGTATTGACGTGGAATCTGTCGATACGGTAGTGGAACTGGATATACGCTGATGCAGGGAGAAACCGCGCACAGACCACTGGACAAGCGCATCAGCCATACCGGGCATTCAATCAGCCGGCAGCTGAGAACATGGGGGAGGTTACGCTTGGTCAGCTGGCGTGGACGGGTAATTTAAACTGGAGTATGAAGTGGACAGTTATCATAACCTCAGGTTGATTGCAGGCATCAATCCGTACCAGGCTTCATGCACCCTCCAGGCGGGGGAGAATTTTAAACCCCTTCACTGATTTATTGCTGGTCAGCACCCGGGTCATGCAAACCGCAACGCCGCTGCCTCTCCCTTTAGCTGGGTTAAACCTGGCAGCAACCTACGGCGTAGAGAAAATAAATCTGTATCCCGGAACCCGTACGCCTTCCGAGGGGAAACAAGCCTACAGCGGCAATTCCTAATGAAAGTGGGCGTTAATCCCCATGTCACGGCAAACCGCCAGCGTGTGATTCTCCTGTTGAAAGAAGCCAGGTAAATACGGCACGCGCCGCAGCGGCTAATTGACTTTTGTGGTTGGCCTTTATCACTTATTTTTGTTTGCAAAGGGATGGTATATGGAAAAAATTGTGGATTTGCGGCATGTCAACATTTACCAGGGAGCCAACCTGGTGTTGCAGGACGTTAACATCAGCGTGGAGAAAGGAGAATTTGTATACCTGGTCGGTAAAACCGGTACCGGTAAATCGAGCCTGCTGAAAACGTTGTATGGCGATTTGGCGCTGACCGAGGGAGAAGGCACTGTGGCCGGGTTTAACCTGAAAGAAATGGATTGGAAAAAAGTGCCCTTCCTGCGCAGGAACCTTGGCGTTGTATTCCAGGATTTCCAGCTGCTGACCGACCGAAATGTAAATAACAACCTGAAGTTTGTGTTGCGGGCGACGGGTTGGCGCGATGAAAAACTGATGGATGAAAAAATCGGCGATGTGCTGGATAAAGTCGGGCTCCGTTCAAAAGGATTCAAAATGCCTTTCGAGATGAGCGGGGGAGAGCAGCAACGGGTTGATATTGCCCGCGCACTCCTCAATTCACCTAAACTTATTCTTGCTGATGAACCAACGGGCAATCTCGACCCCGAGACCTCGGATGAAATTATGCAGCTCCTGTTCCGTATCGGCAAGGATTATGGAACTACAATTGTAATGGCCACCCATGATTATATCGTAATAAGGAAATTCCCTGCGCGCACCTTAAAAACGGAAAATGGCAAAGTGGAAGATAATGCCTCCATCAGCATTGTATGATCTCCATACTGATCCCGGTATTCAACAGGGACATCACCACGCTGGCTGAACGGCTCCGGGCGCAGGTCAGCAGGCAGTCCGCAGAAATTGAGGTGGTGATTATGGATGATGCTTCCGACAGTCAGGTGATTAAGTCGGCCAACGGCCTTGCTGTTCATCCTATTCCCGGCTTTCGTTATATAGAACTGCCGGAGAACGCAGGCCGCAACCTGGTCCGGCAACGCCTGGCGGCTGCGGCAAGGCACCCAGTTTATATCTTCCTGGATGCAGACAGTGGATTTCCTGATGAAAACTGGCTGGATCGTTATATGGAGGTGATCGGTAAGCCCGGTGTTTTCCCGGGGGGGCGCGTCTACAGGCCACCCGCGCCTGGTCAAAAAATTCATTATCAACATGGCCGGTCTCGTGAAACGGCTTCGGCTTTGCGAAGAAACGTTCATCCCTACCGTTCATTTATGACGAACAATTTTTTAATTACCAGGCATGATTTTGAACAGCTGGTTGTTGATCCGCAACTAAAGGGATATGGCCATGAGGACACGTTCATCGGTCTGCAGCTGGAGAAACTGGGTATACCAGTAACGCATCTTGAAAACCCTGTTTACCACGAAGCGATTGAAGAAGATGTTTCGTTTATGCAAAAACAGGAAGAAGCCCTTGGTAATCTTGGCTACCTGTACCAGTCGTATCACGGGCAATATAATTTCCGGAAAAATATCAGGATCCTCAATGTGTACGACCGCTGTATCCACTCCGTTGCCGGCCGGGTGCTGCTGGCAAAAATTGCTTTAGGAAAAACCTTCTTCCGGGAAAGACTACTGGCCTCGGGAAAATTGGTGTGGCTTGACCTTTGGAAGCTCGCTGCCTTCCATGGTCTTATGCAACAACGCAACAGCTAACCCTGGGTCAGGCAAGCAGTTCGTCAAAAACCATTTCCGGTAGGCCTGTTCTGAGATTTTCGGCAAGGCCGCATTTTCTCGCTTCGATATCTTTTGCAGTAAAAGGCTTTGAATAATATTCGGACACGGCAGCCCTGATCGAGTCACAACCATTGGCCATTACTACCAAATCACCCAGCCCTGTTGGATTGAGCATTTCGCGGTTTACGACACAATGCCGTCCGCTTGCCAGTGCTTGCACGATGCGGTTATCAAATCCATGTCCGTGGCAGCGCGGCAACAACACCAGCTGGGCCTTCCGGATGAGTTCTTCCAGGGCGGAAGCCGTGGGTTGAGCAATAATACAAACATTGCTTTCGTGGTGGTAGGGCTGGTCCGGGACCGGCTCGGAGCCGGTATCAGCCAGCACCAGCGGTATGGTACTGTTGCGGAATATTTTTTCAAACAGCCAGCGGGCCATCTGCTCATTTTCCGGGTTCGAGAAATCGCCGAAGTAAAAACAATACATGCCGTTGCCAGGTTCGATCGATACCTGCGGGGGATCTACCATCAGGGGCATCCACCTGATCCGGGCATCCTGGCAGAAATCTTTCAGCAGGTAAATATCCTCCCGGTTGCCGGCCAGGACAATCGCCTGTTTGCAGGCAGCAATTTCCCATTTTCTCGTCAGCCTGGTCTCCTGGAAAGCAAGCAATTTCCGGAACACAGATTTTTCGCAGTCCATCCCCGACCTGCTAACCGCAGACGCCACGCCATTCAGCCGGATAAAGATCTTATACTGTTCGCGGGCCAGGTCGGGAAGAAAAAAAGTAGACGCTATGCCCTGGAAGATCACCGGGCACTTTACGAGCAGTAAGTTCTTCAGCAGCCGGGGGTCTGACCGCGACGAGATGCAGTAAGGATGAAGAAACGAGATTCCCTTGTGGCCCATGTTCCGTTCATACAGGTAAATTCTTGACGTTAACGGACCCAGGTGGCCAGTTTCTTCCTGCCTTCCGTTCGTAAAGCAGTGAAGGATTATATCGTAACCAGCGTGGTGGAGCTGTATGAGCTGCCTGTAGGTATCCGCCAGGTCACCGTTTGACGCGGGGTAAGGAACTGCAGGGCAAACAATATGGATAAGCTTATTCAACAGGGTAAAAAATTTGATGATAGAAGCGGGCCAGGAGGTCTTTCTCCTTTTCCCAGTTAATTTCTTCCCTAAGCAGCAGGCAGTTCATCCTGAGCCGATCATACAGCGCAGTATCATGCAGCAGGTTGTTTACCGTTTCGGCGATATTTTCGGGCCCAAGATCTGTAACTACAACAGCAACTTGCCGTTTATTGTTTATTTCCCTGTAGGCCGGGTAGTTCACACATACCTGGGGAGTGCCGGCATGAAAATAATCAAAGAAGCGGTTCGCCAGCGAAAGATAGTTGCTGCGGCCGTTATTTTCAAAGAGCGTGAGGCCAATTTTTGCCCGCCGGGTTAACAACAGCAATTCTGCGGGCGGCACGAGGCCGCGGAAAATAACCTTATCGGTCAGGCGGAGTTCACGCACGAGTAGTTTTGCCTGGGCCATAAAATTGCCGTCCCCGCATATCAGCAGGGGCATGTTTATCCACTGCATAGCCGGGATAAGGGTCTCAAAACTTCTGCCTTCGTTCACAGCACCCTGGTAGATCAGGTAATTTTCTTTTGGCAGCGCCGGGTCTATCGGCAACAGGAAGGGCACATTCCTGATAACCGGGTACCGGACCCTGTACATATCCATAAATTCGGCTGCAATAGGTTCAGTTACCGTGTATCCTGACGGGAAATGCGGTACGCTGAAGCGTTCAATAAATTTCCAGGCTTTATAAACAACCGGCCGGGTGACGATTTCCTTCATTTCGCAAAACAGCTCATGGGCATCGTAGACCCTGATTTTCCGCCGGATACGGGAAGCCCACAACACCGGTAGAATACTATCCAGGTCGATAGCGCAGTACAGATCGGCCGGTAAAAACAGGAGATGCAAGAATAGCCGGATATTGTACTCGAGGTAGAAAAGCTTGCCCTTTTCAAAAAAAGTGAACAGTCGAACCTGCCGGTAGGACTGGGCCGAGAGCGGTATGGAGGCTTTTTTCAGGCGGCCGATCAGCAAAACGTCATAACCCAGTGCGGCCAGGGTGGTACAAATACGCATCATACGCTGGTCGAAACTGAGATCAGTAGTAACCGTAAGGCAGATTTTCTTCAACAGTCGAGATTTTGCGGGTAAAACCGCCGGCTACCAGCCGGGTTCTGGGCACGAATATTTCAGCTTTATTCCGCTTATAAAAATTCAAATTTCAGATTAATTGCGTTAACTTCGCCGCCGAAATAATAAGATGTAAATTCCCGGATGCCTAAAAAAAATTAAAGATGCCTTATTTAACAAAAGAAAAAAAAGCTGATTTTTTCTCCAATTTCGGAGGAAGCGCCACCAATACCGGATCCATTGAAGGACAAGTGGCTTTGCTCACTGAACGTATTTCACAGATTTCCAAGCACTTACAGGAAAATAAGAAAGATTTCTCCACCAACCGCGGCCTGATGCAGATGGTAGGTAAAAGAAAGCGTTTGCTTACTTATCTCAGCAAACACAACCTTACAAGTTACCGCGATTTAATCCAGAAACTCGGTCTGAGAAAATAATGATATTACTTTTTTATTCCCAGCCAAATCCGGTTGGGAATAATCGTATTTTAGATAAGACCGACCTGTTTTATTAGTCTTTTATAATTAGTATTAAGTCTACGACTTGCCCTGTCCCTCCTGTCTTAACCAGACGCATTTTCCGCAGTACTTAGTCCTGTAATTCAAATTTTTATGTTATCACAACCCATTCAGTCAAAATTCACCGTCGGTGAAGGCCGCGAAGTGATTATTGAAACCGGTAAACTGGCCCGCCAGGCCGATGGTTCAGTAACTGTCCGCCAGGGCAATTGTATCATCCTTGCCACCGTGGTGGCCAATAGAGAAGCCAAAGAAGGGCAAAGTTTTTTTCCGTTAACGGTTGATTACCAGGAAAAATTCGCCTCAGCGGGCCGTATACCCGGCTCGTTTTTTAAACGGGAAGCTCGTCTTAACGACTATGAAGTACTCACTTCCCGTTTGATTGACCGTGCTTTACGCCCCTTATTTCCAGACGATTATTATTGCGACGTCCAGGTACTCATTACCCTGGTGTCTAGCGACGAACAGGTGATGCCGGATGCACTGGCCTGCCTGGCTGCTTCTGCCGCCCTCGCTGTCTCCGATATTCCCGTGCAGGAAATCATCTCCGAAGTTCGGGTAGCCCGCGTCGATGGCAAATTCATCGTTAACCCTTACCGCAGTGAACTGGAAAAAGCAGATATGGATTTCATCATCGCGGCCACCGGTCGTAATATCATGATGGTGGAAGGGGAAGCGAAAGAATGTTCCGAAGAAGATCTGATCAAGGCGATTGAGCTTGCCCATGAAGCGATTAAGGTGCAGGTAAAGGCGCAGGAAGAATTGAGGAATGCTAAAGGAATTACCGGCAAGCGCGAATACGCTAAACCGGAACAGAATGAGGAGCTCCGCTCCAAAGTAAATGCTTTCGCCGAAACCAAAGTGAAGGAAGTTGCCAAAAGCGGTAGTTCTAAGCACGCCCGTTCCGATCGGTTTAGCGAAATACAGGAGGAACTGATGACCTTCCTGAAAACAGCCTACGAGGTGGCCGAAGGCGAAAGCCTGGCGGACAACATCAAGAAGCTGGCTAAGCATTATTATCATGACCTGCAGTATGATGTGGTGCGCGATATGATTCTGAACGATAAAGTACGGCTGGATGGCAGGGGCCTCGAAGATGTGCGCCCGCTGAGTATGGAAATTGACGTGTTGCCTTCTCCGCACGGGGCTGCCCTGTTTACCCGCGGTGAAACGCAGTCGCTCACGACGGTTACGCTGGGTACACCACTCGATTCTCTGTTGATCGAAAGTGCCGCGAAGTCTGACTATTCCAAATTTATTTTGCATTATAATTTCCCGCCTTTTTCTACCGGCGAAGTGAAGATGATGCGTGGCGTTGGCCGGCGCGAAGTAGGTCATGGAAACCTCGCTCTCCGTTCACTCAGGCAGATGATGCCGGGTGGCGAATACCCCTATACGGTGAGAATAGTGAGCGATATCCTTGAGTCAAACGGTTCTTCGTCGATGGCTACAGTCTGCGCCGGTTCGCTGGCGCTGATGGATGCCGGCGTACCGGTTCCCAAACACGTTAGCGGTGTGGCTATGGGACTGATTTCAAAAGACGGCCAGTTTGCGGTGCTGACTGACATTCTGGGTGATGAGGATCACCTGGGAGATATGGATTTCAAAGTTACCGGAACGCGTGACGGGATTTGCGGTGTCCAGATGGACATCAAGGTCGATGGCCTGAGCATGGACGTTATGCGCAAGGCACTGGCACAGGCCAGGAACGGCCGGCTTCATATTATTGAAGAAATGTATGCCACCATTCCGGCTGCAAGGGCTGATGTTAAGCCGCATGCACCAAGGATGGTGAAACTGTTTATCGATAAGGAATTTATTGGCGCGGTAATCGGGCCGGGTGGTAAAATCATCCAGGAAATCCAGCGGGAAACCGGTGCCACCATTAACCTTGAAGAGAAGAATGAAATGGGCGAGGTGAGCATCTTCAGCAGCAGCAAGGATGGGGTGGACAGAGCGGTAGCCTGGATCAAGGGAATCGTTTCTGTACCGGAAGTGGGCGATGTGTACGAAGCCAAAGTAAAGTCGATCATGCCTTATGGTGCATTTGTAGAATTCATGCCCGGAAAGCAGGGGTTACTGCACATTTCAGAAGTGAGCTGGAAACGGCTGGAAACGCTGGAAGGGGTACTGAAAGAAGGAGATTCCGTGAAGGTGAAACTTACGGGTACCGACCCCAAGACAGGCAAATTCAAATTGTCCAGGAAGGTCCTGCTCGCGAAACCCGAAGGCCAGCAACGCCAGGATTAAACCATCGCATTGCATAAATTTTAAACCCGGGCTATCAGGTCCCGGGTTTTTTCATTTTTTTCAGCGGGAAGGCTGATAAAATCCTCCCCAACCCTGGTATGGAAAATTACATCGAAGTGACGCTGCATACGAATCATCCCGGTGATACAGAAATGATGATTGCCCTGCTGGCTGATGCCGGTGCTATTGGCTTTGAAGAGGGCACCGCTGTGCTAAAAGCAACTTTTGGAGAAAATGGGTTTGACGAACATATAATTCAAGAAATTATATCAATAAAAAACATAAAATATTCAATATCAATTCAAAAATCAAAAAATTGGAATGCGATTTGGGAAGCTGGTTTCCAGCCCGTCCTGATCGGGGATTTCTGTTGTATTCGTGCGCCATTCCACCCCGTTCCGAGGGACGTGCGGCATGATATCCTGATTACGCCAAAAATGAGTTTCGGAACCGGTCACCATGCCACCACGTGGCTGGTTGTTGAGGCCATGAGCCGGCTGGAGTTCGGCAACGCCGGTGTATTCGACTTTGGAACCGGCACCGGCGTACTGGCCATCCTCGCGGAGAAATGCGGCGCAGAAGCAGTCACGGCGATGGACAATGACGAATGGAGCATTCGTAATGCAACCGAAAATTTTATTACCAATTATTGCAGTAAAGTATTGTTAATCAACGGGGAGACAATTCCTGAAAATATATTATTCGATGTCATACTGGCCAACATCAACCGGCATACTATTCTGCTCGCCATGGGCAGTTTCAAGCAACATCTCCGTACTGGCGGCGTTGTGTTGTTGAGCGGTCTGCTGACGGGCGACCAGGAAATGGTCGTAGAGTCAGCAGGGGCTTCCGGTCTGGTAGCTGTGGCAGTGACCCGGCGGGAGGGCTGGATTTGCCTGCAACTGGGGCATGCGTAGATTTTCCGGTGCAGTTAACCGCTTTCATTTAATTTTGATGTCCTGCTTTAACCATGTCCCGTTATGATGGAAGTTGTCATAATATTACTGGCTTACCTGATTGGTTCCTTTCCTACTGCGCTGGTAGTTAGCCGTTATTTTTTCAATGTCGATATCCGCGAGTACGGAAGCGGCAACTCTGGGGCCACCAATACGTTTAGGGTGCTGGGTAAAAAATATGGCACCGTGGTGATGGTGGCCGATGTGCTGAAAGGGCTCATTGCCGTTAAACTCGTTTACCTGCTGCCATTTTATTATGATCACGACTTGGCCAGAACCACCCTGCAGATCGGCCTTGGCCTCTCCGCTGTTATTGGTCATATCTACCCGGTATGGGCGGATTTCCGCGGGGGGAAAGGCGTGGCGACGCTTTTTGGCCTGGTACTCGGTATTTCACCGCTGTCCGCCCTCAGCTGCAGCGGCGTTTTCCTGCTCGTCCTCTATCTCACGCGCTTTGTTTCGCTCAGTTCCATACTAGCCAGTGCTGCCTTCCCGGTATTTATACTCGTGATATTTAATGTCCATAATCATCCCTATCGGATCTTTGCCGTAGGCGTAGCCCTGCTGGTTATTCTCACCCACCAGAAAAACATCAGCCGTTTGCTGAAAGGCAATGAGAGCAAAGTGCCCATTCTCCGGCACCGGGATAGGAAAAGACAGCGTCGCCTGTTTGACAGGTGACAAAGCCAGGCTTACTTTTATTTCAGGGTTCACCGGATAATGGTACAACAATTGAAGATAGTGGGTAAACCCTCGAAGCAATGACTACAAAATTCTCCGTTATTTTATGTTTTGTCTTACTGATGGCAGGTTGTGCAAGAAATGCCGTGACCGGCAGGAACCAGCTTAAACTACTCCCGGATTCGGAAGTTCGGTCCATGGCAGCGACTGAATATAGCCAGTTTCTTTCCTCCAATAGAGTAGTGAGTGCCTCCGGCAGCCGGGATGCGGAGATGGTTAAACGGGTAGGGGAACGACTCACCCGTGCTATCACCGATTACTACACGAAGCAGGGAAAGGCCACTATTCTCAATGGCTACAAATGGGAGTACAACCTGGTGGATTCAAAAGAAGTGAATGCCTGGTGTATGCCGGGTGGCAAGATTGTGGTGTATACCGGCCTCCTTCCGGTGACACAGAACGAGGCTGCGCTGGCGGTCGTGATGGGGCATGAGATCACCCACGCCCTCGCACAACACGGTAATGAAAGAATGAGTATCGGCCTGGTGCAACAACTCGGCGGCGTGGCCCTGTCGGTTGCCACAGCCAACAAGCCGGCAGAGACGCAGGCGCTTTTTATGAACGCGTATGGGGTTGGCAGCAATCTGGCGGTAATTCTTCCTTTTTCGCGAAACGATGAATACGAGGCCGATAAATTTGGACTGAATTTCGCTGCGCTGGCGGGCTACAATCCACAGGAAGCTATTCCGTTATGGGAAAGAATGGAGAAAATGGCCGGTAGTGGTGGTACCCCGGAATTCCTCAGCACCCATCCCTCCGAGGGGAACCGGATAGAACGACTGAAAGCCCAGATGCCCGAAGCCATGGCGCTTTATAAGCCTGTTCAGCGATAACCTGCTCTCAAATAATGATTTAAATCAATTTATGCGTAAAGCCGGCACAGTTTTGTGCCGGTATTTTACTATCCGGTAGTGATGGTTCCACGGTAATGTTTTACCTTTACACTTCCCCGATCAAAACACACCCTCAACAAAAATTTCTAATTATGACTCAAACGATGTTTGAAAAGCTCCTGATCCAGGACGAGAGAAATTTGCTAATTCAAGGGCTGCCTTCTTCAATTGAAAAACAATTCACCAAATTGTCTTTCTCTAAAAATGTAACCCCTTTGCTGAAAAGCCGCAAAATCGATTTTGCACTTGTTTTTGCCGTAAGTGAAAGTCAGCTTTCCGGCATCCTCCGGGAAGTAATTCCGGCCCTGAAAGGTGATGCCAAGCTCTGGATTGCCTACCCCAAATCGTCTTCCAAAATTGCTACCAATCTCAACCGTAGCTGCAACTGGGACTGTATGAAGGGCGCCGGGTATGAAGATCACGACAAGGTGGAGCTCGACAATGTCTGGGTGGCCGTTCGTTTTCAAAAACTGAAACCCCAGCCCGTGCTGGTCACTGCCGCCAAACCCAGGGTGCGCCAGGTGGAGAAAGTCTGACATAAAATAAATAATACCTGAAACGGTCCGCCCCTAAGCGGGCCGTTTTACTTTTACGGAAAATCAATATGGCATTTATCAATATCGAGATTAAAGCAAGAACCGCGCGAAGTGAAGCAATAAGAAAGTTCCTTTCTGATAATCAGGCAGATTTCAGGGGGAGGGATATCCAGACCGATACCTATTTTAACGCCCTCAGGGGCAGGCTGAAACTCAGGGAAGGGAATATTGAAAACACCCTCATTTACTACGAACGGGCAGATACCGGCGGGCCGCGTGCCTCCGCGTTCAACCTGGTAGAAGTGAGTGAGCCCGTTGTATTAAAAGACATGCTGACCGCAGCAGCCGGGATAAAAGTGGTCGTGAAAAAACAGCGCGACATCTACTTCCTGGGAAATGTGAAAATACACCTCGACAGCCTTGTTGGGCTGGGGCATTTTGTGGAGATCGAAGCCAGCAACCGTTACGCGGATCTTTCAAAGGAGGAACTGGCCCGCCAGTGCGACCATTACATTGAGGCGTTCGGCATTCGTCCGGAAGATCACATTGCCGTATCCTACAGCGATATGCTGCTCGGCCGGTAAACCTGCTGATGAAATTTACTTTATCTTGAACGACGAACCTGGTATGTCCATGCTTTACACTGTGCACGAGAGTTCAGTTATCGATCAACCCTGTCTTATCGGGGAGGGTACCATGATATGGCATTTCTGCCATATTATGGAAGGTGCCCGTATCGGCGCTAACTGCAACCTGGGTCAGAACGTAATGGTGGGAAAAGGTGCGGTATTAGGCAATAATAATAAGGTTCAGAATAATGTAACCATATATGCCGGTGTCACCTGCGAAGATGATGTATTTCTTGGTCCGTCGATGGTCTTCACCAACGTCATCAACCCGAGAAGTGCGGTCGATCGCAAACACGAATTCAAGCAGACCCTGGTTAAAAAAGGAAGCAGCATCGGCGCTAATGCCACCATTCTCTGCGGCATAACCATCGGGGCTTATGCGATGATTGGCGCGGGTGCGGTAGTAACGCGGGATGTAAAACCGTATGCGCTGGTGACCGGCAACCCTGCCCGCCAGCGGGGGTGGGTGAGTGAGTTCGGCACAAAGCTCGATTTTTCAGCAGCCGGCGAGGCGTTTTGCCCAGGAAGTGGCAGTATGTACCGGTTACAGGACGATGAGGTCAGCAGAGTTGCCTGATTTCGCATCATAGCATCAAGCATATCGGATTTCTTCCCCACCGGCCTTAATAATCAATTCTTTTTCGGCAGCAGGTTCCACGAATCCGGTTACTCTCGCCGCGATGCCGAACTGCCGGGCCACCGCAATCAAACTGTCGGCATTCTTTGCGGCCGTGAATATTTCCAGCCTGCATCCCATGTTGAAAACCTGGTACATTTCGCGGTTGTCCGATCCTGACGACTGCTGTATGAGGCGGAAGACCGGGGGAGGGTCGAAAAGATTGTCTTTAATTACGCGGAAGTTTCCCGGCAGGTATTTCATGCATTTCGTCTGACCCCCGCCGCTGCAATGGATGATGCCATGGATGGCATCAAAATGTTCCGTGAATATTTTTTTGAGCACTGGTGCAAAGGTTCGGGTGGGGGAGAGCAACATCCCGCCGATGGTTGTCGCAGGCGCGCCTGCCTCATCGGCAACAACCTGATCGCTCAGCCGGTGATGACCGATATAACGAACCGTTTCATCCAGGGAATTGTCAAAAGACTCGGGGAAGTCGGCCCCATAACTTTTGCCGAGCACATCATGTCTTGCACTCGTCAGCCCGTTACTTCCGATACCACTGTTGTAAAACGACTCATAAGTAGCCCTGCCGAATCCGGCGAAGCCAACGATAACGTCGCCTGCGGTTATTTTATCATTGCTGATTACTTTTTTCTTTGGCCAGCGCGCAGCCAGTGTGCCATTGACGGCAATGGTACGAACCACATCACCGACATCTGCCGTTTCGCCCCCGAGGTAATGGATACCAATGCCATGACCGGCCAGCTGGTCAAATAATTCCTGGGTGCTGTTGATGATTGTTTCCAGTACCTCACCCGGGATGAGTTTTTTGTTCCGGTCGATAGTGGACGAGAAGAGCATGTTATCATGTATACCGGTACAGAGCAGGTCATCGAGGTTCATGACCACCGCATCCTGGGCGATGCCTTTCCATACGGCGGGGTCTCCGGTCTCTTTCCATTGCAGGTAGGCCAGTATACTTTTGGTGCCGGCACCATCAGCATGCATCACGTTTAACCATTCGGAATCACCGCCGAGATAGTCAGGATACAACCGGCAAAAGGCGTGCGGGTAAAGGCCGGGGTCGAGGCGCGCGGTAGCCTTATGCACTTCTTCTTTCTGCGCAGATACACCTCGTTTTAAATATAGACTCATCGTACCGGTTGAGTGGCAAAACTAAATATTCGGTTTTCAATTATCAATTTCAATTATCATTTAGTTTTGCACCACTTACCATGAATCTGTACACTGATATCAGCGCGTTACCGGCCTTCCGCAATCCGGTGGTCACGATTGGGACTTTCGACGGTGTTCATCTCGGGCACCAGCTGATCATCCGCAAATTACAGGACGAAGCCAGGGGGCACGGAGGCGAATCGGTGCTCGTTACCTTCGATCCGCACCCCCGGAAAATCGTAAGTCACAAACCCCTGCAGCTAATCAATACCCTGCCTGAAAAGATAACGCTGCTGCGCGCCCAGGGTATCGATAACCTGGTGGTGGTACCCTTCACACAGGCCTTTTCCAGCCAGCCCGCAACGGCCTATGCAGAGGATTTTCTCATGGGAAAATTCAGACCGCATACCGTGATCATCGGGTATGACCATCGCTTTGGAAAGGGCCGGGAAGGAGACTTTAAGCTGCTTGAAGCGTATGCAGCCAACGGCTCCTTCAAGCTCATCGAAATACCGGTGCACCTGGTGGATGAGGCAGCCATCAGCTCCACTAAAATCCGGGAATACCTGGTGCAGGGGAAAACGGCAGAAGCCCGCCGCCTGCTGGGATACAACTATTTTTTTTCGGGAATAGTGATCACCGGCAACCAGTTGGGCAGAACCATTGGTTTTCCTACCGCCAACCTGCAACCGGAAACGGAAGATAAACTCATTCCCTGCAACGGGGTCTATGCCGTTACGGTGAACGTGATGCCACCCGGTACTGACAAGTTAGAAGGCCCGTCGTCCACTACGTCTTATGGCGGCATGATGAACATCGGGGTGAGGCCGACAGTCGGCGGTATACAGCGTGTTATCGAAGTAAACCTGTTTAATTTTAACCAGGACATTTACGGGCAGCGGCTGAAAGTTACGCTGGGTCAATGGCTTCGGCCGGAAATAAAATTCAACGGGCTGGATGCCCTGCAGCAGCAACTAGCAAAGGATCGGGAGGCTGCTGCGACTTTCCTCGCAACGGCCCGTTAACAAATATCCCGTTAATTTTCCCGCGAAATTATCTTGACGGCGAGTTCCTTTAATAACGACGCATGTGCGGTACCGTTATCATGAATACCGATGCTGCGCAGGTTATAATGATGCAGCAGCAGAATTACTTTTTCTATTTCCGGGTAACTGTACTGTTTCACGGCGTCGAGCGCCTGGCGGGCAGCGAAGATATTATTGTAGAACAGGGGTTTCAGCGACTGCTCGGTGATTTCAGGCAATGCATAGGCCGTAGCGAGTTTTGAAAAATAATTATACACCGATGGCAGTATGAGCTGGATGGGATTCGCCCTGGGATTCTGTTCAAAATAATTGATAATTTTAATAGCCCTGACCAGGTCTTTGCGGGCTATGGCATCCTGCAGTTCAAAGGCGTTGTATTCCTTGCTTATGCCGATAAATTTCTCTATATCGCCGGCACTGATATTTTTCTGGCTGCCTGCGTTTAGCTCCAGTTTTTCCATTTCGTTGCTTAGCCTGGAAAGATCATTGCCTACATGTTCCACCAGCAGCATGACCGCCTTCGGGCTGAAGGTTATGCCCCGGTCGGCTGCCTGTTCAGTAACCCACTCCGGCAACTGGTTCTCATATAACTTTTTTGTGGTCAGTACCTCGCCATTTTCTTTCAGGATTTTGGCCAGTTTACTTCTGCCGTCTACTTTTTTCTCTTTGTAGGAAATCACAAAAATGGTGGATGCCAATGGGCGGGAAATGTAATTTTCGAGCTTGTCGATGTCCTTCATCTGCTGCGCTTCTTTCAGCAGGATCACCTGCCTTTCGGCAAACATCGGGTAACGCATGCAGGCATTGACGACATCGGCCCAGTTCGCATCTTTTCCGTAAAAAATACTAAGGTTAAAACCAGCTTCCGATTCAGTCAGGATTTCATGTTCGGCATACTGCATTACCCGGTCAATAAAATATTCTTCTTCGCCTTCCAGCCAGTAGACCGGCTTGAAATTCCCTTTCTTCCAGCTGCTCAGGATTTTTTCAACAGACATATATATTTGCAATATTACTTATAAAAGGAGTAAGATACTTATCTTCACCATGAGTCATTTTACAGATACCTATCATTACGCTGGAACTCTTACCAGGCAAAGGTTTCAGGTTCCTCTACCTGCAATGGAACGCCCCAAAAATTTGTTAAGAAGAGGCGTCAGGGGGCTAAATATTATTCTGGCATGGTTTTAGTCCAGAGGGTACAAGGTCAAAAAAATCAGCATTTTCTACCTGTTTTTGTAAGGGAATACTTATTACTAACGTTTATAAAAAACACATATGAGTACTACTAATTATCCATCAGCAACGCCGCAAAAGTCCTCACCCAAAAAAGACTACCGGGGTATCATCATTGGTCTCCTCGCTGTAGGTCTGCTGGGTACCTGGGGATACCTGCTCTGGAACAACAACAAGAACGAGCAGAGCATTCTTGTAAAAGACAACCAGATTGCAAAAGTTACAGATGAGAAAAGCGAAATTCAGCGCAGCTTCGATGCTTCACTGGCACGCCTGGATTCTGTTACGGGTAACAACAACATGCTGCAAAGCAAACTGACTGAAGCCAATAACGACATTTCAAAAAGAAAGGCTGAAATCCGCAGTATCCTAGGCAAAAAGAACGCTACGGCAGCGGAACTTACCCGCGCCAAAGAACTGGTTGGACAACTCAATGATAAAATCGCCGGCCTTGAGCAGCAGGTAACTGAGCTGACCGCCCAGAACACCCAGCTGAACACTGACCTCACCACAGAGAAAGGGAAGACTACGCAGCTGACCACCGACCTCCAAAGTACTTCTGAAGCCAAAGTTGAGGCAGAAAAAAAGGTTGATATTGCTTCTACTTTTAATGCTTCGAACATAACCATCACACCGATCAATGAGAAGAAGAACGGTCGTGAAAAGGTCACGACTACTGCTAAACGGGTCGATAAGCTGGTTATTTCGTTCGATGTGGATAATCGTATCGTTCAGTCTGGTACAGCTGACATCTATGTGTGTATCACAGGACCTGATGGCAAACCCGTTACAGTTGAAGCGCTGGGCTCAGGTACTTTTACCACCCGTAACGAAGGAGATAAATTGTATACTGCTAAAATTCCTGTTGAATACGAAGCCGGCAAAAAGAAAACTGTTCAGTTTGCCTGGAAACAAAACAGCGATTTTCAGCGTGGTAATTATAAGATAGAAATTTATCACAATGGTTTCAAAATTGGCGAAGGAACCCGTGAACTTAAGAAAGGCGGATTATTTGGATAATGTAATACGTTCCTTTATATATAGAAAGCCTTCCGCATACGCGGGAGGTTTTTTGTTTGTGGTAATTTCCTGGATGAGCTGCCTGTTAAAAGGCCTGTTTTGCCGGCATGGGTACCTGCTTAAAAAAGTGCCCGGACGGATGCCCTGCCCACATGGACAATCCTCGATTCGCCTGGCTTTCGGCCTTCATACTGGATGTTTATTTCAAGGTTGTTTGCCAGGCGTTTCGTAAGCTCAACACTCCATAAAAAGTTTTTGCCGGGGGACAGTCCATCCAGCATATTGTATCCCACCGTTGAATTGGCACTGGCCAGCGGGCTGAAGCTGATATTGGAATACGTAAACTTGGACAGGAGGGAAGCGGACTGCAGTATATTATACTTTACTTCTGTATTTACCGAATGGCTGCTATACTGTTCATGGCTGCCCGACTGGTTTTTTTTATTGCTGTACTTATAGCCGGTTATCACGCGGAAGACGGTACCCTTTGTAATACTTAGCCGGGGTTCCAACGAATACTGGCGGATGGCATAGTTCCGGTTCTGAAACTTCTGGTTGTCCGTGATCAGCCCGGACGATCCGGTCTTGCCGGTGACATCGAACAGCATTGACTTCGATATATTGAGGCGTGCCCGGGTGCTCCATTCCTGCAGGGTGCGGCTTTCGAGGCCATAGGTAAGCAGCGATTTCCCGGAGTTGCTGCTATGGGTGACATCCAACCCCCAACTGGTACTGAACCGGTTGAACGAAAAACTGTTTACAAAAATGGAATTCAGACTGATGAGTGCCGTGTCGTTAATAGGCAGTTTAAAGGGGTTCAGCTGGATGATGCCATTGGCGATTTCCTTTTTAGCTGTTTGCAGAGACGACTGCACATTTATTCTTGCTATAAATTTGAGCAGTTTCCCGCTTTTTACGAGGTCTATCGCAGACCGGGGATTCAGCAGTATGCTATAGTTAAATGTGTTGTAGTTGGCCTTGATAAACTGGTTGCTGGGGGTATAAATTTTGATGTATTTGGCCTGGTCCTGGAACACCGCCAATTCAAATTCGTTGAGTTGCTGCACCCCGTCGTTGTTATAATCGATCCAGGTATATTGCCCCTGGCCGGCCGGAACTTCGAGGAACGCGTATTCCCTTTTTTGTTCCTGGCCCGATCCGGCTTCATAAAGGAGATTGCCGGTCAGCATTCCCCTGAGCGTGTTCACCTGGTATTCTCCCCGGCCTAGGACGGTTTGGTCTGCCTGCTGGTTGGTAACAGCACTGTTGGTGACCGTTAGTTTCCGGTAGCTGACATTCCAGCGGAAGCGGTGGTGCGGGTTTTTTAACAGGTCGCCGGTCAGGTTGATATTGCTGCTTACGTCACTTTTGGCGAGGTCTTTACCAAAAGGATAGCTGTTGGTCCGCGTAAAATAAGTGATGCCCCATTTGTTTCCGCTTGTTCCCGGCGAATTGAGGGAAAACTGCAGGATGCGGAAAGAAAAGCTGGTGGCATTCACGGAGTCTGCCTGTTTAATTCTCACGATGTTCTGTTCTAAGGCATAGTGACCAGTCAGCCGGTAATTGTGCAGCCTGGCAAATTTTTTACTGATGTCGATTACGGGGCGGAAGAAAAATCCTTTCTCGGTACTGCTGTTGGTCTGGGAAAGGTTGAACTGGTTATTGAACTGCCAGTTTTTCAGCGTTTGTACCTGTGTGATCGTGTTGCGCACACCATTGAAATCGCTGTTTCTTTTATAGTCGGTAAACTGGAACCGCAGTATATTTTTGCGGGAGTCTTCCAGTTGTGCGCCGGCCGTAGCAATGGTCTCCGTCGCCGCGGGCAGCAGCAGGGGCAGCCCCCAGTCACGCAGGAATTCCACGTTTCGCAGCACTTCCAGCGGGTGAAACCGCGCGTCTGCATACTCCAGTCCTGCGTCGGTCAGCAGCCGCATTTTCTGGTTGCCCGGGATGGTGCCATTGTGGGACAGGCGGAATTTGGCCGCATAGCCTTTATTATTTGCTTTATCGATGGTTGAAAAAGTATTGACGTCATAATTGCTGTAGGCCAGTTCCGTGGTGAGGTTGGTTTTCTTGCTGAGGTCATAATCCACGAGGACGCTGACCAGTTGCTGTTTTTTCGGCGTCACCAGGAAAATAGCGGCTTCAAACTGTCCCTGTTTTACGCCGTTTTGCGGGGCCACGTATTTGTACACTTTTCCATTGGCGGCGTTATCGTCCGGCAGGTAATCTCCTTTACCGAAACCCACATTTGCGAAGGACAGGGAATACAGTGCGCTGTCCGGGTTAACGGAATAAACGAAGGCGGTGTCATGGATGCCGTTGGCCAATAGGGTATCCACTTTTTTATATAAGATCTTGCCGGCGGAGAAGGTATCCGGCACGGCGATTTTATAATAGGCGTTGTTGATACTGTCTCCGATGCCGCGCAGGAAAATTTTCTGCGCTGGGTCGAGCGTTTGGTTGATGGGGGAACTTTTGGCGTCGCTGTTGCTGAAAGCACTAACGGTTATCCTTAACCGGTCATTAATACTCGTCTGGTTGGTGAAATACAGGTTGGCGTTAAGGTAATTTCGGTCGGCGTATTCAAATTCTACCTGGATGCGGGTGTCCTTGGTGATCATCCGTTTGGGCGTAAACGTAATTTCAGCCGTGTTATAATTGATCACGTAATCACGGTCTTCGCCGCGTTGCAGCAGCTCGCCATCGATAAATACTTTTTCGGTGTTGGCGAGCAATACAAAATAAAATTCGTTGTTGGCTCCCTGCAGCCGGTAAGGACCCTGGTTGCCTTCCTGACCCTGGAAGATATTGCGGGTGAATTTACCTTTTGCGATTGAACCGCTGAGCAGGCTGGAGTTAACGACGCCCGGCGCGAGTTTGCTGGTCGTTTCAAAAGCCACACCCTGCAACCTTTTATAGAATTTCAGGAAGTAGCTTTTATTCTGCCGGATATCGATATCGCCGAGGCTCAGCGCCCATGTTTTCTTTTTAAACTGGAGAAAAATGCGGTCGAATTCATTCAGTTGCTGGGTAGTACCGTCTGGCTGTATCGGGATATTGTTATCGGTGATGGCAGCTGTGATTTCAATGCTGTCGGCCAGGTAGCCATTGAGTTGAAGGTTGAGGCTGGAGGTGACCACAGCATCCTGGCTGTTGCCGAAAGAGATACCCCGCCCGAAGCTGCCGGTGTAGTTGATGGTGCCGAAGTCGAAGAACCGTTCGCTTTTGCCGAAGCCGTTGTCGTTGTACACGTAAGGTGCCACCAGGAAATTGTTCATGATGCTGTCGTAGTTCAGGTGGCGCGCCACCGCGTTGAGCCGGCGGTCGAATACGCGGTAGCGGATGGTGATACTGTCTACAGGCGGATGTTGTTTCCAGGTGAGCTGCGCATTGATGTTATCGATCGTGTACCATGCCGGGTTGATGCCCGGAACGGATACCGTGCCGGGAAGAATGCTGAGGGTATCGAGCTGTACCGATTCCGGCTTTGCCGGGATTTGCTTTACGCGCAGGTTGGATAGGGGTAAACCGCCAAGGCGCTGGGCCAGCGCGGGCATGGCCAGGCCAGCCATAAACAACCAAAAGACGATCAACTTCCCCACAAACCGTAAAGCTTTAGTAATTAGCGAATAAAACCGGGTTTTATTGCCCGAAGCTATTGTTTTCCAATGGTAAAGCAGGCGGGGCCCGGATTTTTGTCGCCTGTGCAGCCAAAGGGCGACTCCGCCTGTCAAAGGCATATGAAGCATCCTTCTTTTACCCTCCTGTTTTTTACCATGATAATCTCTTTCAGTTCCTGTATCGAGCAGAATTTTCTCCACAGTCCGCTCCAGGGGCTTACCACGGCCTATCACCCCATTCCGGTGGCAAGTGACAGCGCTCGTTCGGCCACTTATGTTAATGCTGCCGTGAGTGCGGGGGGCATGAATGAATTGCTGCGCGATGGGGTTTACAGCGGGCAGGTGTCGATACACCGCGGGGTGGTCGTGCACCGTGCCCGATTCTTTTATGGGGCCGTGGCATTCGCGGGCGACTATGATGTAAACAACTGGGTGTACGACGGCCAGGGGATCACCAGTCCGCCGCCGGGCAATAAATTCTTTGGCGGCTTCGGGGGTTTTGGGGGGGCAAGCCTGGCGAGGCCCATTGGTCGATTTGGGGAATGGCGGTATATCGGTATAGAGGGCAGCCTGTCTAAAGAATTCGGCGATTACTACCAGTTCCGGAAGAACCTGGCGGACAGCCTGGCGCAGGAGAT
>JBBROE010000037.1:0-31800 GCA_038229695.1 Chitinophagales bacterium | reverse complement strand
GCTCCAGCACTTCAAAGGCTGGATGATAGAAACGGCATCACCCGTTTTTGATCCCGGGGCCGCCACCCTCATGGACTTCAGGGTTAACCAGGAAGCGGGCACTAGCTTTGTCTATACACTCCCCTTCTCGCCCACCCGGGCGCTGGTAGAATATACCGTTTTCTCGCCGGCCATCCTGCCCGATACCCGGTACAACCAAGCGCTGGAACAGTATATCAAAGCAATTCCCGGCATCACCGGTTTTACCGTGCTGGAATCAGAATTTGGCGTCATCCCCATGACCAACAGCTTCTTCCCCTGGTTCAGCAGGGGTATGTACAATATCGGCTCCGCCGGGGGACGGACGAAACCTTCCTCGGGCTACACGTTCCGGTTCATCCAGCAGCAGTCAGCCGCCATCGTTCAAGTGCTGAAGCAGGCGGCGCTTTCCCCGGCATCGCGGCCAGCCGACATTCCCGCGCGTTTTACATTTTACGACGATCTGCTGCTGCAGGTGCTCGATAAAAAATATACCGGCGGCCGGGAAATTTTCACCGATCTCTTCAGCAAAAATCAGCCGGAATCGATATTTAAATTCCTCGATAATGAATCCTCGCCGGCGGAAGAACTCCGGCTTATCAGCACCTTACCGGTGATTCCTTTCCTCCGCGCCGCAGCAGCGCGTTTCCTCCCTTTTATACGTTGAAAAAACAGCGTTCTGGCAAAGTAATTGCAATGCTCACGATCCGTCACCGCGTTTATCGTCCAACCATTTACCATGAAACTATTTTACCCGGGCTTCCTCCTGCTTCTTTTTGCTTTTCCTGCCGTCTCCCAGGTCAGTTACAGTGCGAATGAGGCCGCTCACGTGGCTCCGTATACTACTAATTTCCTGTACGGGAGCAATATGGGCGTTTATGATACCTGGTCAAACGTGGCGGTTGCTGATATCGCAGCCGGTAACCCCGCCCGCAATGTGAAAGGTGCCGGCGTCAAAACGCTCCACCTGCCACTCCCGGAAAATTTTCTCGACCCTTCTTATGCGGGCTACGACTATGACGTGGAAGTATGGCAGTTCAGCCATTTCGCTGACCTCGGCATCAAAGACAACACCGTATTTCTTGAATCACCCATCCCAGCCCATACAGACAACACCGTCTACCCGGGCTGCAGCAATCCTTCGCTGATCTGGAGCAACCTCTACCTGCCCATCTGGGACGGCGGCGCCAACGGTACGCCCTACAATGACGACAACTACCTCGCCCGCTATATTTATAAAACCGTCACCCTCTACAAACCCTATGTAAAATTCTGGGAGCTGGTGAATGAACCCGATTTCGATGCCGGCAGCATCGGGTGGCGTGCGCCGGGCGATCCGGCCGGAAACTGGTGGGACCGCAACCCGGCTCCTTGCGAGATGTACAACCTGAGGGCTCCCCTGGTCAACTACATCCGGATGCTCCGCATCGCTTATGAAGTGATCAAAACCGTTGATCCCACCGCCTATGTAGGCATGGGCGGCGTAGGCTATCCGTCTTTCCTGGATGCCGTGCTGCGCAATACGGATAACCCGGTCGACGGCTCGCCATCGGCCGAATACCCCCTGAAAGGCGGTGCGTATTTCGACGTACTCAGCTTCCATTATTACCCGATGTACGATCTCCGCTACTTTGATGTGGCCGCCGGTACCTGGAAATACAAACGGCATTCTGATGCGGGCATCGACGTATTCCTCGCCCGGAAAAAGGCGCTGGACAGTGTGCTTAACAACCGCGGGTATAACGGTGCTACCTACCCGAAAAAAGTAGTTATCAATACCGAAAATAACATAGCGCGTAAATCATTGGCAGATCCGTATAATCCAACCCTGGGTAACTTTGTGGGCGGAGACGAAGTGCAAAGAAATTACGATATGAAAGCGCTGGTCGAAAGCCAGCTCAACGGCATCAGCCAGTTCTATGTTTTTTCTATCGGGGACAGCAAAGACATCAACGACCCCAGTACCAACCCGTTCGACTTCGTCGGGCTCTACCAGAATCTTAACGGGAAAGGTCCGGGCTATGACAACAGCAATCCCGGTCCGTACAACCAGCAATACAACAGTTCCGGGATATCCTACAAGACATTTTCTGACGCCCTGCTCGGTTATCAAGCTGATCTCACGCAGACCGCAGCCATGGCCCTGCCCGCCGGTATCCGCGGTGGCGCTTTCCGGAACAGTACCGGCGATTATGCCTACGTGCTCTGGGCCGCTACTACTACCGACCAGTCGGAAGTGGCCAATGGCACCTATTCTTTTCCCGCCGCAATGAACGTGTCGCCGCAACTATACCAGCGGAGCTGGGATTATTCACAAACCAATACCGCGGCATCGATATCATCGCAGAACATAGTCCTGACCGGGTCACCGGTTATCCTTTTTTCTCCGCTCATTGTTACGGCTCTTCCGGCTGATACGCTTCGCAACCCGGCACCCGATTTCTTTGCCATATCGCTGTATCCCAACCCGGTGGTGGAAAAGCTTAGCCTCAGTATCCACCTGAAGAGAAGACAGGGGGTCAATATCTCCATCAGCAACGCGATGGGGCAGGTGGTCTCCCAGACCGGTACTGTCCTGTATTACCAGGGCGCCAACCTCATCCACATTCCCCTTCCGGCAAGGATTCCTAACGGTATGTACTTCTGCCGGATCATTTCCGGCAACAGCGATCAAACCCTGAAATTTATGGTCTCCCGCTGACCTGCAATGACGCTTTCAGTAATACGCGGTTACGCATCGGGGAAAGCCGGCTGTAGCAACCCGGAACGCAGTGGCGTATAGCGGCAAACTGGCCTGACTATTGAGTCTTATCATGGAATTGAAAAGAACCCTTTACCATGATGACGCGATCAATACTTTCCGTTTTTTCCCTACTCTTTATTATACAAACTGTATGCGGGCAAACATTGCCGCTGAAACCGCTGGACAGCAGCCTCAAGCAGCCGAATCATTCCATGGATATGATGCATATGCCGGGCATGCACCACAACGCGGATACTGCAGGCATGGAGATGGACCCGGGCATGAGCCACGCGTACTCCCTGCACCTGCCCATGAACCGCAATGGCTCCGGCACCGGCTGGCTGCCCGACAACGCACCCATGTATGGTAGCATGATTCACCAGCATAAGTGGATGTATATGATCCACGGTAATCTTTTCCTGCGGTACAATAAACAGGATCTCACGGGAAAGGGCAGCCGCGGCAATGAAAAATTTGATACACCCGACTGGCTAATGCTGATGGCCCAGCGCCAGGTGGGCAAAAACGGGCTTTTCCATTTCAGCAGCATGTTTTCTCTCGATGCCATTACCGGCGGAAACGGCTACCCGTTGTTGTTCCAAAGCGGTGAAGCCTACAATGGCAAGCCGATTGTCGACCGCCAACATCCCCATGACCTTTTTTCCGGGCTTTCTGTCGCCTACACGCAGGCCTTTTCTGCAAAGACCGACGTATATGTCTACCTCGGCTACCCGGGTGAGCCGGCGCTGGGCCCGGTAGCGTTTATGCACCGGCCCTCCTCGCTGGAAAATCCCAATGCCCCGCTGACCCACCACTGGACAGATGCCACCCATATTACGTTTGGCGTAGCCACCGTTGGCATCCGTTATGGCCAGGTGAAGCTGGAAGGCTCCTCGTTTACCGGCCGCGAGCCGGACAGCCGCAGGTATAATTTCGATCGCCCGCGTTTCGATTCCTGGAGTACCCGTCTATCCCTCAACCCCTCGCCAATGGTTGCCCTGAAGGTCTCTTATGGTTTTATCAAAAGCCCCGAAGCACTGCGGCCTCAGGAAGATGTACACCGCACCACGGCCTCTGCCATTTTCAGCAAAGCGCTCTACTGCGGGCCGTTTAATGCCGTGCTCCTCTGGGGTATGAATAAGACGAAGGATGTTGCGGCCGCACATGCGTTTCTAGCCGAAGCGTCGCAGGTCGTCTACCGCACGTCATTATACACCCGTTACGAATGGGTGCAAAAGTCTTCGGAGGAACTGAACCTCGATCAAGCCACCTATGGAAATACCGCTTTCGCCATCCAGGCTTTTACCCTGGGGGCCAATTACCGGGTGCTCAGTATCGGTAATGTAAACCTGGCACTGGGTGGGCAGATGAGTATCTACCATGCCCCTGCGGCGCTCGATCAATTGTATGGCCATTACCCGCTGGCGGCGGAAGTGTATCTAAGGTTCTATCCCGGCCGGATCATGATGGCGATGATGAAAATGTAGGTGGCCTGATAACCCCGTACAAAGCAAAAAGAAAAGTGCAGCCGGCTTTGTTCAAGTGCCGCCCGCGACCTGTATACACGGATTGAACAGAATATAACTGCCATTGTCTAAATTGCAGGCGGAAGGCTTGCCGCAACAAAAAAGCAGGGACGAACAGCATATTTATGAAAAGAGTAGTCATCACCGGATTAGGCGCGCTTACGCCACTGGGCAATACCGTGCCGGAGTTCTGGAGCAACATCGTGGCGGGTAAAAGCGGCGCGGGACCTATCACCAAATTCGATACCTCTAAGTTTAAAACAAGGTTTGCCTGCGAAGTAAAAGGCTTTGACGCCGAGGCATTCATCGATAAAAAGGAAATCAAAAAATACGATCTCTTCACCCAGTATGCCATCGCCGCGACGGACGAAGCTATCCGCGATGCCGGGCTGGACTTCGCTGCCATGGAGGAAAAAGAACGGTATGAAATCGGCGTGATCTGGGCTTCCGGCAACGGTGGAATCGGCACTTTTGAAGAACAGCTGCAGGCCTTTCATACCGGTGACGGTACCCCCAGGTTCAACCCCTACTTCATTCCCAAAATGATTGTGGATATCGCCGCAGGCGTCATCTCCATCCGGCACAAACTCCACGGCCCGAACTATTGCACGGTGTCCGCCTGCGCGTCCTCCAACACCGCCATTATCAACGCCTTCGATACCATCCGGTTGGGTAAGGCCACCATCATGGTTGCCGGTGGGTCCGAAGCAGCAATTACCCCTTCTTCTGTAGGCGGGTTCAACTCTGCCCAGGCGCTTTCCAAAAACAACGAGGATTACACGCATGCTTCGCGCCCGTTCGATAAGGACCGGGATGGATTTGTTATGGGCGAAGGAGCGGGTGCGCTGATCCTGGAAGAATACGAACATGCCCGGAAAAGAAATGCCAGGATTTATGCGGAAATGGTCGGGGGAGGAATGGCAGGCGATGCCTATCACCTCACCGGTACGCCCCCCGATGGACTGGGCGCCTGGCTGGGCATCACCAAGGCGCTGACCGATGCCGGCCTGGAACCCGGTGCCGTGGATTATATCAATGTACACGCCACCTCAACGCCCCTCGGCGATCTCAGCGAACTCAACGGTATGAAAAAAGCTTTTGGCGACCTCCCCGTGGCTATCAGCGCCACCAAATCGATGACCGGTCACCTGCTTGGTGCTGCCGGTGCCATCGAAAGTGTGATATCGGTGCTGGCTATCCGGGATAACATTATCCCTGCCACCATCAACACCCGTGAACTCGATGAAAAGATTCCCCCCGGGCTGCGCATCATCCTGGGCAACTCCGTGCGGCAACCGGTGAACGTGGTACTGAACAACACTTTCGGGTTTGGCGGTCACGTGGCCAGCTCTATTTTTAAGCGATTTCACAACTAATCTGTAACTTTCCTGAAGCGCATATACCTGCACAACCTCATCGTAAACTTTATCGGTTATGGAAAAATTTACCATTAACAACCGGTCATATGAAGCGGACGTTCCGCAGGATATGCCGCTGTTGTGGGTGCTTCGTGATGTATTTGGACTCACCGGCACCAAATACGGCTGTGGTGTCGCTCAATGCGGCGCCTGTACGATTCATCTCGACGGCGAGGCCGTCCGCTCCTGCGTAACTACAGTGGCGCGTGCCTCCGGAAAATCAATCACTACGGTCGAAGGTCTTTCGGCCGATACCACCCACGCACTCCAGCGCGCCTGGCTGACGGAAGACGTTCCGCAGTGCGGTTACTGCCAGTCGGGCCAGCTGATGTCCGCCGCAGAGTTGCTGCGCGAAAACCCGTCACCCACCGATAAAGACATTGACGATGCCATGAGCGGTAACATCTGCCGCTGCGGCACGTACCCGCGCATCCGCAAAGCCATTCACCTGGCTGCTAAACTTCAAAAAGAAGGAGGTAAGTCATGAAAAACGTAAACGTCATGAACCGAAGAAAATTCCTGGCTTCCGGTGCTGCACTGGGCGGAGGACTGCTGATTTCATTTGCGCTTCCGGCCAGCGTTAAGAAAAGAATGGCGGCGACCGGCGAAGGAACGGGAACTTATTTTGCTCCCAATGCATTTTTACGGGTAGGGGTGGACGATAGTATCAATATCATTCTTTCTCATGTGGAAATGGGACAGGGAATCTGGACCACCCTCAGCATGCTCATCGCCGAGGAACTGGATGCCGACTGGAAAAATATCAGTATCGAACACAGCCCGGCAGGACCTTCTTACATCCATACCGCTTACGGCATCCAGATAACCGGCGGATCCAGTTCCACCTGGTCTGAGTTCGACCGGTACCGGACAGCAGGCGCCACCGCCCGGGTGCTCCTGGTGCAGGCTGCGGCGGAACGCATGAACGTGCGGCCGGAAGACTGCCATACCGAAAACGGGATGGTGATCAGCGGTAACCAGAAAGTGGCCTACGGCGATGTAGCCACCGCGGCAGCGGCACTGCCGCCCCCGGCCAAAGTAGCATTGCGATCACCTGCCCAGTGGAAATATATCGGTAAAGGCATCAAACGACTCGATGCACCGGCGAAGGTGAATGGTACCGCCAAATACGGTATGGATGTGCAGTTTCCCGGCCTGCTGACAGCGGTGGTAGCCCATGCACCGGTCATCGGCGGAAAAGTTTTGTCCTTTGATGCCACCGCGGCAAAAGCGGTTGCGGGTGTCCGTGATGTGGTGGAGATTCCTACCGGCGTCGCGGTACTGGCAGATCATTTCTGGGCGGCAAAAAAAGGCCGTGATGCGCTCGATATCAAATGGGATAACGGTCCCCACACCGGGCTGAGCAGCGCTGCTCAACTGGCCTCCTATAAAGAACTGGCCGGCACAAAGGGCTTACCCGCGTTGTCGAAAGGCGATGCCGAAAAGGGCCTGGCCGGTGCAGCTGCTGTGATAGAAGCCGAATATTTTCTGCCCTACCTCGCGCATGCGCCGATGGAGCCCATCAACTGTACAGTGAAGATTTCTGATGGCCACTGCGATATCTGGACGGGTACCCAGATGCCGGGCATCGACCAGGCGGCTGCTGCCAAAATTCTGGGGCTGACACCTGCCCAGGTGAACATGGAAACACCCTACCTCGGCGGCGGTTTTGGCCGGCGCGCTACCCCTTCCTCTGATTTTGTTGTTGAAGCCGTACATATTGCGAAAGCCAGCGGCAAACCCATAAAAATGGTATGGACCCGCGAAGATGACATGCGCGCGGCTTATTACCGCCCGGCCTTCCTCCATCGTATGCGCATCGGCGTGAATAAAGCGGGCTACCCAGTCGCTTGGCAGCAAACCATCGTGGGGCAATCTATTATGGCCGGGACGATGATGGAAGCCGGGATTAAAAACGGTATTGACGATTCCTCCGTGGAGGGGGTCAACGACTCTCCTTACCTGGCATCGGTAGCTGATGCGTATGTCGGGCTGCACAGTCCCAAACTTCCGGTAACCGTGCTGTGGTTCCGGTCCGTGGGCCATACGCATACCGGTTTCGTGATGGAAACCATCATCGATGATCTCGCCCACCATGCCAAAAAAGACCCGGTAGCCTTCCGGAGGACGCTGCTTCAAAATAGTCCGCGTCATCGCGCAGTTTTGGATCTGGTTGCTGAAAAGGCAAACTGGGGCAAACCCCTGCCGAAGGGCCATTTCCAGGGCATCGCCGTGCACGAATCGTTCCGGAGTATTGTAGGCCAGGTGGCAGAAGTATCCATCGATCCGAGCGGTCAGGTAGTTGTGCATAAAGTGACCTGCGCCATTGACTGCGGGCTGGCCGTAAACCCTGATGGCGTAGTTGCACAGATGGAAAGTGCCATTATTTTTGGACTTACGATGGCTAAGTATGGAGAAATCACGATCGAGGACGGTCGGGTACAGCAAAGTAATTTTTATGATTACCGGATAGCGCGTATGAATGAAGCACCTGCGATTGATGTGCACGTCATGCCGTCAGCTGGCGAGATGGGTGGTGCCGGAGAACCCGGTGTTCCCCCGACGGCACCGGCTATCGTAAACGCCATTTTTGCAGCCACTGGTAAACGCATCCGGACACTGCCGTTCGGCAATCAAAATTTCAAACAGGCTTAAATGAAATCACTTCCTGCTACAATCACCATTACCCTGCTGCTGGGCGGAATGCTGCTGCTGTTTGCGAATTTTACGGGCAGCGTACCCTCGCCCGGAGGGCAAAGCTTATCAGCCGAAAAGGAAACCAGGCGAACGCCCCCACCGAAAGACAGTGCCGGATCCGTTAAAGCCTTCCTGTCGGCTTATAAAGTGTTGATGAGCCCGCGTTGTATGAATTGTCACCCCGCCGGCGATGTGCCGCTGCAGGGAGACGACAGCCATCTTCATACCCAGGGTGTGCAGCGCGGTCCTGACGGAAAAGGGGTCTATGCACTTAAATGCAGCAATTGTCACCAGCCGGCCAATTCACCCGGGTTACATGCACCCCCGGGAAATCCCAAATGGGCCCTTCCGCCTGCTACCATGAAAATGGTGTTCCAGGGAAAATCGCCGGCAGCGCTTGCGGCCCAGCTGAAAGACCCCTCGAAAAATGGTCACCGGTCTCTGGCCCAGCTAGTGGATCATATTACGAACGATACCCTGGTGCGACAGGGCTGGCATCCCGGCGAAGGCAGAACACTTCCCCCGCTTTCGCACGAAGTGTTTGCCGCAAATTTCAAGGCCTGGATAGACAAAGGCGCTTATGTTCCACCGGCTGGCAGCAGCAAAAGTATGCGCTGAAGTCCGCCAGAAATTTTCCAGATGCCCGCTCCATTTGCCATCATCCTGCTTGCCGCCGGGGCCTCCACCCGGCTGGGACTACCCAAACAATTTATGCCGTATAACAACAGTACGCTGCTGGACATCAGCCTTGATGCGGCCCTGCAATCAGCTGCACAAAAAGTGGTGCTGGTCCTGGGTGCCGTCGATACAACCGGTATATCCAACCCAAAGCTGGTCATAGCCAGTAACCCCCACTGGCAAAGCGGCATGGCTTCCTCGATCCGCTGCGGGTTATCGGCCCTGGCGGCGGATGAATCGGTGGATGCCGGGGGCGTGATCATCATGGCCTGCGACCAGCCCTTTATCACATCAGCATTGCTGGATAATCTGGTAACTTTGCAGCAGGAAACCGGGAAAAAAATGGTGGCTTCGGCTTACGCCGGTACGATGGGGATACCTGCTTTTTTTCACCGGGACCTGTTTCCGGAATTGCTGGCCCTGGAGGGAGAAGGAGGTGCCAAAAAACTCCTGGCTACGCATGGTGAAGCGGTGGCCACGCTCAATTTTTCACTGGGAGCCGTGGATATTGATACACCGGAAGATTATGAAACGCTTAAACGGGTTAAGTAATTTATGGAGATGACTGTCTTGTTATTCGGCCGCCTGGCCGAGATCGCCGGAACGGCAAAGCTGATTATCCCCGCTGTTGAGGACACGGGTGTCCTGGCCGCGGTTATGCATGAACGTTATCCGGAGATGGCGACCGTGCGGTATATCATGGCGGTGGACCGGCAAACCGTGACCAGCCCCGTATTACTTACTGCACAAAACAGTGTGGCAATGCTGCCGCCATTTTCCGGTGGATAAGCTGTACAATAACAACGATAACCCGCGGTACATTCGCCAGGTCACCCTCAGTGCATTCGGCGTTGCCGGCCAGGCACGGCTGCTTGGGGCAAAAGTACTGGTGGTGGGCGCAGGTGGGCTCGGCTGTGCCGCGCTGCCTTATCTTGCCGGGGCCGGAATCGGCACAATCGGCATTGTGGATGATGACCGGGTAGCCCTGCACAACCTTCACCGCCAGGTGTTGTACACGATGGAGGATATCGGCCTTAACAAAGCCACGACTGCTGCCCAACGGTTGCAGCTGCTCAACCCCGATATCAGGATACAGGCTTTTTCCGAAAGGCTAACGGTAACCAATACCCTGGACATATTCGCCAGGTTTGATTTGGTGGTCGACGGTACCGATAATTTTGCCACACGGTATATGATCAATGATGCCTGCATGCTGCTGGGCAAACCGCTGGTTTATGGATCAGTGTCCGGTATGGAAGGCCAGGTGGCTGTTTTCTGTACGGCTGGCGAAGACGGAAGCAGGCTGAGTTACCGTGACCTGTTCCCCGATCAGCCGGGCGAAAGCGAATTCCCCAATTGTGCCGAAGCGGGTGTCCTGGGCGTATTGCCCGCTGTCATCGGAAGTTTGCAGGCGACGGAAGCGATTAAATTCCTGGCTAAATTGGGTCACCCGCTGGTCAACCGCCTGCTTACCTGCAACCTTAACGAGCCGCTGTTCTTTGAAATTGATGTTCAGCCAAACCCGGAAGGCGCCCGCCGGCTGCCTGTTACCAGTGCCGCGTTCCTGCAAATGACCTATGGTAGTTATTGCGATGGCAGCATGGGAGGGTACACCGCGATTTCTCCGGCGGAATTCAACGAACTTGCCACCCGGCAGGATGTGCTGGTGGTGGATGTGCGGGAAAAGGGGGAAAGGCCGGCGTTGGCGGTGCCGCATATTGCAGTGCCCCTTCCTAATTTACCGGCTGGTCTTGCCGGTTTGTCCATCCATACCATCGTCCTGGTTTGCCAGAGCGGCAGGAGAAGCGAACAGGGGGCAAAAATCCTGGTGGCGCATTACGGACCGGGGAAAAAAATTTTCACCCTGGCGGGTGGAATAGAACAGTTACAACAGCAGTAAATCTATAGGATAATGCGCGAAGGGAAGTCTAAAAATATTTTTGTGAGCGGTGCTATTGCTCCCGCCTTTATTGCTGACAGCATTGAAAAGCATACCGTTAAAACGGGTATCGGCGGGCATAGTATTTTCCTTGGGCAGGTAAGGGCGGATGAAAAAGATGGCCACCGGGTCAGCGCCATTGAATATACTGCTTACGAAGATATGGCGAATGAAAAAATGGAGGTTATCCGGGAAGCTATTTTTGAGAAATATCCACTCACCTGCATGCACGTGTACCACAGCCTCGGTATCGTGAAGACCGGTGAACTTTGCCTGTTTGTTTTTACCTCCGCCCCTCACCGAAAAGCAGCTATCGATGCCTGTGAGGAAGTAGTTGAACGCCTTAAAGCCGAACTGCCGGTCTGGGGACGCGAGGTCCTGGACAATGAAACCCATCAATGGAAAGTCAACCGCTGAAATATGGTCAACATCACACATAAAAATTTTTCACTTCGGAAAGCCATTGCCGGGGCAACGCTGAAAGCCTCTTCGCGGGCTACCATCGAAGCCGTGGAACAACGCCGCGTACCCAAGGGAGATGTGCTGGAGTTTGCGCGGGCGGCGGGGTTGCTGGCGATCAAAAAAACCAGTGATGTGATCCCGGACTGCCACCCCCTTCCGGTGGAATACGCGGCGATTACCTGCACGACGGATGGGATGGAGATTGCCATCACCGTGGAAGTGCATACGATTTATAAAACCGGGGTAGAGGTGGAAGCCATGCACGGGGCGGCGATAACGGCGCTGACGATGTACGACATGCTGAAGCCCATCGACAAACACATCGAGATTGGTAATATCCGCTTGATCAGCAAGGAAGGCGGGAAGTCGGACCGGGGAATGGCTGATCCGTCGCTGACGGCGGCGGTAGTCGTTTGTTCGGACACGGTGTCGCGCGGGGAAGCGGAAGACCGGTCGGGCAGTACGATCGTGGAAAGGCTGGAGGGGTACGGACTGCAGTCGGTGCGCCTCGTCGTTATCCCGGATGAGGCAGACCAGATAAAAAGCCAGCTGCAGCAACTGAGCAGCAGCGGGGCAGACCTGATCATTTTCACCGGCGGCACCGGGGTCTCGCCGCGTGATATCACGCCGGACGTTATCCGGCCGATGCTGCAGACAGAAATACCGGGAATCATGGAAGCCGCGCGCAATTATGGGCAATCCAGGATGCCCTTTGCCATGCTGTCGCGGGGCGTAGCCGGGTTTTACGAAAAAAGTCTGGTGCTTACCCTGCCCGGCTCCGTGAAAGGGGTAATCGAAACCATGGATGCGGTGTTCCCGCAAGTGCTGCACCTATTCACCGTGAAAGCAGGCAGGCGCCATGATGACGGTGCCGCTGTTCCGGAATAAAGGATGCTCCTTGTTGGGAGAAGACCAGGATCCGGAAAATCCGTTGTGCCCGTTTCAGGACACAAATTTCACTTCCGGCAGATCCAGCTTTGCATATTTATTGAATTGCTTTACCACGTACTGCGTCAGTTCGGGGGATAGGCCCTCGTCGTGCATGTGCATAAAGAAATAGGCTTCTTCGAGGCCGGCATCGATCCATTTTTTCAGTCGTTTTGCCCAGTGATCGATCCGCGGGAAATCCGAGGGGTGGAGGCTGTTGCCCACGAAGCGGATAAAGGTGCGGGGAATGGTGAGGCGCATGTGTAGCACATCCGGCCGCCCGGCCGTGTCGGTGATTACGACACCCATTTTCAGCTCCCTGAGGCGGGCATAGTACCGGTCGGTTAATTTTTTATCGGCATAGAAAGAAGGGGAACGTTCCTCGATGAAAAAACTGAGGTCTTTCGGTAGGGTCTCGAGATAGGCAAAGAAATCTTTTTCGCCGGTGGCGTCCCATTTTACACGTTCGTCGTGTGTGATGAAGATGGGACCGAGTTCGCTGCCCAGTGCACGAATATTCGCGAGGTAGTCGCGCGTGACGCCTTTGCGGGTGGGGGAGTCTTTTAGATAACACATGCCGCGGTGGGCCTTCGGGCAGAACCGGAAACCCGGGTGATTTACTTTGTCTACCCATTCTTTCAGCTGCTCGCCATCATATAATTTATAGTGGGTGGCATTGAGTTCGATAGAACCGTAATGGTCGCCGTAAAATCGCAGAAAATCTTTTTCCGGTGTGCCGGGCGGGTAGATTTTGCCGACCCATTCTTTGCGTCCCCATTTGGCGCAGCCGAGGTAGACCTTGCATTTTTTCTTTTTGCCTTTCTTCAGCACGGCGGCATTGATGGCCGGGTCGGGCGGCAGTTTAAATTTTATTTTATTCAGTTCCTTTTCCGGGAGGTGTCCGAATTCCATACGTGTTTATTAGGATTAAATATACGACAAGGGTAGCTTTTGCCGGAATTTCATCGGCTGCCTCGAAGTGGTGAGGAAACACCGATTAGGAATTTCGTCAAAAAGAAATTTCATCGAACGATTACATGGAGGTTGCCCCTTGACAGGAATAGGCTGAATGGTGAGCATCATTTCTTCGGACCGTTAAACACGAAAGATTGGCGTCACTTTATATGGAAGCACATCGACGACCATCTACGGCAGTTCAATGCATAAAGAACAAGCCAGCAATAAAGGTTTGATGCTGCGTGCAGTACCCAACCATTAGCAAATAAGTCACAAATCGACAAAAGTTGCCCCTTGGGGGAGCAACTTCTGGGATGGGGAACTGAAAACCTCTTATAAAATTTCGATACGTTTTGGGCCTTTTTGTTTTGCCTCCTCTTTTTTTGGAATTACCAGATTCAATACGCCATCTGCATAGGTGGCCTGGATTTTTTCGGTATCTACCACATCTTTTTGCAGTGTGAATGTTCGTGAAAAGGACTGGTAACTAAATTCACGGGCTGCATAGCGGGCATTATCGTTTTGCTCATAGCCTGCCTCTTTTTCACTGCTAATCGTAAGAATATTACCCTCCAGTTGCACGGTGAAATCTTTCTTGTTCATTCCTGGTGCCGCTACTTGCACCTCATAACTGTCAGTAGTTTCTTTGATGTTAACCGCGGGGATGGTGGTATTGGTGTCGGAATAATTGGTCAGTCCCCAATGAAAGATGTCGCGATTAAATAAATCATCAAAAATCTGGGGAAACTGATGTTGCAGGTTTCCATTTCTTTTTACGATTGTCATAACATACCTCCTTTTAATTTGGTTAAAAATTAAGAATGAATGATAATGAAAACAATAATAAGGGTGAACATCAAAGGGCAATCAAAAGAGGTGCCAGGGCATTATTGTGGCCTGCCATGCTGTAGCCTGCTGCAATTTTTTCAGTTTCACCACCCCCTTACTGCGTTTCTACTGAAAAAAGATCATGAAAATCTTTCAGTTCAACCACTTGCAGCGTTTACTGCTGGTTACTGTGATAGCGATTGCTGGCATCCAGAGGCGGTCATGATCGATTGGCATTCTCCTTGATCACAAAAAAGTAAAAGGTGACAAAACTTTATGGCGAATAATTTCACGATACGATTTATCATAAGAACGATGGTGGGGTTTGAACCCCTGTGTGAATGCTGTCTTTGAAACGACCCTATCATGGCCCGGTGCATATTTTCACAGCAGGAAACCAGTGACCAGGTTGAGGAGGCGGATAGCCTGCAGGTTGACCTGGTGGAATTTCATGACGCACTGCCCATTGATGTAAAAATCAAACATACTACTTTGCAGCAAGTGGGCGGGAGCTGTTGCATTATTGCAAAGGAACTATTAAATATCGCAGCCTTTACTAAGGGGGAAATACCGGCTTTATCTTGAACATGAAAAAAGTGCAATATTAACGGCAGATTGTTTAACCAAATCAATTATACTAAGATGAAAAGCAGTTATCGTCAGTTATCGGTTAAGATCGTTAAGGCCTTGAGGGAATGGATTCGCCGTGTAACAAACAAGCAGGATGATGACGACAACCAGTTTAATCATCCATGGGCTATTTTATAAAACTGTATTATAACCAGCGGTGTCAGAGGAGCTGCTGGTTTTTTCAGTATACAGGAAACAAGAGGTTGATTACAAAATGAGGCATTTCAGACAGCATTATGAATTATAATTCGCTGGTTAAAGGAGTCAGTGTGCAAGGTCAGGCATATAGTGAAACGTTCAAAAAAACTTTGAATTATTCCTTCAATTTGTTCGATTTTACTTTATTAAGAAATCCGTTGCAAGAAAACTTTCAAGTAAAAAAATTGAATAATTTCAAGACTACATCATTTAAATTAGTTTCTACTGATGAAATAATTATACAAAAGTATTTGAGTATGGTAGTGATGGAGCAAATAGTTATTGGGACTTTATATTTCTGATTTGAAGTTAGCAGGAGTTTATGAAAGTAAATTGATAGGATTACTAAAGGATAAATATGGAATAGCTAAAGAGTAGTTTATCTTATAAACTTAACTTTTGAGTCCCTGGTTTCCTTGTAACCGAGCGAATGAATAAGCTTAGTGGAGGGCCGGATCGAGCAGGAAATGCGTCCGGGATAACTTTAAACAAGGAGACTCGATAAATTAAAAGGGGTGGGTTTCCCGGGTATTTTTTAAAATGGCTGGAAATTCAAAGGAAGCAAAACTTCATATGATTGTGAGAACGATAGTAAGGGTTGACACCGTCTACGGACAATACGCAATTACCCACCGGACACTTTAGTCAGTACCTTCTATTGCCGAGCGTTGGTCATATTGTCGAAACCCGGGAGGAATTAACCCGGGTTTTTTTCATTTGACAGTAAATGTACCCCCTGGTGTACCCCAGATAGAAAAATAGATAATAACTATTTGATAATTAATGTATAACAGGCGATGAGTGTGGTCTCGTCAGGAATCGAACCTGAATCCAGGGCTTCGGAGACCCTTATACTATCCATTGTACTACGAGACCAGTATTTTAACAGCGTGATAATCAGCCTTATGGATTGCCGCTGAACATTCCCGCCGCATTGCTCGCAAAGATTTTTACGGCAATGGCCAGCAATATTACGCCAAAAAATTTTCGGATGGCAATCAAACCTGCCGGTCCGAGTAATTTTTCCAGGAAATTCAGTGATTTTAAGACCGCAAAAACAACTACCAGGTTAATCAGTATCGCCAGTAAAATACTACGGTCGTGGTAATTGGCCTTCAGCGACATGATGGTGGTCAGCGTCCCCGAACCGGCAATGATCGGAAAGGCTATCGGCACGGCCACACTCTGCTTGGCATTTTTATCACTTTTGAAAAATTCGATACCCAGCACCATTTCCAGTCCCAGGATAAAAATCACAATCGATCCGCCCACGGCGAAAGATTTTTTATCCAGTCCCAGTATCTGCAGGAAGTTCTCTCCGATAAATAAAAAAAGGATCATCAGTGCCCCGGAAATGACCGTCGCCTTCATGGCATTGATGTCTCCCATCTTTTCTTTCAGCGTTATCAGGATGGGAATCGATCCGATGATATCGATGATAGCGAATAACGTGAAGGAAACAGTAATGAGCTCGCTGTAATTAAAATCCATGCCGGCGCTGTATTTGCGCAAAGGTAATCATATGGCCGCTTTACCCCGGAAAGCGTCGCTGCTGTACCGGTGCAGGGGCAATAAGGTCTTCCTCCGCCCCGCCGGCGAGGGCGGTGAGACAGTCGCTGCAGAGACAGCAGGTGAACACAGTGGAAATCCTTTGCAATACAGCTGCGGAAATCACAACGGCAGCGCATGCGCAATGCTCAATATCGTGGGGCCTGCAGCTGAATTGCTTCCCGCATCGCGGGCAGGCAGATGCAATTTCTTTGTCCATCTTGTTTTCTTAGCACGATGCGTGTAGCAGGTACCGGGATGGCCGGTACTATGCGCTTAATTTTTTCGGGCGATGCCATTGCACCGAGATGCCGCCGTAATAGTTTCTTCCGGCAGCAGCATTGTAATACCGGCCAGCCGCCGCATTAATGTCATTCCCGAGGCTGTACCGCACATCACCCAGGTTATCCGCGCCAGCAAAGAAATTCACCATCACGCTGGAAAAGGTTTGCGCATAACCCACCTTTGCGCCCAGCAACTGGTAGGAGCCGGCATAGTCCGTATTCGCATCATTCAGCGCAAGCTTGTCGCTGTAATAATAATTGAGGTTTACATAGATGCCCATCCGGGTGGCCAGGTTCAGGCCGGCAGACACACTGTTTCTCGGTACACTGGGGAGCTGGTTGCCGGAAAAGTCGGTGTTTCCCTGTTTGAAATCGCCGTAATAAAAATCGTTGTACGTATAGGACGCATATAAAAACGAAGGCCTGAAAAACGACTGCCCGGCCGGGAAAATCGCATAACGCAACTGTGCTTCGATCCCTTTTTGCCGGGTGGTTCCGGCATTCACATAATAGTTGGCGGCATTTACCTGCTGCCGTTGTACGATGGCATCCTGGAGCCTGAAATAAAACAGGTTGACTTCAGTATACAAGCGGTTTTGCAGCCAGGTGCTTTTTACACCGGCTTCGTAATTGATCCCCGTTTCTGCGTTCAGGCTGGTGCTGATGGTTCGGCTGGGGGGCAGCACTTCGGCTATCGCGGGCGGCGAAAATCCCCTGGCTACGCTGGCGTACAACCAGGCCGCCGTGGTTATTTTTTTGGACAACGCCAGTCTTGGCGCCAGCTGGTTGCTGTACGTCCGCTGCTGCAGCGGCAGCGAAGGGTCGGACAGCCGCTGATCACTCACATGAAATTGGTTGAAGCTGGCCCCGGCAGTAAGGTCCCAATCCCCGGGAAGCCGCAGGTTCACCTGCGCAAAAATGTTGTAGATCCAGCTTCCGATCTCGTCATCGGTCTGCACGGAATCGGGCCTGCCCTGGTTATTTTTGAAATCCCGGGTATTGAAAAAACCGCGCTGTGCCTCTGCTCCCGCATTCAGCTGTAACCGGGTTTGTTTGCCCTGCAGGCTGTAGGTAAAGACCGTTCTGCCGCCGAACTGCGGCTCCACTCTTTTTTCGTAAGTCCGGAATGTGGGGTTATCAAATTGTACGAACGAACCATACACGGTGGTGCTGTTCTGCCAGTGATCGCTGAACTGGTATTTATTGGTAATACCGGCCAGCAGCATTTTTTGGTAGATTGCCGCCTGTACCTGCTCCGCATTACCGAAACCGCCGGCGGCGGGCCGGAAAGCCTGCGGATTGGCGCTGTATTCTTTTAGCGTAAGTGCACCAGGCGTCTGGTAATACAAATCGCCATATAAAAAACTGGCATTGAGCTGCTGCCGGTTACTCACTTTCAGGTTGGTCTGCCAGGTGCCGATATCACGGCGCATGGCGGTATGCAAGCGGTAGCCATCGCTCTCCTGGTGGGTATAATTAATGATGTTCTGCCGGTCTTCCGTGCCCGCCTTTATAGAGAGGTTGATGGCCCGGCTGTTATAGCTGCCGCCAGTGATATGCAGCCCGATGCCCGGCGCCCAGGTATCCGGCTGGCTGTGCAGGAGAATCGCCCCGCCCGTCCCGGCGCCATACATGCTGCCTGCGGGTCCTTTGATAATTTCTATAGCATTGACATTGTAAAATCCAAGCTGGTTGAGGTAGGTATTTCCGCCGGGATCCGTGAACGGGATATCGTTCCAGTACACTTTTACATTTCTAACGCCGAAGGGCGACCGAAGTGTACTGCCGCGGATATTGATGCGGTAACTCCCCGGTGAACGTTCTTCCATGCGTACCCCCGGGGCACTGTTCACTGCAGGCACCAGCGACGTGTTCGCCGATTGCTGCAACAGCAGCGGATCGATCACCGAAACCGCGGCTGAAACCTCTTTCAGTTGCCGGTTCTGCTCAAAGGCATGGATGGTAACGCCTTCCAGCAGCCGGGAAGCATCACGCGTTGTATCCGTCTGGGCACTCGCTATCAATCCGAAAAAAAGGCACAGGATCAGGGTGACAAATTTACCACGCATTGCAGAAGTTGTTTTAAAGGGGCAAATCTAAACCCTAATATTTAATATTCATTATCTTCATTCCATGACCAAAACTGCCAGGCTGAGTCTCTTCGATTTCACGATGATCGTCGTCAGCCTCGTCATTGGAATGGGCATTTTCCGAACGCCCTTAAACGTGGCAAAGGCCGTTCCCACCACCTTTATTTTTTTCGCAGCCTGGATTGTTGGCGGCGTGGTAGCCTACTGCGGGGCCCTCACTTATGCAGAGATAGGCAGCCGCCTGCCGGTTACCGGTGGCTATTATAAAGTGTTTGCCTATGCGTATCATCCTTCCATTGCTTTCGGGGTGAACTGCCTCATCCTGGTATCCAATGCTGCCTCCCTCGCCGGGGTAGCGATCGTGGGCGGGGAATACATCACCGGTATTTTCATTCCCGCGGCCAAAGACCCGGCCTACCGCATGATTGCCGGCAATATGCACCACATCAGCATAATACAGAACAGTATTGCCATTGCGGCGATACTTATTTTTTATGGCGTTAACCTGATGGGCCTTAAGATGAGCGCGCGCACCCAGAACATGCTTACCATCGTGAAAATTACGATGATCATCCTGCTCATTACACCGGTATTCTTCAGCTTTACCGAACCGCTGGCCCCCACCGCGGCTTCGCTGCGGCATTATACGTTCATGGAATACCTGAAAGCGTTTGGAGTAGGGCTGGTTGCCGTCAGCTTCACCTACGGCGGTTACCAGCAGACCATCAATTTCGGCGCTGAAGTGAAAGATGCCAACCGCCTGCTTCCCCGTGGCATTTTTTTGGGCATATTCATCATCATCTCCCTGTACCTCACCATCAATTATGCCTATATCCACGTCATCGGCTTCGAGCAGATGAAACAGAGCACCAATATCGCGGCCATCATGGCCGGCAAAATATTCGGGGTAAATGCCGAACGCATCCTGTCCGTGCTGCTTTTTATGAGTGTGCTCGCTTACGTAAACGTCCTGCTGATGAGTAATCCCCGCGTGATGTATGCGATGAGCGATGATGGAATCCTCCCGGAAGTTTTCCGGAAAAGAAATGCCGCTACGGGGGCACTGACCGTTTCACTGACCGTTTTTGCCGCCCTCTGCATCCTCATTGTTTTCTGGGCTGAAGAGTTTGATACGATCCTGAGCTTCAGTATTTTTCTCGATTGTTTCGGTATGATACTTTCCGCCGGCAGTATATTTATTTTACGCAGGAAAACAGCCTACCTCGACAATACCGGGATCTATAAGATGCGCTGGTATCCGTTACAGCCTGTGCTGTTCATCCTGGCGTATTGTTTTGTGGCCGTCAGCCTGCTGGTGAACGAGACGAAACTTTCGCTGGTGGGGCTTGGTGTGTTATCAGCTTTCATCGTGCTCTATTTTGTACTCCAGCGCGGGCGCCGCACCAGTAAACCTGTTTAGTATGGTACCTGATATTTCCTATATTTTAAATGAACTGGGCGAGGATCGATCGGAATATTTCAATGCCGTGTCGCCGCCCATCATGCAAACCAGCAATTTTGCCTTTAAGACGGTGGAAGCACTCCGCCTGGCTTTTGAAGATGAAATGAGTGGCTACCTGTACAGCCGCGGGTTGAATCCCACGATCGATATCCTGCGAAAAAAACTGGCAGCGCTGGACGGGGCAGAAGATGCCTTGGTTTTCAACAGCGGGGCGTCGGCCATATTTGCAGCAGTGTTTGCGCAGGTAAAATCCGGTGACCACATCATTTCCGTCCGCAAGCCCTATACCTGGGCCTGGAAAATGTTTGATATCATACTGCCCCGTTTTGGCATCAGCACAACTTATGTCGATGGTACGCGTACAGAAAATTTTGCGGCCGCGCTCCGGCCCGAAACAAAAGTGATTTACCTGGAGTCGCCGAACAGCCTCACTTACGAAATCCAGGATCTTGCCGCTGTCAGCGCCCTGGCAAAACCCCGGGGAATTGTCACCATTATTGACAACAGCTATTGCACGCCCATCTACCAGCGGCCATTGTCCATGGGGATTGATCTCTCGATGCAGACGGCCACGAAATACCTCAATGGACATAGTGACACCATTGGCGGGGTCCTCAGCGGCAGTCATGCCATGATGAAGAAAATTTTTGACAGCGAATACCTGAATATGGGGATCGGCACCAGCCCGTTCAATGCCTGGCTGATGATCCGCGGCATGCGAACCCTGCCCGCCCGGCTGGACCGCATCACCGCCACCACCCATAAAATGCTGGATTTCCTGAAAAAACATCCGGCTGTTGAAGCGGTCCTTTTTCCGTTCGACGAAAATTTCCCGCAGCGGGACCTGGCCTTGAAACAGATGAGCGGCGCGTGCGGACTCGTCACTATTGTGGTGAGGACACGGCAAATGAAACAAATCGTCGCCTGCTGTGAATCCCTGAAGCATATATTGATGGCCGTCAGCTGGGGCGGACATGAGAGCCTGGCCCTGCCGAAATGCGCTTCCCTGCTACCGGCACAGTTTGATCCTGCGCTCCGGGAGCACCGCATGATCCGGTTTTATTTCGGGCTGGAAGAGCCGGGTTACCTGATGGCCGACATCGACCAGGCCTTCAGTCACCTGCTGTAAAGTTGGAACATTATTATTTGCGGCCCGGTGGATGGGCAAAAACCCTACTTTTACGGCCACCCGTTTCCGTTAAACCGCTTATCAAAAAAGAACAGGGTAAGCTCAACTACCTATTAATTTTGCCGCATGAGACCAAAACTATATTGTTCGGTGCTTTTTTTCCTGGCTGCTTTGCCGGCTGTAACGCAGGAGAAATGGGATCTCAAAAAAGCAGTTGAATACGCCTGGGAGCATAATGTTACTATCCGCCAGGCAGCCATACAGGCCGGAACCGACTCCCTTACACTCCGCCAAAGCCGGTTATCACAATTACCGTTTGCCAGTGGTAATACAAACGCCGGGCTGCAGTTTGGCCGTTCCATCGATCCCACCACCAACCAGTTCACCACCACCCAGCTGTTGTTCCAGCAGTATAGTTTCCAGACCAACATCACCATATTCAACTGGAACAGCATTAAAAACAATGTGCTGGCCGCCAGTTACGGAGCGGATGCGTCACGGATGGATATTGAGAAAGCGAAAAATGACCTGGCCCTCAATGTTGCCAGTTCCTATCTTCAGGCCCTGCTGGCCCAGGAACAAATTCATATCGCCGAAGCACAGGTGCAGCAGACCCGGAGCCAGTACGATGATACCCGAAAACGGGTCGACGCCGGTTCCCTTCCCGAACTGAACGCGGTGCAGTTGGAGGCCCAGTTGGCCACTGACAGCTCCAACCTGATCACGGCAAGGTCCAACGCCACCCTGAATTTACTCAGCCTGAAAGCACTGCTCTACCTCGATGCGGCAACGCCGTTTGTACTGGATGCACCGCCCGTCGATATTATTCCCATTGACCCGATAACCGAACTTCAGCCTGCAGCCGTGTTCGAGCAGGCCCTGAAATTTCAACCGGCGCAAAAATCAAATGAACTCCGCATAAAATCCATTGAAGCACAGGTTAAAGCCGCCCGCGGCCAGCTGTATCCGACGCTCTCAGCGTTCGGCGGCCTCGGTGCCCGGTTTTCTACTCCCAGCAAACAGATTTCAGGCGTTACTTACCAGGGCTACCTGCCAGCTAATCCCGGCGGACCGGTCGTGAACGTAAACGGTACCAACTACCCGGTACTCAGCCCGGATATCAATTACACCCAGAGCAGCAAAACCTTTGGCCAACTCTGGAGAGGGTATGGTTCACAGCTCAGCAATAACTTTTCCCAAAATGTAGGGCTGCAACTGAGTATCCCGATACTCAACAGCGGCGCTGCCAATATCAACTTCCAGAAATCGAAGCTTTCGCTGCAGAATGCAAAAATCAGCCGTGAACAAATCGACCAGACCCTCAAACAAAATATTTACCAGGCGTACAGCAGTTCAGTTGCAGCGCTTGAAAAATACAATGCCACACAGTCTACCGTAAGTGCCACCGCGAAGGCAGCCGACTTTGCCACGAAGCGGTACAACCTCGGCCTGCTCAGTACCCTGGAGCTGATCACCAGCCAGACCAACTATACCAAAGCTAAACTGGATTTGCTGACTTCGCACTACGACTTCGTGTTTAAAATGAAAGTGCTCGAATTTTATAAAGGACAGGGAATCCGGCTCCAGTAACCAGGATCGAAAGCTGATATCAATAAATAATTATACCACCAACCGAAATATTCTGAAATGAGCAAAAAATTAATTTGGATACTCACCGGCCTTGCCGTTCTGGTCGTGGCACTCGTGGTGGCACAGAAAAATGGCCTTTTCGGGAAGGATGAAGGCATGAAAGTGACCGCGGAAAAGGTGCAAAAACGGACTATCATTGAAACCGTTTCTGCGAGTGGTAAAGTATATCCTGAAGTAGAGGTTAAGGTAAGCCCCGATATTTCCGGGGAGATTGTGGAGCTGTATGTAGCAGAAGGCGACAGTGTACGAAAAGGACAGGTGCTGGCAAAGATTTATGCTGACATCTATGCCACCCAGCGCGATCAGGCATCAGCCGGCGTGAGCCAGCAGCAGGCCGTGGTGTCTAACAGTACAGCCCAGCTGGATGCGCTTAAATCATCCATGGACCTTACTGAGAAAACATTCAACCGCCAGAAGCAACTGGCCGCCGATAAAGTGATTTCCAAGGCTGAATTTGAGCAGGCGGAAAGCGCTTACCTCACGGCTAAGGCAAATTTTAATGCGGCAGTACAGGGCATTCGGGGCAGCCAGGCCGGCGTACTCAATGCTGAAGCCAACCTGAAGAAAGCCAATAAGGATTTAAGCCGGACCATAATCACAGCGCCTATGGACGGGGTTATATCCCTGCTCAGCGTTAAGAAAGGCGAGCGCGTGGCAGGTAACAGTTTTAACGTGGGTACCGAAATGATGCGGGTGGCCGATATGAGCAAAATTGAAGTACGGGTGGATGTCGGCGAGAACGATATCCCTAAAGTTCACCTGGGCGACTCCGCCCTCATAGAAGTGGATGCCTACAACAAAAGAAAATTTAAGGGCATCGTAACCATGATTGCCAGCAGCAACAAGGGCGCCGCTACGCAGGCTGCTACCAGCGCCTCAACAGACGTCACCAATTACGAAGTGCGTATCCGGCTGCTGCCTTCTTCCTACAATGACTTGATCGACCCGAAGCGGCCAAAAAATTTTCCATTCCGCCCGGGTATGAGTGCCAGCGCAGACATCCAGACCAGGAGACATGAAGACCGGCTCTCCGTGCCAATCAATGCCGTGACAACCCGCGAAAAAGGCACGGGAAAAATTATTGCCACTTCCAACGACAACAGCAAGTCTGCACCCGCCCCGGATCCAAACGTCAACCCCGATCAGAAATCGGCAGGCACCACCGATCTCGACGAAGTAGTGTATGTGTTGCAGCCCGACAAAACCGTGAAAAAAGCCATCGTAAAAACCGATATCCAGGATATCAGCAATATCGAAATCACAGCCGGCCTCAGGGAAGGTGAAATGGTGGTTACCGGGCCGTATGGTACCGTGAGCAAGTTGCTTAAAGATGGCGAAAAAGTAAACGTGGTAGAAAAGGAAAAACTTTTTGACAACAAGAAGTAAGCTACAACAGGACGGCGCAGGCAGTTTTGAGCAGGTCAATGCTCAGCGCCTCCGTTGTCCCGCCGCCGGCCGGCGAAAAATCCGTAGTTTACAGCATGTTTCGTTTCGGCATTATAGGAAGTGGCAGCTGGGCAACGGCGTTGGTAAAGATTCTCACAGATAACAAACTTACCGTTAACTGGTGGGTAAGAAGTGAAAGGCCGCTCCAGCACATCCGCCAGCGTCACCACAACCCTAATTATCTAAGCTCCGTTAATTTTGACATGTCCCTGCTGGCCCCGAATTCAGACATCGGGGCTGTCATTGCCGCCAGCGACGCGGTGATCATTGCCTTACCCGCTGCCTATATCGCGTCTTCCCTGGCAGGGCTTCCTGCAGATACCTTCCGCCATAAAAAGATCATCTCAGCGGTAAAGGGCATGTTGCCCGATGAAAACCTGTTGCTCAACGAATACCTCTTCCGTCATTTCGATGTTGATTCAGCTTGCTACTTCACGCTCATGGGTCCCTGTCATGCCGAAGAAGTAGCCGCCGAAAAACTATCCTACCTCACTTTCTCGGGTACGGATGATGACAAACTTGGCCGGCTTGCGGGCTGCTTTAAAACCATATACATCAATACGGTTACCAGCCACGACGTGTGCGGCGTGCAGTACGCCGCTATCTTAAAAAATATTTATGCGCTCGGGGCAGGCATCGCGCACGGGCTGGAGTACGGCGATAATTTCCTGAGTGTGTTCATCGCAAACAGCGCTGATGAGATGGCCGGGTTTCTCCGCGGGACGCAGGATAAGCAGCAAACGGCGGGCGACACCCCTGTCAATCCCAACTATGCGGCGTCTGTCTATCTCGGTGACCTGCTGGTGACCTGCTATTCGCTCTACAGCCGCAACCGCACCTTCGGAAATATGATCGGGAAAGGGTACGCCGTGAAAACAGCCCTGCTTGAAATGAATATGGTAGCCGAAGGGTACAATGCCAGCAAATGTATCCATATAAGGAATGCTGACATCGGTGCGAAAATGCCCATTGCAGAGACGATTTACAATATCCTCTGGCAGGGCGTTGATCCCGCAGCAGGATTTGAAATAATCGAAAATGTGCTGGTATAGTTTAGCGGTGCGGCTGACCGTCGGTTCGCAGCAACATACCGGTTATACCTAACCGAAAAAAAATTACGTTCTTACAGCTGCAGGAACGTCGTCCGGCATCGTACCGGGCAGGAAAAACAAGTCTGCCGCAATACCATCGGCAAATAATTTTCCCTCCCGGCTCAGTTGCAAAAAACTCCCGTTGCGGGTAAGGTGCCCGTTGTTTATGTATTTCGCACTGCTGGCTTCCAGTTGACCTGTCGCGCCGGCGCCGTACAACTTTCCCACTCGGCTGGTGTCGAGTCCTTCCGCTGTCCGCAGGGAGGTCATGATGTATTCGTTCAGGTGCTGAACCAGCGTAAGCGTTTCCGATTCAAACGGGAGGATACCCTTTTCCAGCTCCTGCCCGTAGCGCAGGTTACTGGCGACATTCCATTGCCGGGACCTGCCATTATAGGAGTGTGCGGAAGGACCGAGTCCGAGGTAGCGGGTTCCCGCCCAGTAAGACGCATTGTGCCGGCTCCGCATTCCCGGCCTGGCGAAGTTGGAAATTTCGTAGTGCTCATAGCCGGCATCGCCGAGCCTGTCTACCAGCTGAAGAAACTGTCTTGCCTGCTGTTCGGGGTCGGCGGGCTCGCGTTTATGCTGCGCTATCATTTTATCCAGGGCGGTGCCTGTTTCAACCGTGAGTGCATAACAGGAGAGGTGCGGAATATGCATACCAATCACCGCATCCACAATTTCCTGCCACTCCTGATCGCCCAGGCCCGGGGTACCGTAAATGAGGTCGACCGATAGATTGGTGAAGCCGGCCGACTGGGCGAGGGCAATGCAGGTTCTTGCCTGCTCTGCATTGTGGGCACGGTTCATCCACCGCAGATCCTTTTCGATGAAGGACTGGATGCCGATGCTCAGCCGGTTAACACCCACCGCCTTCCAACTGGATAATTTTTCGATGCTGATATCATCGGGGTTGGCTTCAAGGGTTATTTCGGCCTGCGGCGATACCTGGAAATTAGTGCGGATGGCAGCCATGATTTCCGACAGGTCACCCCGCTCCAGCAGGGAAGGCGTGCCACCCCCAAAATACAGGGTGTCGACCAGCTCGCCGGCCAGGTAAGTCTGCTGAAGCACGATCTCTTTCAATAAAGCACCGATAAATCCGTTCTTGCTGGCGAGAGAAACGGAAAAATAAAAGTTACAGTAATGGCAGGCCTGCCGGCAGAACGGGATATGAACATAAATACCAGCCATAGCTATTGTTTTCGGAAATTACAGCGCGATATAAAAAGATGGCAAAGGTAAGCGGATACCGGATGGGAATTTTCTGGCTGGCGGGGGCGCTGTTCCTGCTTGGATCAACCGTGTCCGCGCAATATCGCCTCCAGATCACATCGCCCGATAAAGATTCGGTCTTCCTGAGGCAAACCCTTGGCCTGGTCGGTTCGTTCCCGGGCAAGCCCGCGTGCAACGAGTATGTGAGTAAGTTGCCGGCACTGCTCATGGGCAAAGGCTACCCGGCAGCTTCTGTCGACAGTATTCATACCGACAGTCTTTATACCGCCATTTCATTGTATGTCGGTGACCCGTATACCCTCTCCCACCTTAACGTCAGCCCCGCTAACCGCGCCATCCTGGACAGGGCTGGCTGGAATGAAAAAAAAATTGACAATAAGCCGCTTGATGTTGACCGGGTTGATCAGCTCAAGGAGGATTTACTTTCCTATTTCGAAGAACATGGCTACCCTTTCGCCAAAGTACAGCTGGATAGTTTTTATTTCGACCAATTCAAACTTGCCGCCAACCTGAAAGTGGACCGGGGACCCCAATATAAAATTGACAGCTTTCATGTGTCCGGAGCAGCGCGCATCAGCCCGGCCTTCCTGCAACGGTACCTCGATATTCCCGCGGGCAGTTATTACCAGAAAAGCAAGCTCCGCCAGATTAACCAGCGGCTTTTGCAGCTGCCTTACCTGCAGGAAAAAAGATCCTGGGATATGACGATGCTCGGTAGCGGTTCCACCCTTAATCTTTACCTGGAGCCCAAAAAAAGCAGCCAGGTTAACCTGCTGGTTGGGTTCCTGCCGGCTAATCAGGTTGCCAACAACAGTTATGACGTGGTGCGTACCAAACTGCTGTTTACCGGCGAGGCTACCATCAACCTGAAAAATGCCCTCGGGAACGGGGAGCTGATTGGGGTGGACTGGCAGCAGCTGCAGCAAAGCTCACCCAAGCTGAACCTGCAATACCAGCAGCCCTATCTTTTCGGCTCGCCGTTTGGCATCGCCACCTCTTTCGACCTCTATAAAAAGGACTCATCTTACCTTAACCTTAATTTCCAGGCAGGGGTGCTCTATGCAGTATCCGTAAACCAGGGCGGCCGATTTTTTGTGCAGCTGCTGGGCACCAACCTCATTAATGTAGATACCCTTGCCCTTAGGGCCACCCGCAAACTTCCGGCGGCCATCGACATAAGTACGGTCAACGCCGGCGTGGAATACAATTATAACAACACCAACTACCGGCTCAACCCGAGGCGTGGGGTGGATCTGCAGTTCATCGGTACGGCGGGAATCCGCAATATCCGCAAGAATAACGCCATCAGGAAGCTGACCGACGCGGATTTTTCCTATGCTTCCCTGTACGATACACTTAAACTGAAGACTTACCAGTTTTCGGTAAAGGCAGCGATTGCCAATTACCTTCCACTGGGCAGGCAATCGACCCTCAAGACTTCCTTCAGCGGCGGCTGGAGACAAAGCCCCGCCATTTTTCGCAATGAATTATTCCAGATTGGCGGCTACCGCCTGATGAGGGGCTTCGACGAAGAAAGTATTTTTGCCTCCGCCTATGCCGTCACTACGGCGGAATACCGGTACCTAGTTGGCCTCAATTCCTATTTTTTCGTATTCGCCGATGGAGGTTTTGCCCGGAACGGCAGTGTCCAGGTGCAGTCGCAAAACAGCTATCTCGGCGTCGGCCTTGGCATGGCTTTCGAAACGAAGGCCGGTATCTTTAATATTTCCTACGCCCTCGGAAAGAGAAATGATTTACCGTTCGATTTCCGCCAGTCTAAAATTCATATTGGTTACCTCAATTATTTTTAAACAAGTTTTTTCGGGAAGGCGACAATTTAGCCGCGCGACTGATATAATTTTGCACCCTGACCCCACTCATGAAATACCTGCTGACTTTTATTGTATTGCTTGCAGGCACAGGGCTGGCTTTTTCGCAGGCGATGCCCGATTCCGCCCTGCCGCGGGGTGACAGCGGACAACAGGTGGTAGCTGTGCATCCTGTGAAAAAGGAAAGGAGGTTATCGGGTTCAGATTCCTCAAGGCCCCGACCGCTCGAGGCCGCCGCTTCGCCTGCTTTCCGGTTCGGTGCCGGCTACCTGGAAACCCTTTCCGAAAATCCCTGGTTCAATTTTTTTGGTCAGCCACAGGTAAGGATACTGGATGAGCGCCGGGACGATGGCCGGGACGTACTGTTCTACCTGATGGCAGGACTACTCCTCTTTTTTGCGCTCATCAAGCAGTTGTTCAACCGCTATGTATCGAATATGCTGGCGCTTGTGTTCAGGGGATCTTTGCGGCAGAAACAAATCCGCGAGCAACTCATGCAGACCCCGCTGCCTGCGCTGTTCCTCAATATTTTCTTTTTCCTGGTAGCCGGCCTGTATGTATTCCTGCTGATCCGGTATTACGGGGCGGTACCAAACGTCCCTTTCTGGCTCCTCCTGCTCTATTGTACAGGTACGATTACCCTCGTCTACCTCGCTAAATTTATCATCCTTAAGCTAACCGGCTGGATTTTTAATATGCGGGACGCGGCAGACACTTATATTTTTATCGTTTTCCTGGTCAATAAGCTGTTGGCTATTTTCCTGCTGCCGATGCTGATCATCATCACATTTTCGCTTGCCGGCTGGGCAAAGGTGTTTTTAACGCTTTCTTACGTAACGGTCGCGGGCTTTTTTGGGTACCGGTACGTGGTGTCCTTTGCTCCGGTTCGACGGGAAGTAAAAGTTAGTCAATTTCACTTTTTTGTGTACCTTTGCGCGTTCGAGATTATCCCGCTGTTATTGATTTATAAAGTATTAGTTCAGTATTTTTAGTTGGCACATTCTAATATTGCGAAACCATATCCAGATTGAAAATGGTAAAGAACGGTGAAAGAAATTTGGCTTCAGCAGCCAAAAAAATTAAAAGAGTACTGATTACGCAGCCGAAGCCGGAAACGGACAAGTCGCCTTATTATGAACTTGCGCGGAAATATAGTTTCGAGCTTTCTTTTCACCCCTTTATACGCCTGGAAGGCATCCCCCCAAAAGAATTCCGCAAGCAGAAAATTGATATTGCTAATTACACAGCGGTCATATTTACCAGCCGCAATGCCATCGATCATTTTTTCCGCACCTGCGAGGAAATGAAGGTGAATATATCCCAGGATACCAAGTATTTCTGTATCACAGAGGCCGTGGCCCTTTACCTGCAGAAGTTCATCCTGTACCGGAAGCGCAAGGTTTTTTACGGCGCTGACAGCACGAACAAAAGCATGTTTGATGTAATCAACAAGCACAAGGAAAATGAAAAATTCCTGTACCCGGTGTCTGAGAACCAGCAGGACAACGAGATAGTGGGTTGGCTCAAACAGCACCACTGCGAATATGCCACCCCGTATATGTACCGCACCATCAGTGCTGATGTGAAAGAAATTATCGGGGAACATGAATTTGATGTAATCTGCTTTTTTACGCCGAGTGGAGTAAAAAGTCTTTTTGACAATTGCCCGCGTTTCAAACAAAACGGGACGCATATTGGTGCTTTTGGCAACAACACGTCCAGGGCGGTGGAAGAAGCCGGGCTTTTGCTGGACATCAAAGCACCACAGCCCCAGACTCCTTCGATGGTGGCAGCGCTCGATAAATTCCTTTCCGGTCTTACCCGTTAATAGTTTTTCATCTGTAGTTTTTCCCAGCCGGTTTTTAGCGGGAACCGCCCTCCATTGACTAAATCCCGGGATCGATATTCGTGGCAAATGTTCGGGAATTGTTAAATCTCCCGGGCTTCCCCTTCAACAGCATCCACAGGCTAAAAATTAACGGAACACTTTTTGATATTTTACATATTTTTATGTTCTTCTGAAAATTTCAGCCCTTCTTCCGTCCCCCATGAATTTTCCCCTGCTTACGGGTATCCATGTTGAGCATCCAATACTTATCTGCCAGGTAAAACCCATGTTTTATTAGGCTACCAACCTGCTTTAATTCCAACATAACTTTTTGATAATCAATAGTCTTTATTTTAATTGGGCGACTTTTACTTTTAAACAATAAATCAATAACTGTCCTCGTTATTAAGCACGGGGATTTTTTGCGGTTTATCCATAAAAAAACACTTTTTAAAATAGTAACGGATGTTGACCAGACATTTTAATTGCCGATTACCCTTTAATATTATGAAAATGAAAAACCTTTTTTTGTGTTTAGCAGCCGCCGTACTGGTGTTGTCGGGCTGTGGAAAATCCGGTAAATCCTCTAAGGGTTTAGCCAATGACGGACAGTTGCATGGAGCGGCGCCGGGAGGAAAGTATCAGTTGCCTAAACCTCCGGGCATGGTGTACATTCCACCGGGAACCTTTCACATGGGGCCGAGTGATGAAGACATCAACTACGCCTATACGGCACGTAACAAACAGGTTTCCATCGAGGGTTTCTGGATGGATGCAACGGAGATTACCAATAATGAATACCGCCAGTTCACCAACTGGGTACGTGATTCCACGGCAGCAAAGCTGATGGGTTTCGTAAAGAGCGTGGACGGAGTCGATATGGTCGATTGGAAGAAGGCATCCACCATCAAATGGGGTGACAAAGCCACTACTGAAAAGATCGACCAGATGATCGTTACCCCGGAGAACCGCATTTTCGGTAAGAAGGAACTCGATGCCAACAAACTGGTCTACCAGTCTGAAACCTTCAACCTGAAGGAAGCGGCAAAAAGGGAAAATGCCGGCAAGCCCCGTTCTGCGTTCATCGAAAAAAAGCCAATCAAAATTTATCCTGATACGCTCGTTTGGATAAGGGATTTCTCTTACTCTTATAATGAGCCTATGACTAAAAGGTATTTCAGCCATC
>JBBROE010000036.1:0-33453 GCA_038229695.1 Chitinophagales bacterium | reverse complement strand
GCCGGTCAGACCGCTGCCGATGACACCGAACATATGAAAACTCTGCAGCCGGAACATCTCCTGTATCCTAAACCAGGAAATGACTTCCGATTTTACCAGCACAATTCCAAAGACGATGCCCATCAGCAGGTATTTTACATACGCCAGGCCCGATTCGGCAGTTTTACGGTTATCCTTAACCGGTATGTTTACTTCGAAGTCGGTATCGCGCGGCACTTTTTTTAAAATTTGCATGGCCATATTTATAGTTTCAGGATAAGTGGAAGAATGAGGTTAGCCATGATAAAACCACCGGCCATGAAGCAGGTAGTGGCGATAAGGGAAGGAAGCTGCAGGTTAGACAAGCCCATGATGGCATGGCCCGAGGTACAGCCGCCGGCATAGCGCGTGCCGAAGCCCACCAGGAAACCGCCAAACACCATCAGGAAAATTCCTTTTGCCGTGAGCAACGCGTGCCAATTGAAAAGCTGGCCCGGCAGCAAAGCGTCCTGCTGCGTAATACCGTATCCCCTTAATTCTGATGCCAGCCTGGGATTGATCTGCACCGGCAGCGGGTTACTGAAAAAAAGATACACCAGCCATCCTCCCAGTAATATGCCTCCTACAAAAAACATGTTCCACGCTTCTTTTTTCCATTCGTAACTGAAAAAAGGAATTTTGGCGGGCATACAGGCCGCACAAATATGGCGCAGGGACGACGACACGCCGAGGGTCTTGTTGCCAAAAATCAGTAACGCCGGCACCATCAGGCCAATCAGCGGACCGGCCACGTACCAGGGCCAGGGTTGAGTGAGTATATCCATATCATTTTTTGTTTATTGATGAAGAGCCATGCCACCGTTACCGGCGCCCGGACTGGTTTTATTGGCCAATTGTTTCTTTGAAGATGATATAAATACCCATACAGCCAACAAACCACCCGAACCACTTTTTCAGTTTTTCCCCGTTTATTTTTTTGCTCAGCCAGCCGCCTGCAACAATACCCGCTACCGCGATGGCGGTTACCACAAGCAGCAGGGTCCAGTCGATGGTGAAGTGCCCGATATCGCCCACGAATCCTATCAGGGAGTTCAGCGCAATGATAAACAGCGAGGTACCCACTGCTTCTTTCATCGGCAATTTGAGCAACAACACGAGCGTCGGAATCAGCAGGAACCCGCCGCCTGCTCCCAGTAACCCGGTAGCCAGCCCGATACCAATTCCATAAACAGCAAGGGACAACAGCTTGTTTGAACCACCGTGATTTTCTTTGGCTCCAGGCGCTTCCTTTTTCCCTGATACCATGGCTACGGCCGCCGCAATCATGAGTAGCGCAAAAAGTAACATGGTCACTACGGCAGCACTGAGCACCAAACCGCCCACTTGGCCATACGCTGCAGGCAAAACCGGCAGTAGAAATTTACGGGTGAGGAATACGGTGCTGATAGAACTGATACCAAACAATAAGGCGGTTTTGACCCGAACCATTCCCCTGCGCCAGTTGCTAAAGGCGCCTACCAGGCTGGTGGTTCCTACCACGAACAGCGAATAGGAAGTTGCGAGCAAGGGCGACACGGCAAAGAGGTAGACGAGTACGGGTACGGTTAAGATAGATCCACCGCCGCCGATAAGTCCGAGTGATATCCCGATGAACAATGCCGCCACATATCCCATAGTTTAACTTTGAAGCACGAAGTTGCCGTTATGGCCGCAGAAGTACGGTGACAATAGTCACACCACGGTAATCAGCCCAGCCATTCTATGGCATTCCGGCTAAGGCCGACCTTATTCCGGTTTTCCATTTTTTTTAACAGCCTGCTGACCACTTCACGTGACGTATTGAGATCACTGGCTATTTGCTGATGGGTGATCTTAAGGGGATTGCCAAGCGTCTCCGCCTGGGTGCGGAGATAATATTCCAGCCGCTCATCCATGCTGCTGAAGGCAATGGCATCTATCGTTTTCAGGAGTTCCTCAAAGCGGTTACGGTACGACGTTATCACAAACTGGTACCAGCTCTTGTATTGCTGCATCCACGCGTCCATAAAATGCAGCGGTATGCTCAGCAGAGTGGCATCAGTAAGCGCGACGGCCAGCACTTCACTGGTTTCCTGCCGCGCGGCGCAGACCATGGATAGCGAACACGCCTGCCCCGGTTCCAGGTGATAAATAAAAAACTCCCGGCCGTTTTCATCTTCGCGGTATAATTTTACGATGCCCTCCACAATCAGCATGGCCGAACGAATGGTCTGCCCATGCCGCAGCAGGGTATCGCCCGCGCGAACCTCTTTCAGCTCACCATGGTCCAGCAGGGCCTGGTACAGCGGCTCCTCCAGCCCCGGGAATAATATTTTCAGTTGTGGAAGATCCATACGCTCCGTAAGCTACAACAGTTACCACCAAACCCTGCCGGTGTTTTCCTAACGGTGACCCATATGACTCAGTTTACCGGCTGATAATACCAGCAGGGGTATTCCATGGCAGCATCGTTGCGTCGCAATCACTTCAGCCGGTGAACAACAGGCAGCAGGCAACCACGGGGCAGCGCTGTCACGCGGGTGCCTGAGCAGGAAGGTTTCCATGACCTCAACGGCCTTTATGGGTAAATCTTCCTGGTTGATGCCAGGTGCACGTTTTACCTCACCACCCATGTGTTTCATAGGAACGGTGGAAAATACTTTCTCCAGGTTGACTTCCAGCATATGCCGTATTTCCTTCCCCGCAAGATCAACGATGGACAGCACGGCATTCTTGGGAATGATGTTGTACATTTCACCACGACAGGCTTTACCGGTTTCCGGGGCGCCCGGCCACGGGCAGAAAACCAAATTTTTTAAATACCGACTGTGCTTCAGGAGTCATGAGAAAATCCAGGAAATCCGCGGCAGCTTCCTTGTGCGGTGCCTGCTGCAGCATTCCCGCCGCCGACACCGCTATGGTATTGAAGGACCCGTTAAGGGCTACCTGGTCTACGGCGTGCCCGAGACTTTGCTGGTATAAAATTTCGGTCTCCCAGACGGGAGCTGCATCGGATTGATCATAGAGCAGGCGCATAGGCGACTGCCGATGGTGTATCTGCGTGAGGAAGGTGGTACTGTCCTGCACTTTCTGTTGCATAATTCGGTCGACTAAACCCTGCCCGCCCACCTGTAAAAAAGCATCTTCTACATTTTTACCAATCCCTTCGAAGCGTTTATTGGGCATGCTCACCCGTATATCGCTCCTGCCCAGGTCTTGCAGCGTGGCGATATTTTTGGGATTGCCCTTTTGTACCATCAGTGCCAGCTTTGTGCCGGAATATTCCTGTGTGCGGCTGAACAGTGCAGCATTGCCAGCAATGACATTTTTACCGCCGGTATAAATGTCCGGAACCAGGCTTATCCGCATGTTGCCGATTTGCAGGGAACCGGATTTAATTTGCTGTAAGAGCAGGCCGGGCGGCAGGGTCTCCACCAGTATGCGCTTATATTGAGGGTATCGTGTTTTAAAGGCAGCTATCAGGTCATCCAATACCATAAACTGGTTGCCGCCCATAAATACCACCAGTTGCGGATCGGTGATGTCACCAAAAATATCCGGCACATTGTCGACTCCCAAAACAGTAAAATTGAGGGTGTTGGCGGGAGGCGTATTCCAGGGTGGATCAAACGCATGCACCTGGGCCCACGCACGAGCGGTAAGCAGGACGAACATCAAATAAAATGCAAAGGCTTTCATGTCTATAGTTTTGATTTACCTGGAATGTTCAAACACCCGTTTTGTCGTACCAGAAATTTCAGACCGGGAAATTAATGGTGCCCGGATCATTTACGATAACAAATTTTCAAAACGCCTGATCGATTGCCGGGCAAACTTTGTTCCCTTGAATAATTGCCCGAGCCCCAAATGTACGTTGCTGTTTAGAAAAGTATCCGGACAGGGGTCAAATGGGGAATCGAAGGGCGGCCCGGTAAATGGCCGGGTAATTACAATCCCACCACGAGGTTCATCGTGGTTTGTTTAAAGTGAGGCAAATTCATTTACAGCCTCCCCAAGATCAAAAACTTTAACCGCACCATTTAATTTGGCGTGCAGGATGGAACTGGCGGCCGCACTGCGGTATCCCCCGGCACAATGCACGACGATGGGCTTATCGACCGGAATTTCGTTTACCCTGCTGATGAGTTCGTCAAGCGGAATGGGAATACTGTTGGGAAAGATTTTACCCTCCTTCACTTCCGAATTATTTCTGACATCGATGATGCTGTAGGCACCGGGATGGTTCCTGAATACATCCAGGTCTATCTCCGCTTCCTTAACTTGTCCGGGGTTGCCTGCAAAGGCTGCCCTAATGAACGTTTCATACCCGATACTCCCTGCCCTTTTAACCATCGCCGAGACAGCAGCTTTATTTTCTGCAACCAGGTAAAACTGCTCACCGGGTTTAATGATACTTCCAAGCCAGGTTTCAAATTTTCCGTTTTCCATGAGGTTTACGGCATGCGGAAGATGGCCTTCTTTAAAAGCGGATTCCGGCCTGGTATCCACTACCCAAAGTTCGGGCTCAGGCTGCATCGCGTCCCAATCGGATGTAATAACGATCTGCTTAGCGGTTTCTGCCAGGGAAGCCGCCCCTTTCCGGTTTAACTCCACATCAAAGGAAAAGTACCGCGGCACAAAGGGCTGATCGGTCAGCAGGCTTTGTACGAACTCCTGTTCTGTCGCGTCCTGGAGACTCCAGTTAGAAAACTTCTCCCTGCCGATAGTACTGCTGCTTTCTTTGCTGAGGTTCTTTCCGCACAAGGTGCCTGCACCGTGCGCGGGGTAAACCAGCACATCGTCATGCAGCACCATTAATTTTTCGCGGAGCGAGTGATACATTTGCCCGGCCAGCTTGATGGCTTCATCCTTTGCATTTCCTTCACCGGGGCGTAGATCCGGCCGGCCGCAATCGCCTATGAAAAGCGTATCACCGGTAAATACGGCTTTTTGTTGGCCGTCGGCCTTCAGCAAAATACTGATGCTGTCGGGAGAATGCCCGGGCGTATTCATTGCGGTAAAGGAGGTAGTCCCCAGCGCAAATACCTGTCCGTCATCAAACGGCTGGTGACGATAAGCAGCTTCCACGGCCTTACTTACATAAAGGGTACAGCCCGTGGCCTGCTGTAATTCCAGGTGACTGCTTACAAAATCCGCATGGGGATGGGTTTCTATGACAGCTGCAATTTGTGCCCCGGTCTCTTTTGCATAATCCAGGTAGGGCTGCGTATCCCGGGCAGGGTCTACCAGCACCAGTTTCTTTTCCGTCTTGTCAAGGATGGCATAACTATAATGCGCCAGGTTCTTGTCTTCAAATTGCTTGATGTGCATGGTTGATTATTTTCTTACAGCGAATGTCTGGCAAAACAAAGGCCGGGAGCGTGATATCTGTCACACATCCGGATAAATCCTTCGTTCCGCAGGATGGGTACAGGGGCCGTATCAGGGTAGTGAATGCGTTTACTATAACAACCTTTTCAGCTGCGCTAAAAACTTCGCGTTATTATAGTTGGGCAGGCACCTGCATAACGGGCGCGTCGTCGCGGATTTCCGCATTGAATACACCGGTGCGCACGAGTTGTTTTAACACCCTGTCTTTTACGCCGGGGTGGATAACCAATAAGGCAAGGGCGGCAAAAAAAAGCACGTGGCCTGTCGTTCGGAAGATTTTCTTTTGCGAACTTTTTATATGCCTATTGCAATTTAGGTAAAGGACAATTTATGGCCTGATGCCCTATCCGGTCATTTCCGGCGCAGTGCAGCCCGAGTTTCACGGCCACGCCTGCCTGCTTTACCATTTACCGGCGGGGTCGTTCTTTCGCCGGTTCTCGGTATGGGGGATGAAGGCAAATTACCCTGGCAACCTGCGTTGGCCAGCGCCAACCCGCCCAGAAAAATTCAAACAGGATCGTAACACTGTCTGCGCCATGATCCCCTGCACCCGGATCGCCACACCCAATACCAGCCTGAATGACGGCATAAAATTCCAGCCCAGCATGATCGTTTTCATCGGTAAATATTTACGTTAAAAGTATTTATTTCAGGTTGGGCCATGCTCCGCCGTTGTGGGTTGTACGCAGACCCAGTATTATCTTCATCTGATTGGCGTCCATCTGACCCGTTTTAAATCAGGGTAAAACTCGCCCAGCCCGGGCGGCTGGTTCGTGAAAGCTGTCACACAACCGAGTTCAGCTAAAAGCCTTAACAAAGTGGTAAGTGTGGGAAGCAATGACGGGTGGTCGCCCGGTTGAGGTTACCGGGGTTACCGTCGATCATCTCCGCGATGCCGCTGAAGGGATTGCGACGCAACACTGCTGCCATGAAAGATGATGCTGGTACCCGCAAAACTATGGCGCCCTTTGCCCCGTGAAATTGAATGCGTGGTATCAGGATAGTTCATCGATTGCCTGCCTGAGTGCGGCCAGGTGGCGGCCATACATATGCCGGTAGAGCAGGCGGTCGAGCCAATAGCAAAGCGGCATCAGCAAGATTATCAGGAGAAGCAAGAACAGGAGTATGCGCGGGCGGGTCAGGAAAAATTCCGGCTGGTGACCGGTGGCGGCAATACCACCGATAATGAAGCCGGCGGCAGCGGCCACGGGATAAATGAATAGACTCACTTTCACCTGTTGCGACCACCACAGTTCAAAGCTGCGGACATGGTATTGCAGTTCCTGCTTCAAGGAATGGGCAGGTGTAACGGAGACGGGCAGCTGCAGAAATAACCGCCAGCCCGAAATGATGGTCCATACGTTAAAAATAATCAGTATACCAACCCCCAGGACAACCAGCCAGCTATGGAGGAAAAATAAAACGCCGGCATAAGCCAGGGCGATGAAGACAGCTGCCACGATACTTTTGAAAAGGTTGCGCTTCAGCTTCGCCAGCGGAAGTTTTGAGGGCAGCCCTGCCAGGAAATGCTCGTCCATGAGATTTTCCGGGAGTGTATCCCCTTCCCTGTTCTGCCGCCATAACTGTTCAAGATCCGTCATCAGATGTCTTTTAACAAGGTGGATAATTGCTGCCTGATGCGATGGATTTTTACAGCGACCAGGTTGGGGGTAATCCCGATTATTTCACCGACTTCCCGGTTGTCATAGCCTTCGAGGTGTAATGAAATGACAGCCCGCTCCGTTTCCGGTAAGGTGCGTATGGCTTTATATAACCGTTCCGATTCATCACTGCGACCCGGGATACCCGTTTCGGGCACGCCGCCGTACTGCACCCGGTTTACCTTTCGGTTAAGGGTAAATATCGTATTGAGGCTGACGCGGTATAACCAGGTACTGAATTTGGCATCACCCCGGAAGGCGGGGTAGGTCTTCCAGGACTGCAGCACGATCTCCTGGTACATATCTTTTTTATCCGCTTCCGAACGCGCATAAAGGTGCACCAGCTTATAAATGATATGCTGGTGCGCTTTAAGTTGCGATAAAAATTCTTTTTCGCTCAAGAGTGCCGGATAAAAAGCCAGGAAATAGCTGGTTGCAAATCTAATAAGATGCCGGCATTAAAGCGGGTGATGCTGCAGGAGCATAAAAAGGAGTAAGCCCAGCACAACCAGTAGGTGGATGAATAACCAGGCGCGCTGGTACAGGGGCCGGTCAGCCCATGACACGTTGGGATCGAAGGGATCGAACACGAGCGCCATGCCCATGTTTACAAACGCCCATTGGTAATCTCCCCTGGCGAACAGTATTATGGAAAGTACGATAAACAGCGCGTAGGCATACCGGTTAATACGGACCGAAGAACCACAGATTTTTTGAAGTGAACCCTGTTTCATAACCTTTTCTTTATTGGTGGCAGAGCGGCGGGGAATATTACAGCCGGCGGAATTTTTTTTTCGTCGTCGTTTCCCTCAAATTGCGCTGAAAAGCAACTCTTTGCGGGTGACAGTACGTGGGCCCTGCGCGCGATCCCTTTGGCACCCCGTATTTCATCTACCATTCGCCGACAACAGTAGGTGACCGGCAGCTAATAGAGCGCTATGAAAAAACACGGGAAGAAAAATGTTCCTGAGCGTGGTAAGCTTTTTTACAGCTGGTTGGCGATGGTGACCAGGTCGTGGCCGGTCAGGGTCGGCGGAGGTGCGAGCGGGTATACTGACTGGCCGGGCCGGCTGATAAAAGCAGCCTGCATACCTGCATGCAGTGCACCGGCCACATCCCAGCCATGGGCAGCGATTAACATAGCGTCAGCCACATCCACGCCCATCTGTTCAGCACCCCAGTGATACGTTTGCAGTCCGGGTTTGTATAATTTAATGCTGTCGATACTGAGTGTTTTTTCGAAATGGCCAATGAGTCCGGCAAACTGCAACTGCGCCGTTGAAATCTTCTCCGGTGAATTGGTAAGGGTGGCCAAACGTATGCCCTTAGCCTGCAGTTTTTTTATACCCTCCTCAACATCGGGATGCGGGGGAAGCGATTGGATCTGCGCGAGTGCTGCCTTCTTATTTTCAGGATCAACTTGCTTTCCCAGGGTGTTTGCGGCCATATCAAATGTTGCTGCCCCAAGGGCAGAGAAGTCGTGGTAGCTGTAGGTTGAATTGTCGACCAGGGAATAATGCAGCAACAGCCCGAACCAGGTACGAAAGCCATCGCTGCCCAGCAGGTCATTAATTTTTTGTTTCAGGGGAGTGAGGTCCAGCAATGTTTCATTCACATCGAGCAGAATGACTTTTGGCTTTCTTACCATGTCTTCAATTTAATGTTTGATCAGGTGGGAACAGTTGTTGGGGGTGATCCCATTTCCCCGCTCCAGACATAGCATCAACCATTGTACCGAAAACAAGGCTATCGTAGCCAGTGAAATCCGGGTTGGCGTAAATCGGGACGAGAAATCGCAAACCCTGTAAATTTCTATCAGGAGTTAACGTACCGACACCGCTACCTGCGGAGCTGGTAATCGATCACCACTCCTTCAACCAGCAATTTATTTCCCCGCCGGGTCACCTTTCCGTGAACGGGTACCTGCACCAGCACGGCTGCAGTCTTCGGGGGCAGGGCAAGCCGGTAGCTGCGGGATATCCCCCGCGCGATAAATTTTTCACTGGCCGCATTATACAGATCGATTTTGCCGGAGGCAGGCAATGTCAACGTCACGGTTTTCGCGGAAGACCAGGGATTGTAGTATAAAAAGCTGGGATAGGCGCTGTCGCGGTAGAAGTCGGTCGCGAGTAAATCCAGTTGCAGGATCCCGTCTACGTTTGTTGTTTTGATGATACTTCCGAAGATGCCCGCGTGGGCACTGCCGTAGACGCTGAGCTGTGATGCCTCGGGATTTTGGGCGACCCACAAAGGTCCGTCGCCCTGCGCCACCGGGCCTTTGAGTGATTGCCCTTCAGGATAGGGAGATTGCTTTATCATGCCCTCGTAGGCGATGACTCCTTTGGCGACCGGGGTCAGTTCCGGATGCGTCTGGTGATCTGCAGGCATGTATTGCGGGTAAAAAAGGCGGGCGGCATTGGCCGCATTCAGCATCCATTTGCCGATGGCGGCGGCATAGGCGGGGTTGTACCGGACGAGGGGCAGCAGTGGCCACGCAGCGTCATAGGTATTCATGAGAAATCCATAACCGCCGTGATCCACTGTGCTGCCGACGATCCCCGAGATATCGATGCCATTCCAGTTACCTGCCAGTATGCCCCAGCCCTCCCGGCAGACCGCGGTGCCATCAAAAGTCCAGGCAAGCATTTTATTGATATCGTAGTGCAGTCCGCCTTCCGCGTTGATGCGGGCGGCGAGGTAAGCCCCGAATGGCATCAGCAGTTCATAGGTAGGATTGATGGGTTGGGATTGCAGGGCGTTTAGCGCGCTGGTGGCGCCTTGCAGGTAGCGTGGATCGCCGAATTTTTTATAGGCGCAGTATAACAGCCAGGCATGGCCGGCGGCGACATCCGGCTGTGCGCAGATCTGATTCCGCATAGGCTGCATCGTGCCGTAGTTGAAGAATGACCAGTTATAATTGCCCTGCAGGATGGAATCGGCCAGGTAAAATTTGTCTGCAATGCTGCGCGCGATAGCTGTGAACCCGGGTTCATCAGGATAGCGGTCATAAATGGCGTAGAAGAGCAGGTTGGGATAGACATCGTACCACCAGTCACGGCCATACCCGCCGCCCAGCAAGGCAACTTCCGGGCAGGTATTGTTCATCATGATGTTCCAGCCGGTGCCGCTGTTAAAATAGTTTTTGAGCATGCCTACATAGTCCCGCCCCTGCTGCCGGCTTTTATCCAGGCCGGACAGGGTGGCCCCCAGCACCGATCCCATGTTGGCCAGCGCTTCGTGGAACATGCCGTTGTTGTGGTCGGGTCCCTGGCGAACATCCCCCACCGCGGTGTACATACCCACGACGTTCTGGGGAATGTTTTTTTGGGTGCTGTCGATCCAAACCATTGGCCAGTATTTGCCCGTCGCGTGGAAATCGTAAATGGTACGGTCAAATTCCAGGGCCAGCGCATGGTAGTCGATGATATGCAGCGGCCGGGGTACATCGGCCATTTTGTTAACCCGCGGAATTAAAATCTGCTGTAGAGGGTTGCGCTGCTGTGCTGCCGTGAGTAAGCCGGTGAACAGGAAAACGAACAGGAAATGGTATTTCATGATGGCAGTTCAATGAGCGGTTTTTTTGGCCGTTACCGCGATAATAATCATTTTAGGGGAAACCGGTACGCAGTAGTGTAAACGTCCAAGTGAGCCTGCCGGTCAATATGAACCGGGACTGGTAATGTTTAAGGTTAATGAGCTATTTTGACAGTTCCCAGTCGAAGACCCAAACACTATGATGATTTTTGGATTTACCCGCAAACACTTCGTCTGCGATAAATTCATTGTCAGAACTGCCGAATTCATAATTTACGATATTTAAGAAATATTTTCTCCAAAGTGTTGCTTGCAAGTGATTATCTTTCCCTTCTAATTTTCCTCTGAATAATATTTTTATCCTCCTTGTCTTTCCATCGGCAACCATTATAAAACTCAATTTATTTTTCCTGTCACCAAACATGTGATATCTGGTGAAACAAAAACGGTCACCCTCCTGCCAGATGCTGAAATTACTACCTGTTAATCCATTTGGTGGATCATCCAATTTACTTTTTTTATGGTTAGCACCAGGTCGCTGTATAGTCAGGAACCTGGGCATAGCCTTACGATTGCCAAGAAAGCTAAACAAGTACTGCCAAGTCAATAATCAATATCTTTTTCATAGCGGCAGTTCTATTTCGGGTTTAGGTGGTTATTGCATGCCGGGTGGTAATTGGCTGATGGGGGTGATGCGGATATCCCGGTAAAATACTTCCGCACCTTCGGATTGCAGCTGCAGCTTTCCTTTGGCGAGGGGAGTCGACTGGCCATTATCCATTTGCTGCGAATGATACAGCACCATCACCACTTTACCATTAACTACGTGAATGCTGGTATCGCCCTGGCAATAGAGGTCCAGTATATTCCATTGGCCGGTTGGGTTTTCGGGGTCTCCTCTTTTTATACAATGCCGGCCAGATGTACTGGTTGCGCAGAACAGGTAACGCTGGCCGGAAGGATCATATACGTATTCGCTGTCCGATTTTTTGTTGGCGGGTACTTCTTCGCCTGCGCCCGCGACGCCCCAGTAGTCCCCGCAGTCGCCTTCCTGGATTTGAAATTCCTGGCTCCGCATCCAGGCGTTACCGTCGGCACCGTGTTTGCCGACCGCGAAGTACAGGAGGCCGCTGTCTTTCTTCTTTCCTTTTTTTTGCCCCCAGGTGAGCTCACCCCATTTGAATTGCAGTTGCAGGTGAAAGTTATCATATTCCTGAAGCGTCGACAACCCGCCCCATTGTTCGCCGGATACGCGAATGACGCCATGGCCGTCCTGCTGTACCACGCTGAATACTTTTTTCGCATCATTATTCAGGCCACCGGTAACCATCGTTTTACCATCGCCGCCATCTTGTTTACCCGGTGCGATGTAGCTGTCCCACCCCGTTAGATCACGCCCGTTAAACAGCGTTACCCATTTCTCTTTGGGGTGGCCGCTGTGCCGAAGTGATCGAGCGGCGAGGCAGGGCAGCAGGAGGCAGAGTATCCAGGGAAAATGTTTCATGGCAGGCATTTACATAAAGTTACGGCAACCGGCCATTCCGCACGGAACTAATGGAGGAGGTAGTTAACCGGTACCACGGCTGTCTTAGAATACGGGGTACCGGCCCGGGTATGAAGTGCCGGTCCCATTTTCATTCAAGAAGATTGCTCCTACCAGGAAGAAGAACTCCCCGGGCGGCCGGGGAACAGCTATCGCTGGTAAAAAGAGGTTAAAGGCTCAAGAGCTGCGATATATCGTAGAAGCCATACTCGCGTACAATTTTATGGTGGCTGTCAAATTGGAATGCGAGGTGAATCGGGGTTACAATCGTTTTCCTTCTGTCACACACCTTCCCTTCCGACATTTCCCAGAAGTACACCCAGGTTCTGCCTTCATCGTTCCGTATTCTTTCAAAAAAGGCGGTCTTTATAGGCGAAATGGTAGGAGGTGGTTTTTGCCAGCTTTCGTTTGACCTCCTTCCAATAGAATTTTTGAGTTCACCAGCCAGCGCGGAAAATTTCCCGTGCGGAAAACTTTATTTATCCCTGAAATTTTTTTCCAGGTTGGGATCTCCCGTTCCGGTGTAGACCGCCAATTTCGGGAAGGGATATACCGGCAGGGTTAGTATGGTCTTCCCGTTAGACTGTTTGGACACTATCACCCGGTCAGGGGCTTTACCGTTTTCCACCCAGTCGCGGATCAACCCGACGAGGTTAATATTATCAGGCCCCGGCCCGCCGCCGCAATGCAATACGCCGGGCAAGAGGAACAGCCGGATATAGGAATGCAGGTCTGTATCTTTCCGCTCCGCTTCCCGGTAATGGCTGATGGTGGCAAATGCCGAAAGGGCCGGATCATTCCAGCCATGGTACATAATCATTTTTCCATTTCGTTTATGGAAGTCACTGTAGTCTGTCTGCGCGGCATCAAGGTAGGCGGAAGCGTATTTTGTATCGCTAAAGAAATTGGTCAGGTCGCATTTGCGATAGTCCCAGTCGGGGTTATTAAAAATCAGGTATTTAAAAACGTTAGTTCCGAACAGGTAATGCAAGCTGGGCATATTCGCACCCGGACTATTTCCTGCTATCCATAATTCCCAGCTGCCGGGTTCGCTCTCGGCACCAAATGGAAATCCTGGATAGATGGTATCCTGTTTATTGGTGACCGCTGTATAAACCGTTTTTACGGCAGCCATTTGCGGTGGCGTAAAGCAGTTGGCGCCAGGGAGGCTGTCCGGGCAAAGGGGCAGCGTGGTAAAATCAAATTTACATGCCCGTGGATCATTGAGGATATGGTCAGCCACCCCATCCAGCGTATCGCACTGCCTGAGTACCGCGGCCTGAAGCAATTTCAGGTTATCCCGGGTAATGACCGGATGACCGGCACCGTTAGGATAATTCATCTGGCTGTTTGTTACAAACTTCGCAGCTATTGCCGGCCAGTTGAAGGCGGGGGCTCCCGCCACGATCCCGTCAAAATCCGCCGGATACTGCTGGGCTTCTACCAAGGCCTGGCCACCACCTCTCGACCAGCCCAGGAAATAGGCATACGCAGGGTCTGCACAATAACAGCTGCGGAGAATTGATTTGGAGACGACGGCAGTCAGGTGAATGGCCAGCCGGCCAAAATCAAGTTGTCGTTCCATGTTGTTGAGGCCCCAGCTGGCGTCCACACCTGAACCCCGATGCCACGCGTCGGTACCCACAGTAGCATACCCCGCATTTACATCGGCCCGCAGGTTATTCTGGATACTTCCTACAAAGCCCCCGCCGCCGGACATGAGGAATCGCCGGTTCCATTCAACGGGTAACAGCAGCTCAAAATTAATCTCCTTGCTGATACGCCCGAGCACGCGGCAAAAAGGCACTGTAATAGCGTCGCCTTCAATGGTTTTTTGTTTGAATGACGTGGCTTCAAGGATCGTCACATCAGGCAGTCGAAGATTTTTTAGTTCTTCACAGGGAATACAGGTTTTTGGGGGTAAGGTATTTTGTGCGTGTAGTAATTGGGGTCCTGCCCCCGCCAGCAGGAGCATCAAAAGTGTTGATCGTACCATATTACGGTAGTGTTGAATTTCTTGAAGATTGCTGGCAGTAAAGATCATACAGGCAGACCCTAGAGGGGGTTTACCCTGTGTAATGAGAAAACGGCATTACCGCACATGGTTTCCCCTGGGTGCCCGCTGCACAACCCCGTCTTCCCCTGTTTTCAGTTTCATTTCTTAGAGCTGAACCGGCCATACTATTGTCTGCTGGGCGGATGGTATACACCGCTCCTGCTGCGTAATCGGAGTGTTAACCTGCGGTACGAAAGATACCGAATAAACGGGTAATTCTTTTCGCCGGTCTAACATTTCCGTCCCGCGGAAAAAGTTTTCCCCGGCTTAGCTCGGGATGGGTGGGAGGAACCCGGCTACTAGTGATTCCACAACAGTATCTTTACCAGCGGTCGGATCAACGCGTTTCACCGGCAGCTCCTTGAAGCATTGAGGGTTGGCCGGAATTACTCACTTACGGTTACCGCTGTTTGCTGTTTATACTTTTGCCGCGCAACACCAGGCTACTAAGAAGAAATTTGACAGTCTAAGTTGTTGTTTCATGCCGCCATTGCGGCAGAAGTTGGATGAGCCGCGGCTTATCGGGCAGATGTAACATTATCCACGATTTGCGTTTAAATTACATGTCAATGATCCTGTACGTGTGGGAAGGGATGACGGGTTATATATGAAGAAAAAGAACAAGATTGCTGGCGACCCGCTTTATAAATGGTCCATAGACAGCTCTTTTGAAGTAAACCCCACAAAGCAAGGCTGCCATGCTGAACCATCCCCAAAATCAAACAAATCTGCCTGATGCGTTCCGGCATGAACCCACGCCAATACATTAAAGATATACCCTTAGGAAACCGGCAGAAAAATATTCACTCAACACAACAAAACGGTCACGCCATGAATAATCGATTGATAGCGGCAAAGATCCTTATCGCAGTGGGATTATCGGTCATACTTTCTTTGAGCGCTTCCTGCCGCGACACGCTTTCAGTGTGTTCTCCTTCAGGAAAAATCTGTGTAAAGATATGGATGCAAAATACGTTGAGATACAGGATATATGAAAACGGACTGAGCCTGTTAGCACCATCTGAAGCCGATATGCTTCTTACCGGTGACAAAAGTTTTTCAGGTGACAACCACGTCAAATCGACTACAACAACATCGGTGTCAAATGAAATTATTTCTCCGGTACCAGAAAAGAGAAAAAGAATTAAAGACGACTATACCCTGCTGTCCATTACATTCAAAAAACCCTATACGGTAGAATTTCGGGTGTATGATGACGGAATAGCGTACAGGTTTTTGACCGCATTTAAGGATTCTATCATTATCCAAAATGAACTGGCAACATTTCATTTTTCCCAGGGGTCTGCTGCCTATTTTCCATCAATTCATAAAAGAGATGACGCTGATATTTTTCACACCAGCTTTGAAGAAGTGTATCCATTACAGCAACTGGACTCCATTGCAAAGACCGAAGTGGCTTATACGCCGGTATTGGTAGCTCCTCCTTCTAATCCAAAAATTGCTATCCTTGAATCAGATCTCGAGGATTACCCCGGTTTATTTTTAACCGGTACCGGTTCACCTGCTTTACGGGCCGTATTTCCGGCTTATCCACTGGAAGAAAAAATGACAGGTGGTGAATATCCGCAGGCCCTGGTGACGAAGCGTGCGGATTACATTGCCAGAACAAAGGGTACCCGGACCTTTCCCTGGCGGGTACTCATGATTGCCGATGAAGACCGGCAATTGCCATCGAATGATATTGTTTACCGGCTTGCCTCTCCTTCAAGAATTGGTGACGCCTCCTGGGTAAAGCCCGGCAAAGGCACCGATGAATGGACCATTAACGTCAATCTGTTCAATGTTCCGTTCCGGTCGGGCATCAACACAGCCTCCTATAAATATTACATCGATTTTGCAAAACGCTTTGGGTTCAACAGGATCATGATGGATGCCGGCTGGAGCGACAACCTGAACCTCTTCACCCTTAACCCAGCTATCAATATGGACACGCTGACGGCCTATGCAAAAGAAAAAAGCATAAAAATAAGCATGTGGACGTTGGCCGATGCCCTGGACAGGCAGCTGGACAGTGCGCTGGACCGGTTTAATAAATGGGGTGTAGATTTTATCATGACCGATTTTATTGACAGGAACGACCAGAAGACAGTAAATTTTTATTACCGGATTGCAAAAGCGTGTGCGGCGCACCACATGATGATCATGTATCATGGCGCTTACCCGCCCGGCGGTTTTAATCGAACGTATCCCAATAACGTTACCCGGGAAGGCGTACTGGGCTCTGAATACAACATAGGCACCAACCTGGCGTCACCGGACCACGACGTGATTTTGCCGTATACCCGAATGCTGTCTGGTTCTTTTGACTACGAGCCGCTGGTTTTTAACAACGCTACAAAAAAGGGGTTCAGAACGATTGAAGGCTCGGTAATGACGCAGGGCACCCGTTGTCATCAACTCGCCATGTTCGTGGTATACGATAACCCGATGGAAATTTTTGGTGGCAATCCTTCGCAGGCCTCGCTGGAACCCGCATTCACGGAGTTGATGGCAAAGGTCCCCACCACCTGGGATGAAACTTCTATTATAGATGGAAAAGCGGGCGAATACATTGTAACGGCAAGGCAAAAAGGAGCGGACTGGTATGTGGCGCGTATGAGCAACTGGACGCCACGGGACATTGAAATAAAATGGAATTTTGTTGAGGCCGGCCAAAATTATACAGCAACTGTCTGCAAGGATGGGATCAACGCAGACCGGTATGCCGCAGACTATCTCCTAACCGAAATGATTGTTAAAAAAGGGGATACTATGAAATTCCATCTTGCACCCGGCGGGGGGTTTTTTATCCAACTGAAGAAGCAATAAGAAGCGGGCATTGCACGCTACCAAACAAGGCTGGCTGCCGTATTACGGCAACTTAGACAGCTCCCTGAATTGTAATTTCCGGTAGTTCCCAAACTATGAACCTTACCGGGAAATTGGGTACCCAATCTTGTAGCCGACACTGATGGCACTCCATCGTAACGGCTGGATGACCGTATCCCCCGGAAATAAACTCAAAAGTCAGTATCGCAGAAGCGGTGTGCGCAAAAATGTGAGACATTATAAATGCATGGTACAGGAAGTGATAATGGTTGAAGAAATATTTTCAGCTGTGTAAGAGGTCAGCTTCGCCCACGCTTTTTGTTTGCGATGCCCTCTTAGTAACAGGATAGTAAATAATGCCTTAATTTCAAAGCGTGATCATTACGACAATAAAGTTATTCAGAAAAATAGTCCGTTCCGGAAGGTCACAACAATGCTGCGTGTGGTCGGCAACGTTTCTTATCAGCTGCCTCTTATATGGCCAACCTCTTTCGGCTTCCTGGCAGTTTCCAAATGTAGTGAGTCAAGAACAAACAAGGGACACCGCGCAAGCGAAAACAGCAGCAGCCGAAGCTATCGTCATTGCCCTTGCTTCACGCCCCCTACCATCAATTATAAAAGCCGGTCACCCCATCGTTACAAAAAGTTCACCGGTAGGTTTGCCATTTTTTATCAACTACGGTACCGCGCAGGGGCTGCCAGTAAATAATATTATTTGCAGCGCACTTGACAGATCGGGTAATCTTTGGCTCGGCACAGGAGGAGGTGGTATCAGCCGGTACGACGGGCAGGCATTTGTGAATTTCGCTACAGCGCAAGGTCTAATAAGCAGCGTCGTAACTTGTATAATGGAGGACCGTGGTGCAAACATTTGGGTGGGCACCACAGCTGGTGTAAGCAGGTACAATGGAAAGCGTTTTATTAATTACAATACCGCACAGGGACTAGCGGGCAACTTTGTTACTTGCATGCTGCAGGATAACAAGGGGTTGCTTTGGTTTGGTACGCATGATGGTGGCGTGAGCAGTTACGACGGCCGGCATTTTATTAATTATAATAAAGCGAGTGGGCTCGCAGGCAATTTTGTACGTTGTTTGTTGCAGGACAAAGGGGGAAATCTGTGGATTGGGACGGATGCCGGTGGTGTGAGCAGGTATGATGGCAGGCAATTCACGACGTACAGTATACCTCAAGGATTTCCAGATACAGCGGTCAATTGTATTTCGGAAGATAAAAACGGCCTTTTGTGGTTTGGCACCAATACAGGCGCCTGCCGGTTTGACGGAAACCGCTTTGTAAATTTTACTACTGCCGACGGGTTGGCGGATAATTCTATTTACTGCATGCTGAACGATGACAAAGGGAATCTCTGGATGGGCACACACACGAATGGAGTAAGTAGGTTTGATGGTGAATGATTCACTAATTATTCAAAAAACGAAGGCCTTGCGGAGAACAAGATAAACAGTATGCTGCAGGACCGTAACGGTAATATTTGGATCAGCTCCCAGGGTGGTGGGATCAGTCGATACGGAGGAAACGCCTTCACGCAATACTCGACTGCGCAGGGACTTGCTGCGAACCTTATTTTCAGTGGGGGCCAGGACAAGGCCGGGAACTTATGGTTCGGGACTTACGAGGGTGGGGTAAGTCGCTATGACGGACATGCATTTGCAAGTTATAGCAGAAAGGAGGGTTTGCCGGACGTTTCGGTATGGAGTATACTGCCAGATCGGGACGGGACTGTTTGGTTTGGTACAGACAGGGCGGGCGCCATAAAATTCGACGGCATCCATTTTATAACTTATACTACGAAACAGGGACTTGCCAGTAATGCTGTAATAAGTATGATGCAGGATAAACAGGGCAATGTCTGGATGGGTACCAGAGAAGGCGGTGTTAGCATGTTCGACGGTAAACGCTTTACCAATTATACAACCGTTCAGGGACTCGCTGGTAACGCAGTCTGGAGCATTGCCCAGGACAAACAAGGGAATATCTGGTTTGGCACGCACGACGGCGGTGCAAGCAAATTTGACGGACATCATTTTGTTAATTACAGCACCCTGCAGGGACTCGCTGGCAACTCGATTACTGCCGTTCTGGCTGACAATACCGGTACCGTATGGTTAGGCACAGATAGCAGGGGGGTAAGCCGATATGATGGAAGACAATTCAGAAACTACACCACGGCAAACGGTCTTTCTGATAATGCTATTTCCTTTATTGTTGAAGACCGCAGCAGGAATATGGTTTGGATGGGTACCAACAAAGGGTTGTCAGGGGTAAAAGAAAACCTCGCACAGGACAGCATAACCCAACGGTTTGAGAATTTTAGTCAGAAAACAGGTTATCCCATTACAGACTTAAGCACAGGAGGAATAATTGCAGATAATAAAGGAATCATCTGGGCCGGAAGTGGTGCAGGGAAACTGATACGATTTGATTATGAAGCCATCCATCCAAGAAAGAATTTAACACCGATTCACCTTGTCATTCAAAATGTCGGCATTAACAATGATCGCATATGTTGGAATTGCCTGCTGCAAGTGCAACAGCCGGCAGCGAAAACTGACAGCAATTCAATAGCAATTGAAATGCTTACTTCTTTTGGAAGTGAATTTCCGTTTTCAGCAAATAGCCAAAACAAGAAATACGGCCAAATCCGGTTGGACAGCATTGCTAAATTCTACCCGATACCTCAAAACCTCGTGCTTCCCCATGAATATAACAGCCTGTCTATAGATTTTGCGGCCATTGAGCCGGCATTTCCTGAGCAGGTCCAGTATCAATACAAAATGGAAGGATACAATAATGACTGGACTTCTCTGAGTAACAGCACCAAAGCTGTATTTGGAAATATGCCCGGCGGGCGTTATACATTCAGAGTGAAAGCGAGAAATGCTTTAGGTGCCACCAATGAAATATCCTGGTCATTTCGCGTTCTGCCACCCATTTGGTTAAGCTGGAAAGCATTGCTTCTCTACATTGTTATAGTATTTTCATTACTATATACAGCCTACAGCCTGCGTGTCGGCGTATTAAAAAGGAAACAAGCCGCATTGCTTGGCATGATGTTAGTAACCCAGAATGAAGAACGTAAACGAATTTCCCAGGACTTACATGACGTACTTGGAGCAAGACTTACCCATATTAATTTACTTTCTGCGTTAGGTCAGCAAAAGATTAATACACCACAGGAAATTTCAGCACACCTGAAAAAGGTTTCAGGGGAAGTACAGGTATCTGCAGATGCATTGGACGATATTGTATGGAGTATCGATACCAATAATGATGACATGCCCTCAATAATAGCTCGCATGAGAAGATTTCTTGCGGGAGTTTTAGATGCTACCAGCACAGTTTATACAATGGATATTGATGAACAGTCCCTCCCAACTTCAATGACGGCTGCTGCACGTCGGGATCTGTTTCTTGTATTTACAGAAGCAATTAATAACGTACAAAAACATGCTGAAGCAACACAAGTAAATGTCAGTTTCCGCGCGGAAAACAATGAATTAGTACTGGAAGTAATGGACAACGGCAAAGGCTTTGAAAAGGGCCTGCCCAGCCACCGGAACGGTTTAAAAAACATGTTGGACCGTATGCAAAAATGGGGCGGCACCATATATATCGATTCTAAGCTGGAGCAGGGAACTTTTATAAAAATAATTTTACCTGTAAAGACCGCCTCATTCAAAAAGGGCATACGCGACTGGTTTAAGAAAAGTTAATTTTACAATATGCCCACCATCACCATTTTTGAAGACGACGAGCAACTACGCAATTCATTGGTAGTGCTTATAGCAGCGGGCAACACTAACGACTATCGCGTAATTGGCGACTATCCTGATGCAATGAATGCAGCCACCATTATACGCCGCGACAAGCCGGACATCGTGATTATGGATATAAATATGCCCGGCAAGAACGGGATAAAGGCGGTCGCAGAAATAAAAGAAGCAAGGCCGCATACGTTGATAATAATGTATACGATGTTTGAAGACGATGAAAGTTTATTTCATAGTCTTTGTGCAGGCGCAAATGGTTACATCATCAAAAAGACTTCGCCCTTCAAATTATTTGAAGCCATTGGCGATGTATTGGAAGGTGGCGCACCCATGTCTCCCGCAATAGCTAAAAGAGTTTTGCAATCGTTCGCCATCAAATCAAACGGGCAGCAATATCATTTAACGCCGCGCGAAAAGGAGGTGTTGCAGCTATTAAGCAAGGGATACAGCATTAAGGCGATTGCACAGGAATTGGTCATATCATTTGATACAGCGCGCACGCACCTCAAAAACATCTACAGTAAACTCCACGTTAACTGCGGTAAAGAAGCCATTGCAAAGGTTTTGAGGGAAAGGATTGTTTGACGGATGTACTCACTCAAAAAGCGTATTGTGTGAAATATTGAAGAGGCGCATATTTGCCCGGATAATATTATTACACACAATTAAATCATTCAATCATGCAAGTATTTACCAGTACAAGGCTCAATGCCGTCCGTATTATGGCCTTTGCTATGGCTATCTGTATACTCACAGGTTGCCAGAAATCAAACAACCATCATCCGAAAACAGTTCCTTTAAAGGGCCAGTTCACTACCGTGACTACAATTCTTCAGACAGGTCCACCGGAATTAGACTCCATTGCGGGACAGGGTAGCGGAACCCCAATAGGGAAATCGTCATTTATAGCGCACGCAAAGTTTGACGAAAACTATAATTTGTCCGGTGTTATTGTAACTACAGCAGATAACAGTGACAAGATATTAGCTACTATTACCGGCCATGCGCCTGACATTGAAGATGCAGGTAATATCACCCTGCATTTTGACGCCATTATTTCCGGGGGAACAGGTAAATACGCTGGTGCTACAGGGAAGTTTTTGGGCACTGCGCACGAAAATTTATACAATGCTGATGGCTCTGCAGAATGGGACGGAACCATCACTTATTAAGGCCAACGCACTGCCAAATTACCCATCGGTGAAACGCCTTAACCCAATGCTGTTCTGACTGTTGCGCCAAGCGATTGCGTAATCTTAAAATTTAAAATAGTAAGATTAGCCAGACTGACGTTAACACTGAATTTAAACGGAAGCCAAAGGCTTATTTTATATCAGGAAAACTTCCATAAGTAAAGGAAAAGGCAATATTGGATTGGAAAAACGTCAAAATACCCATTTTGTAGTATATATCACTCCAACGACCTGGTCCAGAGCGATCTTTATCCATAAAGGGCGAATGGAAATCATTCAAAAATTGAGATCAGCCGTTTAGTGGATAAAAGTAGAATAACAAAAGCGCTTACTTTTGAAAATCCTAATCTTAAACTGTATCGAAACAAGGGACGCTTACAACAAGTTGGTGCCCCCGATAATTACCAAAAGTGAGCTAACGAAAATTAATTAGTTATTATGAAATAAATTGACACAAGAGTTGTGCAGAAGTTTACAGGTCTTTCTATTCGGCGCTATGCGTCCATAACATGTAACAGGTTATTAAACGCGAATGCCGTCCGTTTAAACCTCACATTACTGTATTACCCTTCCCTTTTGATGTTAGTTTCTGCGGGTCTTACATTTAAACCTGGCACCAGGTCAAGAATTATCACCTCACTAAACTACTCATCACAGTTTGCTTGTAAAACCGGCCAATCGGTATCTCCGTCTGTTGCATCTTTACCGACGCATTGGTGTAACCAGAGATCTTATCGAGCGAAATGATAAAAGAGCGATGCACGCGCAGGAACTGGTGCTCAGAAAGCAGGTTCTCCATCGCGCTGATAGATTGCTTAATCAGCAGGTGCTTGCCACCAATGAAAAACAACTTCACATAGTCCTTCCAGCTCTCCAGATAGAGGATGTCATTAACATATATTTTGTGCATCGTTTTGTCGGCCTTCACATACACAAATGCGTTAAGGTTAGGTTGAAAGGCCTTCTCTTCGGGTAAAGTGGTCACGGCGCCATTGCGCTGCAGACGGTCAATGGCTTTCAGAAAGCGTTCAAATGAAACGGGTTTCACCAGGTAATCAACCGCATCGAGTTCAAAACCTTCCACCGCGTAAACGCGGTAGGCAGTCACAAAAATCACTTTGGGTGGATGAGACAGGTTCCGCAAAAATTCGGTTCCGATGATCATTGGCATTTTGATGTCGAGAAACATCACATCCACCTTCTTCTGACGCAATATCTTCATGGCCTCGACCGCATTAAGACAAAGGCCAACGATCTCCAGGTCAGGCAGCTTCGCTATATGGGCCTGCAGCACCTTCAGCGCCGGGGGCTCATCATCAATTAGAAGGCAACGCAATTTCATGCACAAAGGTTTCAGCTTCTGGTTGGATAGTTTTCACTACACCAATGCTCGCCGCAGGTGTATTCAGTGTTAAGGACAGGGAGACTACAAAAAAATCGCCTTCGTCCGACAGCTTCAACTGGTGCTTCCCGGGATAAAGCAGTTCTAGGCGCTTCATAATATTTTTAATTCCTACACCATTTTCACGGTGCGGGAAGCCCGCATTCTTGCTGTTTATGACCTTGCATTTCATAATTCCATCCTTCACTGCGATGTCTATACTCATCCACGGTTTTCCGATCTGCTCAGAAGTGCCGTGCTTGAATGCATTCTCCAGGAAAGGAAGAATGAGCAGCGGTGCGATAAATCTGTCCTGGATATCACCTTCAATGTTCAAAGAAATATCCAGGTTATCACCATAACGTTCCTGTTCAAGGTCGATGTAATTCTTCATCACCCGGAGCTCTTTCTGAAGCAACACCTTGTCTGTGCGGCATTCATAAAGGATATAACTAAGCAAGGACGACAATTTTAAGACCAGCTGTGGTGTTTTGTCCGAGCTCTCCAGCGCGAATGCATAGATGTTGTTTAGTGTATTAAAAAGAAAGTGCGGATGCAATTGTGCTTTCAGCAATTCCAGTTGTGCCGAAATCTTTTCCTGCTCTGCCTGCTTCCAGTCCTGCTGTTTAATTATCCAATGCTTGAACAGCGCCAGGATCGAAGCTTCGGCGGCGGTTGTGGTCATGCACAGGTAACTGCCAATACTTTTGACTTCTGAAAATATCTCACTGAAGCCGAAAAATCTTTGTACGTCAACGAACACATATTGCCGGTACAACATATTCAGATACACACCGGCGATCCCCCAGGTGAGTATAGCAAAAAAGAAACGGATATACTGCCCGTTCATTAGCTGTCTCGGAATCATCCAGTAAATAATTGGAAACGAATACAGGATGAATGCGGGCATCCATATCAGCATCTTCACCATATAATGTAAGAGGTTGAAAGGATGGCCCACCCACCAGACCCAGCCAGCCCAGAAACTGCCCCACAAAACAATATGCAGGGTCCAATACAGGAGGTGGCGCCAGAGGCGATACTCCCGCGAAAAGATGAATTTATTGTGATCCATGGTATTCACGGCTTTGCTGCTTCTTCGCCAATTTACGAATAATTGCCGTCGCTTCATTCCCCAATAGACGAAAGACGAACATTGCCGACAGACGGCAAAAACTACCCGGAAAGCGCCGCCCGGGCCGCTTTCTATGTTTATCTCTGCCACGGTTCACGTTTGTCGATCAGAGTTGGAAACCACCCCGCATTTTATTTACCTTTTTGCCGTCAATCAGGTTATTTATCAAAAAAATTTGCTATGTTACCACACCACTTCAAAAAATTATTTTTGCTAACTTTTGTCCTCGTTTCTTTCGCAGCGTGCCATAAGAACGATGATGATTCGCCCAACGGGAAGCAAACATCAACCAACACTTTTTCATCGGAGGTAGTGGTTCGCTGGCTCAACCAGCAACTTAATATGTTCCGTCTGCCACTGGCTACAGGCGCAACCGCCCCCGCGGCAGACAGGGCTTTTGCTTATACCGGCATTGCCTTGTATGAAGCCGTTGTGCCCGGCATGCCCGGCTACCGGTCGCTGAGTGGTCAGTTAAACTCGCTGCCGCAAATGCCGGCAAGGGAACCCGGCAAGACGTATCATTGGGCAGCGAGCGCAAACGCAGCGCTGGCGGCAATAAATCGAAGTCTTTTCCCCGGCGCATCTGCGGTCAACAAAGACTCGATGAATATCCTTGAAGCTCAACTTCAGGCGCAGTATGCAAAGCAAGTGGATAGCCTGACTTTGCAGCGTTCAATACAGTTTGGTCGCGATGTGGCGCAAGCAGTTTGGACCTGGGCCCAGGGCGATGGTACGGCAACTATTGCGCAACAGCCCGCGTATGTGATTCCTACCGGCACCGGTTTCTGGACGAAAGAGTACAGCACTGCGGGGCCTGCGAATCCGTATCATGCGTTGCGCAGACAAATGGTAAATGGCAGTCGTGATCGCGCATCGGCACCGGCCCTGCCATACACATTCAGTATTGATCCAAAATCTGATTACTACCAGATGGCGAAGGAAACTTATGATCTCTCGCAGGCTTTGGACGACGAGAAACGGAATATTGCGCTGTATCATCGCGAAGGCACAGGCTATGGTGGTGGCAGTTCCATCGCTGGGCAATTGGTGGCGGTATTTACAAAGGCCGATGCTAAACTTGATAAGGCGGCAGTTGCCTTTGCCAAAGTGGGTATCGGTTCGTTTGAAGCACTGACGCTAACATTTATTCAAAAGTATAGCTTTCTGGTAATGCGTCCAATCAGCTACTTCAAAAATTCGATCGGTAATCCAGCTTTTACAACCTTGTACCCCACACCACCTTATCCTGAATACCCCGCAGGTCACCCCACCAACGGCGGTATGCTAGCGGTTATGCTTGCCAGTGAGTTTGGTTCAAGTTTTTCATTTGATGTTAACTACTATGCATACCTGAACCAGCTGCCGCGCCATTATAATTCATTTGAGGACCTGGCACAGGAGATGGCAATAGCACGGGTCTACGCGGGTATACATTACAAGCCGGCGGTGAATGCGGGTGTGGCGTTGGGGAAGAAGGTTGCGCAGAATATTCTGCAGAACGTGAATTTCAGAACTAGTTTTTAGTATAGCATAGGGATTGGCAAAGCCCGGGCGAAACTTTGCCCGGGCTTTGCCAATCCTGCAAGTCCAAATTTGACTAGCAGGTTGCGGGGAGGTCGCTTTCGTATGCCTGTTCAAACATCAATTCACTATTTTATCATCACAACAAATGACAAAGGATCAGATTCATTTAGTTTTAACGCTATTTTTTATTTCAACAAGTATTTTGAAATTACAAGTTAACTCTGAATAGAATCATTGATTGTAGATTACCAATTAGGTGGCAGAAATTATATTATCGCGGAACTTAAACAGAATACTACAATTTCGTTCAATAACTGGTATACTGAACATTTAATATTGCATCCCATTGATGAATACGCCTCATGTCATAGGCGTCGAAAGTAAATGGCGTGTTGTTGATATGCCTGACGATTGTTTTAAGTTCGCTGCCTTTAAACTCTTTTCCTGGCATTGATTCAGCAGATACGGTTACCTTATCGACCGTACCGCGCAAGTAGCTTGAAAATAATCCTCTTATGGCTACAGTCCCCGTCATCGTATCCTTTTGGTTGGTGATCACATAGTCAGCGTAGCGGGCTTTTAGATTATTGTCTGCTTCAAGATTGTAAATGCCGATGAGCTTTATAAAACTTTCACTCCGGTTCATTTCTGGCGAGCTGTTCCACAAATTCCCGAGCTCGTTTGAGTCGTCAAATAGTCCGGAAATATGCGGATCATGGTAGTTATAGTAAAATAATCGGTCCCTGCTATTCGCCTTATCAACATACAGCCTTTCCAAGCGGGTGTCAAAATATAAGTTTATTTTACCACGGGTTAGCACCTGTAAAAAAGCATAAGCCTTTTCTGCCTCTATATATTTATTTTCGTAGGTGCAGTTGCTGTTAAAGGTGGTACGAAGCAGCAAGTTTGCATCCTCATTCTGCGTTTGTGAGAAAAGGTTTTTCTAATGGTATTAAAGTTAAGGAACCCGTTTTGATTAAATTCGGCATCAAGGTCAATCACCTGGCGATTGCTAAAAGCAGATAAATCGCCGAAGGCCCGGATGTCTTCCGGGCCGAATTTCTGTTCGCTCGAATTGTTTTTACCGTTAGGAATGAAAACTATTTTACTTACTTCGCCATTATTTACCAATTGCACCGTTACGTCACTGCCGATATATAATTTATCCGGGGTTAATATTTTACCTAACGATTCGGTGTTGCCTAAACGGCCGGCGATTGTATTGCCATTAAGCGTAACAATATAGCCTGCCCGGTAGCCGCTTGCTGGCGGAACTTCGGGATGGTCAATAAAATAAAAAGCTTTTTGAGCCCAAGAATCTGACGCACACATTACGATAAATCCTAGTAAAAAAGCATGAAGCGATTTTTGACCCATGGTAAAGCCGGTGTAATTTTTATTTTCATGATTAAAATAACTTGATTGTATAATTAATTTAAGTGCAAACAGCCGTTGCGCAACGGCAATACTTGTCCTGAACTGATAAGATCGGGCGACAACTGCATGATTGTGAACGAGACTGGGGTTATGTGTGCTATTTTTTAAATATTATTAATTATTAGTTATTGTTGAGGTGTACGGATGATGATGGAGCATCAGTAAGGCTATAAATCGCTTTTGCGATCATCACTAAAAGAGCAGACCCTTGCTGAGTGGCGACAGAGCGTTTATTAGCTGAAGGTGATAACAAAACGCCGATACTTGTTGTGTCTACCGCTAAATAACGGCTGCCTTGCTATATTTTTGCTTCTATAACAGTCCGCCGGCGGGTAAAACTGAAAGTGAAAAGCCGCGAGCGGATTATGATAAGCTAAGTTTTGATATCTTAAACGCACTGAAAAGAAGTTGACGTGGTCAGTACAAGCTGCTGATGAATTTTGCGCGCTTGTCCTTAGCAAAGGGCAGCATCTACAGCAGGACAAAAACTGATTGATTTTGCCTATTATTAAACATTTCAAAAGATCCTGTTTGTTATATCCTTGAATGTGTCGGATTGATTCTTTCTGTCCGCATCGCTTACGTTCTGCATTAAATTTAACCGGCTGAAAACGTGCAGATTTGAAGTGACCAGATCTACATCGATATGATTCCCATTGCTGGTTAGGATACCTTTATAGATCAATACAGCACTCACCGGGTCTGCGGTAGGGTCTTTAATGGATTTATCAACCTTTAAATAAACATTTTTTGGCAAAGTGACCCCATGTTCCAACTCTCCGCGTACCGTGGATAATACGTTTTTCAGCTGCTGCAACGTTTCCTGCGGACGATAATGGTAATAGTAAGCCTCGATGAAAGAAATAGGCAAGTAAGGCTCAAAACGGTGAAGACTTCATCTTGAGCCATATTGCATAGTCTGAAGTTAAATCTGAGGTGGCGCAGATACAAATCATAATAAGAGCGTCCAGGAAACAGGACGCTTTTATTTTTAAATTAACGCTTCAACTTAATCAGCTTTTACCGTACTTGTCAGGTTACAGGACTCGTCAAAACTGAGATTTTGATCGTCTACTTTGGCCGTATAAGAGACCGTATTGCTGGCATCGGTTGTCTTCGAAGCTTTTTTAATTTTGTTATGCGGATATTTCAACCGCACATAATCTGCCACACATTTCGGTAGATTCAATACAGGTATACCTTCGGTAGTGCTTACCACTGCTCCGTTTATATCGTAAGTAACTGTATTGTCCAGTTTATTTACCTGATAGGCAACGCCATAGTATTTACCATCTTTTTTCCAGTCCGCATCCTTCACGGAAGCATGTGAAGTATTAAAAGCATCAGTAACAGGTGCCGGCACATCTTTAGCATCAAGTTTCTGGGCGTGAATTTGTGCAAATACAAAAGACAACAATAAAAGTGAAAGTAAATTTTTCATTTGTTTTAATTTAATGGTGTGTAAAGAAATTGCTTTTTATAACGGGGCGATAGTGCCCCGATATGGGATAATGTGCTTGCATTGTTTACTGGCGAATTGAATGTAGGGTAGGCTGTTGTGATTACTATCTGAAAGAGGCGACAACTATGCTTTGTAAGCTGCAATTTTAATTTCAACATTTACAAGGTCTTAGTCGAAATCGCCAGGCTTTGCCGCTGCCCTCCTCCCTTGTTTAGCATCATATTTTACCTCGCTTGCGTTCTTATTTGCTCCGTAAGCCAGCTTTTTTCCCCTGCACATCAATGTTGCCATACAAAACCGCATTTCCGTGCACACACAATCACAAGAAGCGTGCCCTCTCTCTTTTTTCTCAATGACGCATTCATGAAAAAATGGGATTAGTTAATCTTCATTCCTCATAAAATCAAAAACACTGTCCGGATTTGAATGTAAACGTCATTATATAAAGAACTATTGAGCTTTGGAGGACCATAATATCTATTATTCTCAGTATGCTACAATGGAAGAAATGAAAGACTTTTCAGGGTAAGAACAGCTAGCATCCGAAATCAATGAGGCTGCGGGAAAAACACATGCACTTGTATTTGCCTTTTTAAGCGTTGTACGTTCGGATATTCCGGAATTTCAGTTCATTTCTCAGAATACTGGCAGACGATTACAGGAAATGCCTCCGTTATTATAACTTTTTTAATCGTATTCCTGATTCAAAAATCTCAGAATAAACATTCTTTATCTATCCAGCAACGAAAGGCGACGTTGGCAAAAACGTATGCAGGGTGCTCCGCCCCGTTTAAGAGATCGTATTGACGCAGTGTTCAGAGAGTTAAAGATTCGAAACCTGAAGCCGATTGTGAAAACTCCAATTGCAATTACCGCCCCCATTCGCCTGATGAATTGGCGGGAAAAGGGTAAAACACCCGACTTTGCATTACTAATACCGGACTTACTGTAAGCATGTTATAGGTGGAACCGCGGCTGCTCAACAAAACTCCAAATAACCACTTTGTGGTATATACCATCCAGAAAAACCTGCTTATCTTCATTCAGAATCGCATAAGATTAAACTCTACCTATTAAAGCCTTTTATTTCTAGATTATGCGCACATTTTAGAATGATTGCGGCACTTTTATTTGAAAAAGATAAAATTCGTTTCTATATAAACACGGCAGCTGTTAATACGGGTGTAAAAATAAAATTACAGGGAAAGGATTTGCAGACCTATCTAATTACAATCGTAGCGGTTAAAATGAGTGGGCAGTAGCATTAAGTTATCACAAAAAGCGCACCAACGTCTGTCGCAAACTAAGAGGAAATGAGGATATGTAAACGATAGTCTTAACCATTTATTTTAGCGTGGTCTTATCAAAAAGTCGTTTTGATCCTTCTTGCATTGCTTTATCTTTTACTTGCCTTCTTTGCCAAGCAATAAGATACAAAATTAAGCAGGATGCTATAAGGTTTAGAGATTGAGACTTTGTCGACAAATTTTAGCTTAGTAATCAGATTCTGATCGTATTGTAATGACTACAAAGGGCAGGCAGACATTCGCCGAAAGCTGCGTATACTAAATTATGTGAATGAAAGCGGCAACGTAGCCCGACGATAATGGCAGGTTTACGTTTACAACAATACAGCCTAATCCATTCACGGTAGAAATTAGTTTAATTGGTTTTAAGGAGTATCAAATTCGGTAACAAAGACGGATCACATTAATATTACCCTTCAGACCGAAAGTGTGAGAGGCCAGGATGTAGTCATAGGTGCTACCCCTAGACTGATACGTTTGTTTGGTCGCCGGTGTCGATAGAAAGACCGGAACTAACCGCTAATTTATACAAATCAACACTTATGAATGGTCTGGCTGCAGAAAATCAAACCGTTAATCCAACTTCTACCCCTCTCAGGCAGGGGCATGCACACCAAAGCGCTGGTTCAGGAAGTGTCCAAAAAACTATCGGCACCTACGTCAAACTTTTAAAACATATGGGCCCCTGGGACGGAACAAGGGTCTTCCTGCAACTGCTGTTTAAACGCACAAACCGTCTTGTTATTCCAAATCTCAGGCATCCTCTTTCTCTTCGCCAGGGCACTTCCGACACCCTGGCTTTTCACCAGGTTTTTTTATACAAAGAGTACGAAATTCAATATGGTGAGACGCCGCGTTTCATTATTGACGGTGGTGCCAACATTGGCTTGTTTACCGTGATGATTAAAAACCGCTTCCCCCATGCGAAAGTCATTTGTATAGAACCCGACAAGGATAATTTTCAGCAGCTTGAAAAAAATGTAAACAGTTATGACAATGTGTATTGCGAGAACAGCGGCTTGTGGAACAATGAAGCTAAATTAAAAGTGTGGGACAAATTCGATATTGGAAAGTGGGCAATGGTGGTAGAAGAGAATGAGCATGAATGGAATGTTTCCGCCGTTTGCATTGGTACCCTGATGAAGAAATATGACATAGACTTTATTGATATACTGAAGCTGGATATTGAATCAAGTGAAAAGGAACTTTTTACAGCGAACTATGATGCATGGCTTCCAAAAACCAAGATGATCATCATAGAGCTTCACGACACCATGAAGGAAGGGTGCTCAAAACAGTTTTTTGAAACCGTAAATAAAGTATTTGTAGACTATGATTTGTCCATAAAAGGGGAGAACGTGATTTTGGTGAACAAAGGCTTTCAATCAAACAGTGTTTATCCCAAAAGTAACGGTACGGATGTGGATGCCTTGTTCCAGAAGTCTTATAGTGCGTAATAGGCAGGCCTTGGCAAATACGAGAAAATCACCTTCCAGTACTTCTTTATTTTACTAATCATTTTCATCCAGCATAAACGCCTTCATGCGTTTCAGAAATATTTTTTCTGCCATCTCGCGGCTGAGTTCATTTTCTTTCTTCTCCAAATCGGTTCCTGGCTGCGAATACAGGTACAACTTCAGGTGTTCCCGGGTGGTCAACACTTTCTTTTGTGGATTCCATACCGGAGGATAATTGTCCATGTACAGGAGTAACTTACCTGATGCCAGTTTCTTTGCACGCAACTTGCCCCTTATAAATTACTGTATTATGTGTTGGATAAATCATCCCTTTCTCTTTTATAAAAACCTACCGTTTACCACGCTTCAATTTTGGGAATAATGGATCTTTAATCAAACGGAATAAGGTGCGCTCGCGCAAATCCCGCTAAAGCAGATAATACTGCAATGTCTATTAATTCTTTTTCTTCTGTCTTGTCAGCAACAGCCGCTGCATTAATGACAACAGACGCTATGTCGTCTTTATTTGCAGTCTGCACAGCCGTGAGTTTTCGGTCACGCAAGCGTTTTTTATAAAGCAACTTTGCATAGGCATCCAAACAACATTTTATAACGGCCGTTTTTGCAATAATAATTTCCCAAAGCTGGCACAATTTTTTTTGACCTGATATTACTACTCATATACTGTAATCCTTTGTGGGTATGGATTACAGCCTGTAAGGTAAATGAAGAGGAAGTAAAATGGAGGTAAGAAATTATTTCCCGATACAGAAAGTAATTACGGTTGATTACCACCTATTTAAATGATTAAAATGGAGGCAAGGCACTCACTCATAAAATTTATGACGTTTTTTTAACAGTATCTGACTGTTAATCAGAGGGTCTCTGGTTCAAGTCCAGAAGGGGGAGCTAAACGGGGATTTTTAGAAATCTCCAAATTCGTAAAAAAACGTTCAAACCCACGCTAGCAATCGCTTTCGTGGGTTTTTCGTTTCTGGCAGATACCGTTAATTCACTCCATTTCCCGTTAATTTTTTTGCACTTTTTGTTACAGTTTTCGCATTGAAATAGGGTAGTTTTACCCTGAAATGTGAGAATGAAAAGGAGGAATTATGATACTAATACCAAAAATTTCCGTCAAGCACAATTGGCGGAACGCCCGCACAAAAAGCGGCTTATATCCTGTACACATATGTGTTTATCTGACCGCTGAAGAACCACGTCGTTATTATCCCGTCAAATTGCCTTTAAAGGTTTCCAAAGCGGATTGGCAGGGAGATTACAATCATTGGGTAAAGGAAAGCCATATCTTTTATTTTGAGATTAACTGCAAGATTGCAGAAGTGGTGACAAAGTTCAATGAGCTGATAAAGCGGCATTATAATCAGAACAAGCCGGTCACTTTTTATGCTATTGAAAGAGAGCTGATGTATCGGGGCGAGCGAAATGTCTTCAATGACTATTTCAAAAATTTTATCCGGTTCCCTCCGGAAACCGTAAAACTGGATGAAGTTACCTGGGAGAAGTATACCGCCTGTCTTCAACATCTTAATGCATTTCAGCCACGCATCACGTTTGCTGAAATTGATGAAACATTGATTGCGAGGTTTAAAAATTACCTGGCTAATTTAAAAGGACGAAGGGGTAAAATGGATCCGGCCACTATAAAATCCTATTTTGACAAGCTCAAAGTCGTGTTAACACATGCCGCGAAAAAGGAGCACTTTCTCGACCCAGTCGAATTGGAGCGTT